>QIGN01000113.1 GCA_003228955.1 Hyphomicrobiales bacterium
CAGTATACCATATTTTTTAGAAATTAAACTGACTACTATTCATCATGCAGAGTGATATATAACTAATACAACCAGTAAAATACTTTTAATATAACTTTTTTTTGTTATATCTGATGTATTTTTTATATATTTCTATTAATATAGTATTTAATATCAAATTCGAATGAATAATTTTAATGTATTAAAAATTTTGTACATACACATTTAATTGTGCACATCATTTAATATTCCCATTATTTCAATTTTCTAGCTTAAATTTCTCTGATTTTTGAAATACTGCTATCGCATTTATTCTCTTTCACTCTCTCCAAAAGCTGCCAAAAGCAGAATGCGCGGGCAGTCCTGCTCGTCTCCTGCAAACAGGCTCAATTCCCTTGATCCGCCAGTCAGGGACAAAATTCCGCTCCGGAATTTGGCTCGATTGAAGAGAATCAGAAAATCGTTGGCCCCCTGCCCTCCTGAACTGGTGTAATTCATTAAAAACCTCCGAAAAATCGGCAGAGTTATGCGCATTTCGCGCCTCTCCGCGCCGAGTCGCCGCAAATCGAAGGCAGCCATTGCCGGAAACTGGCGAAAATGGCAAGATCGCAACCGAAATCGCGCCGTTGACGGCGCCTTGAATCGAATCAATTACGCCGGAGATTGGGAATCGTGGCTAACTTCACCGGAGGCCCTCAATCCGCTTTTCCTCAGGCCATCGTTGAGCGGGCGATTGCGCTGCAAAAACAGGGGGGCCATGAGGGCGCGATAAAACGTTACAAACGGGTGCTCAAAAAGGCCCCCGGCCACTCCCGGATACTCAATATGTGCGCGCTTTCCACCGCTGAAACCGGCCATCTGGACGCCGCGGCAAAAATGTTGAAAAAAGCGGTTGCAGGCGATCCCGTACCCGTATTTGCCGATGGCCGGGTCAATCTGGGAATGATTCTTCAAAAATCCGAAGATACGCGGATTTCAATCGCCTACGATGCCGTTCCACGCGGATGAGCGCGGCCACTTACGATGCAATTGTCATAGGCGCGGGGCCGGCAGGATTCACAACGGCGATCGCCATGGCCTGCGTCGGTTGCCACACCGCGATTGCCGGACCTCCCCACAATCCCGACCCGGCCCGGCCGGACACCCGCACCACGGCTTTGCTACAGGCGTCCGTGCAACTGTTGCGCAATACCGGGGTCTGGGAGTTGTGCCGTGGCCACGCGGCTCCGCTGCACACGATTCGCATAATTGATGACACCGGGCGGCTGCTCCGCGCGCCGGAAGTTATTTTCGAATCCCGCGAGATCGGGGATCAACCCTTCGGTTACAACATTGCGAATACGCAATTGGTCGCGGGCCTGCGCGCACGGGCCGAAGCCATGCCAAATCTCGATATCATCGAATCGAAAGGCGCGACGGAAATCGAGCCGGGAGATGAAAATATTCGCGTTTGCCTGGCTGAGGGGCAAAACCTCACGGCCCGGCTTGTGGCCGGCGCCGATGGCAGGGCCTCGATCAGCCGGCAGGCCGCGGGCATAAGCACCAGGGCGTGGAGCTATGAACAAATGGCGCTGGCCTGCAACTTTTCCCACAGCGAGCCTCATGACAATACCTCGAACGAGTTTCACCGGAAGGCCGGGCCCTTTACCACGGTGCCGCTGCCCGGACGGAACTCCAGCCTGGTCTGGGTCGAAACGCCCGATGAGGCAAACAGGCTGCTCGGCCTTGGCGACCGGGCCATCGCGCAGGAAATCGAAACCCGTCTGCAAGGATGTCTGGGACAAATCTCAAATGCCGGGCCGCGTGCGGCCTTTCCCCTGTCGGGCATGAGCGTGGAGCGCTACGCCGCCAGGCGCATTGCACTCGTCGGCGAGGCCGCGCATGTCATCCCGCCCATTGGCGCTCAGGGTTTGAATCTCGGCTTTCGTGACGCGGCCGCGCTGGCCGAGTGCGCCGCCTCGGCTCTGGAAAAAGGTCAGGATCCCGGCGGAGGAGATGTCCTTTCCGCCTATGACAAGGCCAGGCGAAAAGATGTCAGCTCCCGTGTTTTTGCGGTGGATTTTCTCAATCGCTCGCTGATTTCCGGGCTGCTGCCATTGCAGGCGGCCCGTGGACTGGGGCTCCACCTGCTTGACGGCATCGCTCCCTTGCGCAGGGCGTTCATGCGCGAGGGCCTGGCGCCGCAGTCCGGCCTTCCGAAACTGATGCATTCACCCGCGCCGGCTCCCGCTGGCGTTGAAATAGGGTGATTGCGTCATTCCACCCCTTGACGCGGGCGGCCCAACACTGGCAACAGACGCCGCGGCAACATTTTTCCGCTCCAAAACGACCTGGCCCCGCAAACTACGAGATCAACCGATATGTATTGGCTGCGCGACATCAGACACCGGCTGGAATATGCGCTGATGCGGCTCATCTTCGGCCTCATACGGCTGGTCCCGCTCGACCTGGCGTCCGATTGCTCCGCCAGAATCACGCAATGGGTTTCGCGCGGCGGCCGGCGCCACCGCAAGGCGATGGATAACCTCAAAATCGCCTATCCGGAGAAAACGGAAGCGGAGCGCGAGGAAATTGCGATGGAGATGTGGGACAATATTGGCCGCGTTGTTGTCGAAACCGTCCTTATTGACCGCATTCTGGCCGACCCGGAACGTATCGAAATTGAAAACCTTCCCATGGTGCTGCGCTACCAGGGCAAATTGGGCTCCACGATCGCCGCCACAATGCATATGGGCAATTGGGAACTCGCCAGCTGGCCGCTTGCCGTCGCGGGTTCCAAGACCGCGGCGGTCTACCGGCTGGTTTCGAATCCTTACGTGGAGAACTATCTCCAGGAGAAGCGTAAATTGCTTTTCCCGGGCGGCTTGTTCGGCAAGGGTGGAAACAAGGGGCGTTCAACGGGCTTCGAGACCGCCCGCATGCTTGGGCGTTTTCTGCGTCAGCGCGGACGCCATGACACAGCATCTTTAGGGTTCGTCGCGGATCTGTATGACAGAAACGGCGTAGAGGTCCCATTCTTTGGCCGGCAGGAAAAATTTTCACCCTTTCCGGCCCTGCTGGTGCGCCGCCTTAACGCGCGTATGTGGATCGGGCGCTGCGTACGGGTCGGCCGGCAAAGCCGCTTTCGCGTAAATGTGGTCGAGGTCAAGGTGCCCCGGACCGAAGACGAAAAAGAAGATATCCGGACCATTACCGCAGCCATGCAAAAACAGTTTGAGGAATGGATCCGCGAGACACCGGGACAATTTATGTGGTCCAATAAACGCTTCGTGTGAGCAGGCCAACAGGTTCAATCTGGAACACACCATGAGTGCATCAAGAAAACTCCCCAAACGCTTCTTCGAGCCGCTTGCCGTCGGCGCACCCCAACCGCTTCGCGAATTGCCTGTGCGGCTCGAACGGATGATCCATTTCATCCCGCCGCATATCGAGAAGATCCGCGCCAGGGCGGCGGCGCTCGCAGGCCAGGTCGATATTCTGCTTGGCAATCTTGAGGACGCCATTCCCGCGGACGCCAAGACAGCGGCGCGTGATGGCTTCATCGAGTTGGCGCAAGCCAACGACTTCGGCTCGACCGGGCTGTGGACCCGCATCAATTCGCTCAACAGCCCCTGGGCGCTCGATGATGTCACCCAGCTCGTCGCCGAGATCGGAAACAAGCTCGATGTCGTCATGCTGCCCATGGTCGAGGGGCCCTGGGATATCCATTATCTGGACCAGCTGCTGGCACAGCTAGAGGCGGCTCACGGCGTCAACCGCCCGATCCTCATTCACGCTATTCTCGAGACAGCCGAAGGCGTGAAGAATGTCGAGGCCATTGCCGGGGCAAGCCCGCGCATGCATGGCATGAGCCTGGGACCGGCGGATCTGGCTGCATCGCGCGGCATGAAGACCACGCGGGTCGGCGGCGGGCATCCCGCCTATGGTGTGCTGGCCGACGATGTAGGGCAAGGGTCGCGCCCGTTCCACCAGCAGGACCTGTGGCACTACACAATCGCCAAAATGGTGGATGCCTGCGCCGCCAATGACATCAAACCCTTTTATGGGCCGTTCGGTGATTTTTCCGATGAAGCCGCGTGCGAGGCGCAGTTTCGCAACGCCTATCTGCAAGGGTGCCACGGCGCCTGGTCGCTGCACCCAAGCCAGATCGAAATCGCCAAGCGCGTGTTCAGCCCCGACGCAGGGGAAGTCGCCTTCGCGCGCCGGATACTCAAGGCCATGCCGGACGGTACGGGCGCGGTCATGATCGATGGAAAAATGCAGGACGACGCCACCTGGAAACAGGCGAAAGTCATCGTTGATCTGGCGGACCTTGTGGAGAAAAAGGATACGGTTGTTGCCGCTGCGAACAGCGGCTGACCGGACTCTCCAGCCAGCCTGTTGACAGCCCTTGGGAAGGCGCGTGATAACAGGATCGCCAGCGTGGCCAAGTGTAAAAAAGCAATGAGCTGCTCGACAGAATGTTGAAACTCGCGAAGTACCAGATCGGGCAAGTCGTGCGCCACCGGGTATACCCGTTTCGTGGGGTTATTTTCGACGTCGATCCAACCTTCTCCAACAGTGAAGAATGGTGGCAATCCATCCCGCCTGATATCAGGCCGCGAAAGGATCAGCCCTACTACCACCTTTTTGCGGAGAATGATGAAACCGAATATGTGGCTTATGTATCGGAACAGAACCTTCTGCCCGACGACTCTGGCAAGCCGCTGCGCCATGCCGAAATTCCGGAGTTGTTCGACGAACCGGAGAACGGCATCTACCGTTTTCGGGGCGAGTCGAAACACTAAAGACCCGGATAAACCAAAGCGCCATCAGGGTGCCTTTTTCGGCGCGGGCTGTCCTGCGCCTTGAGCGGCCCCTCCCTTCTTGACGGCTTCCGCGGCTCGTTTTGCAAGTTCGGCCTGGCGCGCGCGGATTTGCATGAACATTTCCCTTCGCGCCTTGGTGTAGATTGCCTGGTCGACCGGAGGCCCATCATATGCGGTGGCGAAGCCCGTCAACGGAACCTTAAAGCCAATTCTCTTTTGAGAGACATCGATGGTCCCGATTGTGAGTTCGCGGCCTTTCTTAAGGGCTGTAACGATCGCCGGCATCGCGGGAACTTCGGCAACGCAACCCACGGCGGTGCAGTATGAATAGGGGACTCTGATCGCCTTCTCCTTATCCACCTTGATGAACATCCCTGGTGCGAGCAGCCGGCCCAGCGGCACCATGATCATCATGGTTTCCTGCTTCTGTCCGCTGATGTTGCGAATCGCCGCGGAAATCAGGGGCTGCCCGGTGTCGGGATGAAACCGCTCGTGATGGACCAGACAGATGGTCACTTTTTTATCGCCTCTCTGTTTCTGGCACAGCTTTACCCAGGCACTGCCGACTGGTTTCTTGGCCGCCGCCGCAGCTGGTGCTTTTTTGGCGGGTTGCTGCTGAGCCTGAGCCGGGGGAACCAGAAAGAGCGCGCCAACCGCCAGACCCATGAACAGGCTTGAAATTACTGAGGCTGAGTCTACCCGGCGATTGGCCTTTTTGCAGGTCACCATTTTTCTACCCTTTCCTTCGCTCTGATACGAGCCTTACGCACCTGTCTATTTTAACGTGCCTGAATACATTGAATTACGGCATTCGCATGGCACATGCCCGCAATGACCTCTCTCGGTCCAGAGGCTTTCGCATGGGCAAATGTACCGTCCGGACTCCGCCTGCTCTCATTTCGCAACTCCGCCAGGCGGTTCTCTTCCGTTGACCAATCGAAGAATTATGTCCAATCGAGGAATTGCTTTTGCCCGGCGCCTCGCCTAAACGGGGAGCCCATGAAACAGCGCACATCCATCTATAACTGGGCTTTCATTTCCTTGAAAGCCTTTATGTCCGCGGCGGTTATTTTCGGTTTTTCCGGCGGCGCCCATGCGCAGCCGGCTCATGGAATCGCCATGCATGGGTCCCTGGCGCATGAACCGGGCTTCGCCAGTTTCAGCTATGTGAACCCGGACGCGCCAAAGGGCGGAACAGTGTCTTTCGCCACGCTGGGCTCGTTCGACAGTCTCAACCCGCTGATCATCAAGGGTGCCGCCGCGGCCGGCCTGCGCGACCTTGTCTTCGAGAGCCTGATGGCGCGGGCATATGATGAGCCCTTTTCGCTCTACGGTCTGCTTGCGGAAAATATCGAAACGCCCGAGGACAGAAGCTGGGTTGCTTTCGTCCTGCGCAAGGAGGCGCGTTTTTCTGACGGCAAACCGGTCACGGTCGAGGATGTGCTGTTTTCTTACAAGCTGCTACGCGACAAGGGCCGGCCCAATCACCGCACCTATTATTCAAAGATTACAGCCGCCGAGAAAACCGGACCCCGGACCGTGAAATTCACCTTCAACGCCGAAGGGGACCGGGAGATGCCGCTCATCATGGGACTGATGCCCATCCTGCCACGCCATTTTTTTTCCGCAGAGACCTTCGAGGAAACGACACTTAAACCGGTCATCGGCAGCGGCCCCTACCGGATCGGAAAAGTCGAGGCAGGCAAGCAGATTGTCTATGTCCGCAACCCGGACTATTGGGGCCGGAACCTGGCCGTCAATGCGGGACGGTTCAATTTCGATGAAATCCGGTTCGACTATTATCGCAATAGCGACCCGATGTTTCAGGCCTTCCAGAAAGGACTATTTCAGCTCTGGCGCGAGTCGGATTCAGGGCGCTGGGCGCGCGGTTATGACTTTTCCGCCTACAAGGATAAGCGAGTCCTCAAGGAGGAGTTGCCGGTCAGCATCCCTTCGGGCATGTCGGCACTGGTCTTCAACACCCGCCGTCCAGTCTTCGCCGATATTCGCGTGCGCCGTGCGCTGACGCTCATGCTGGATTTCGAATGGCTGAACAAAAACTATTATTTCGGCCTCTATACCCGGACGCAGAGCTTCTTCGACCGCTCGAATCTGTCTTCATATGGACGCGCGGCGGATGAGCGCGAACGCAAACTGCTGAAGCCGTTCGCAAACGCCGTAGATCCGGCAATTCTCGAGGGCACCTACAAGCAGCCCGTCAGCGACGGCGCAGGGCGCAACCGCGACAATCGCCGCAAGGCACTTCGCCTGCTCAAACAGGCCGGCTACACTCTCAGGGATGGCAAGCTGGTCGAGGAGAAATCCGGCGCGCCGTTCGCCTTCGAGATTCTGGCGGCCAGTAGTGCACAGCAGAGATTGCTTCTGAAATTCGTCGACGCACTCAAGGGCGTTGGCATTGCCGCGCGCCTGCGGCTGGTTGATTCGGCGCAGTTTCAACGCCGCCGCCAGACCTTCGATTTCGATATGATTCAGGCTTTCTGGTATGCATCGCTCTCGCCTGGAAACGAGCAGTTGTTCCGCTGGAGCACCAAGAGCGCGGATGCGCAAGGTTCGTTCAATTATGCCGGTGTCAAGAACCCGGCCGTGGACGCCATGATCGCGGCTCTGCTGGCGGCCAGGAAGCGGGAAGAATTCGTCTCCGCGGTCAGGGCTCTCGACCGGGTGCTATTATCGGGCCACTATGCGATTCCCCTGTTCTACACGCGCAAGCAATGGGTTGCGAGATGGAAGACCCTCGCCCGTCCGAAAAAGACATCATTGTACGGGTATCGTGTGAATACTTGGTGGATCGAACGCCCGGGCGGCTAGGTTCTGGTGCCCGGCGAACGGAATTAAAATGGATGATGAGGCCTCAGTCCGGATTGAGATTAAAGGCGGCGCTGCGCCGGATATGACCAGCGCGGACGCCGCCTTGCGCCAACTTGCCGTGGATGCTGAAAACGAGGTCGCCTTCGTGGACTCACCCGACCGCGCCAAACGCGGCATGGGGCAACCGCGCAGTCTTACATTTGCAAAAGCCAACATACTTGCTGACCAGATTGCCGTACGGTTTCTGCGCCGCGGTCTGAACACAGGCGACACAATTGCCCTGCAGATGCCAAATACGATTGAGGCGCCGCTCCTTATCCTGGGCGCCTGGCGCGCCGGGCTGACGGTCTGCCTCATGCCGCTCCTGTGGAGGTTTGATGAAATCAATCGGGCCTTCTCCCGGCTAAAACCGAAAGCCGTGGTCACGGTTTCCCGCTATGGGGACGAAATGTCGGCCCGGACACTTGGCGAGGCCGCCGCCAAGAACCCAAGCGTTCGTTTTGTATTCGCCATTGGCGAGGACCTCCCCGATGGGGTGACACCGATTGACGACTGGATGAGCGAAGAGGGCGCGGAGGATCGCAAAACTGAATTGCTGCCGGAACCAGCGCCCCTGGACCAGACGGCCCTCATAACCTGGACCGTGCTACAGCAGGCTGCCTGCCCGGTGCCCCGCACCCACGGTGAAGTTGCCGCGCTGGCCAGAATGTTTTCCAGCCACATGAAATTGGGACCCGGCGGGAGGGTTCTCAACACCTACCCCTATTCCAGCATCGGCGCGGTGGCCGGCCAGCTGGTTGCGCCCCTCCTGGCGGGGGCACGGACCGTGCTGCACCTGCCATTCAGTTTTGATGTGTTTGTCCGGCAGTTGCAGGAAAATGAAATCACCTATACCGCCCTGCCCGCGCCGGTCATCTCGGCCCTGGAAGAACGCTGCGATCTGGGATCATCTGCGCTGCCCCTCGCCCGCATCGGCTGTATCTGGCCAAATCCCCATGGCGTGGACTCCGGCCTCGACCTGTTTGAACCCCCGCTCCCCGTTTTTGACATCCACAATTTCGCCGAACTGGCGGTACTGGTCCGTGAAAGAAGCTCCGGCACCGATCCTTCGCTTCTGCCGCTTGGAAAAATTTATCTGCCGGGGGAAGAAGATACCGGGGACCCTGTTCTTGAAATGCGGGTCCGTGGCGCCGTCATCCATAAAGAAAGCCATCAAGTCTTGAAAGGAACGCTTTGCGTAAGCGGGCGCTCAGTGCCACCGGGCCCGTTACAACCAGCCGGAGCGCAGGACGGAACCGTAATAGAGGCCGATTCCCACGGCTTTCTCGACACCGGGATCGGCTGCGCCGTGGACGAATCCTTCGCTGGACAGTTCCGCTGCCAGAAGAGCGAGAATCTGATTTATCACGGCGGCGCGGTGATCGCGGCGAGTGAGCTCGACAAACTCTACGCGGAGTTTCCCGAGTTTCTGGATGCCGCGGCATTCGTGCTGGACGATGCTGTCATCGGCGAACGTATCTTCGCCGCGGTGGTGCCAAAACCGGACATTGCGCCATCGCTCGACCGGCTCCGGGAGTTTTTGGACCAAAAGAGAGTCGCTCCCTACAAGACACCCGATCAGCTGGTGATTGTGAAATCGATCCCCCGCAGCGGACAAGGAAAGGTGCAGCGCGACCAGATTCTGGCACATATCTAAAACGCCATTTCATACTTTATGAAATATTAAACCAATCCGTCCGACACTCCTGCAAAGGGTAATTTCGCTTCGGACAGACGGGAATCCAGACTCATGCATGGCCCAGCGCGCATCCTCATTGTCGGCAAGGACACAGGCAACGACAAGAAAATGGCGGATGCGCTTGCCGAAGGAGGCTTTGAATGCGCGATTGGCGATATTGCCCAGAGCGTCGCCGAGTTATGCGGATCGCGCAGACCAGACGTGGTCATCCTCAACATGCAGAGCGCACCGGCACTCAAGGCGCCGGAGACATTCCTGGCGCTCGGCAAAGCCCTCAAGGCCAGCGCCCTGTCCAGCCATCTGCGCATCATGCTGGTCGGCACCGACAAAAATATGGAACTTGCGGACGCGGCGGCCGATATCGACGATCTTCTCATCGGGCCGGTAAATCCGGCGCAAATCTGCCACCGGCTCAGCTCGCTGGTGCGCCTGAATACCATGCATGAAGAGCATGTCCGGCGACTGAACACATCCGCCAAATACGGGCTCGACGCGCCGGCCGCCGTCGCCCCGCCGAGCCATGTAGACAATGCGACCGTACTTGTCCTCGGCGACCCGACACAATTTGCCATGATCGAGCATTCGCTGGCCAAACACGCCACACTCATCGGCGCCCTGAGCGAGGGGACCGCGCTCGATTATCTGACCCGGCGAAATTTTGATGCCGTACTCATCAATGCAGCCGCCTCGGTCCAGCCTCATATCGATTTCGCCAAGGCGGTCCGCAGCCAATCACGGCTGTTCAACCTGCCGATCGTCTTGCTGGCCGAACGAAACGAGTTGGAGAAATGCCCTCAGGTCTTTGAGTCGGACATCACCGACACGATCGCAAAGCCCTACTCCTGCGACGAGTTGAGGATTCGGATCAATCTATTGGTGCGGGAGTCCCGCTTCCGCGACTCACTCAAGAAGATATATCAACAGGCCAAACACCTTGCGACAAGTGACGCACTGACAGGTCTCTACAGCCGGGGCTTTGCGCTTGAGCATATTACGACCATGGTAAGGGATGCAAAGAAGACCAGCCAGGGATTCTCCCTGGCGAATCTCTCAATCGCGAATATGCCGGAAATCAATGAAACGCTGGGTTTTGCCTCCGGAGACCGGATTATCAGGCAGGTCGGCGAAGTGATCAGTTTGCTGATCCGGGGCGAGGACATGGCGGCCCGGTATTCCGGTACCGAGTTCATTCTCGCATTGCCCGACACGCCGGTGGAGCGCGCCCGGAAAGCCATCCTCAGAATCAACGGCGTTGTCGCGCACACGGAATTCGCGGTGGAGGGGCATAACGCACCGGTCTTTGTGCGGCTGGAGACCCGCCTGGCAGGCTACCAGAAGGATGATACCGCTGAGACTGTCGTCAAGCGAAGCCGCACCGTGGACCTCAAGGCCGCAGCCTGATAATCACATATCCCCGTGTTTGTATCAGGTATGATGAATTCCAATGCGCGAAATAGATGTCCTGACCATTGATGTGGTTTCCGATGTGATGTGCCCATGGTGCTATATCGGTAAGCGGCGGCTCGACAGGGCGCAGGTTCTGGCGCCGGATATCGAACCGGTCGTCCGCTGGCGGCCGTTTCAACTGGATGCGACAATCCCCGCCAATGGCATGGACCGGCAGGACTATCTCGACAAAAAATTTGGCCGGGACAAAGCTGCGGAAATGTATGCGCAGATCAAGGAAACCGGCGAAGTCGAGGGCATCCAATTTGCATTCGACCGCATTACAAAATCCCCCAACACGATGAATGCGCACCGGCTGATCCGCTGGGCCGAGGTCGGCCATCAGCAGGACGCCGTGGTGGAGAGCCTGTTCGAGCTCTACTTCACCGAAGGAGAAGACATTGGCGAGACTCCTGTTTTGCTTGGTGCGGCCCGGGAGGCAAGAATGGATACCGGTCTTGTGGAAGAAGTGCTGGCCACTGACAGGGACGTGGATGAAGTCAAGAAGGAGATTGAACTCGCCCATGAACTTGGCGTGCAGGGCGTCCCCACATTCATCATAGACCAGCAGCATATTCTGGTTGGCGCGCAGCGCGCCGAGTTGCTGGCCGACGCATTGGTGCAGATTTCCCAGGAACCGAGTTTCGGCGACGAAGAAGGACTGGGCTAAGGGCAAAACCTTCAGGCTGCCTTGCGTCCCTTTTCGGCCAGCTCGGCCAGTTGCCGCAAGATCGCCCGCGCGCCGCTTAGTCTTTGCGCCGGTTCTTTCCAGTCACCCTTCAGAACCAGCCGGTGATCGGGCTGAAGCCGCATCCGCCCGGCCTCTCGCGTGATAAGCGCGATCAGCCCTTCGGGATTGGCAAACCGATTGTCACGAAAAGCAATGACGGCGCCGCGCGGACCCGCTTCCACTTCCGATACGCTGGCCCGCCGGCACAAAGCCTTGATCTGAACGATATCGAGGAGGTGCTTGACTTCATCGGGCAGCGGCCCGAAGCGGTCCAGCAGTTCCGCCGCGAAGCCCTCGATTTCAGTTGCCGAGTTGACTTCCGACAGCCGCCGGTAGAGACCGAGCCGCACCTGCAAATCGGGCACATAATTTTCCGGCAGCAACACGGATGTCCCCAGCGCAATGCGCGGCGACCACTGATCCTCCAGTTCCGCCGCGCCGCCGCCTTTCAGCCCGGCAACAGCCTCTTCGAGCATGGACTGATAAAGCTCAAAGCCAACTTCCTTGATGTGCCCGGACTGCTCCTCGCCCAGCAGGTTTCCCGCTCCCCGGATATCCAGATCGTGGCTTGCTAGTGAAAAACCCGCACCCAGCGTGTCGAGGGATTGCAGCACCTTGAGGCGCTTTTCCGCCGCCGGTGTCAGCTTGGTCCCGTCGGGTAGGGTAAAATAGGCATAGGCGCGCGTTTTGGAGCGCCCGACACGGCCCCTTAGCTGATACAGCTGCGACAGTCCGAAGCGGTCGGCGCGATGCACGATCAAAGTGTTGGCGGTGGAAATATCGAGACCGGACTCGATGATCGTCGTGCTCAGCAGAACGTCATATTGCCGGTCATAGAACCCGGCCATTACATCTTCCAGCTCCGCTGAACCCATTTTCCCGTGGGCGCGGGCGACTTTCAGCTCGGGAATATGCTCCGCCAGAAACGCCCCCGCGCCATCCAGATCGGCAATGCGCGGACATACATAAAAGCTCTGTCCGCCGCGAAACCGCTCCCGCAGCAGCGCCTCGCGCAGGATCATGGGGTCGAAGGGCGTGACATAGGTGCGCACGGCCAGGCGGTCCACGGGCGGCGTGGCGATGAGGGAGAGTTCCCGCACACCCGACAGCGCCAGTTGCAGCGTGCGCGGAATGGGGGTCGCGGTGAGCGTCAGCACATGCACATCCTCACGCAATCGTTTGAGGCGCTCTTTGTGCTGCACGCCGAAATGCTGCTCTTCATCAATAATCAGCTGCCCGAGATCGGCGAACTCGATGGAATTCCCGAGCAGCGCATGGGTGCCGATGACAATATCGATGTGACCGCTCCTGATGCCCTCCTTGACCCTTTCAAGTTCGCGCGGTGTCACCATGCGCGACGCCTGCGCAATATTGACCGGCAGACCGGCGAAACGCTCGCAAAAGGTCTGATAGTGCTGGCGCACCAGCAAGGTGGTCGGAGCGACGAGCGCGACCTGGCTGCCGGCCATGGCGGTCACAAGCGCCGAGCGAAGCGCCACTTCCGTCTTGCCAAACCCGACATCGCCGCAAATCAGGCGGTCCATGGGACGCCCGGATGCAAGATCGGAAAGCACATCGGCAATACTCGACGCCTGGTCTTCGGTCTCCTCAAACGCGAATCCGGAGCAAAACTCCTGATAGACCCCTTCGGGCGTCTCGAACACTGGCGCGCGTTTGAGTTCGCGCGCTGCCGCAACTCCGATCAGCTTGTCGGCAATTTCGAGAATGCGCTTCTTCAGCCGCGCCTTGCGGGACTGCCACGCGACCCCGCCCAGCTTGTCGAGTGTGGCGCCGGCCTCATCGGAGCCGTAGCGGGTGAGAAGCTCGATATTCTCAACCGGCAGATAGAGGCGGTCACCGCCCTGATAGGTCAGCTCCATGCAGTCATGGGGCGCGCCGGCCGCATCGATGATCTTCAGGCCCTCGAAGCGGGCAATGCCATGTTCGGCATGGACCACAAGATCGCCCGACCCAATGCTGGAGACCTCGGTCAGAACCTTTGCGCCGCGGCGCGACCTGGTTTTCCGGATCAGGCGATCTCCAAGAATATCCTGCTCGGAGATGATTGCGAAATCCGGCGTTTCGAACCCTGTCTCCAGGCCGAGCACCCCAAGTGCCGTCGTCCCTTTTGGCAGCCCCGATAATTCCGCAAATGAATCGATCTGCGCGGTCGCCTCCAGACCATGGTCATTCAGCAGTTTCTCGAGCCGCTCGCGCGCGCCCTTGCTCCAGCAGGCGACGAGCGGGCGCCGGGTCCCGGAATTGAGTTTCCCTATATGTTCCACGACCACGTCAAATATATTGGTGCCTTCGCGCGCGCGTTCCGCGGCAAATGAGCGCCCGACGCGCCCGCCTAGCGAAACGACCCTCCCCGAGCCCTTCCCCTGAGGCACCTCAAAGGGGGAAAAAGTCACTACCTGGCGCGCGGCCAGCGCGTCGTTCCAGTCCTGCGTGTCCAGAAACATCCCTTTCGGCGGAACGGGCTTGTAAGGCGGCGCACCGAAACTTTTCTGCTCCAGAGAGGCGGCGCGCGATTGATGGTGATCGGCGATCTGTTCCGCGCGTTTCTCCCGCGCCTCCTCGACCAGACGGTCGCAGCTCACCAGCGCGCCCGGCACATAATCGAACAGGGTCTCAAGGCGCTCATGAAACAGCGGCAGCCAATGCTCCATCCCCTGATAGCGCGTCTGGGCCGATATGGCCTCATAGAGCGGATCGGCGCTGGTCACCGGGCCGAACAGTTCCACATAGCGCTGGCGGAAGCCGCTGACCGTATCGGCGTTCAATATCGCCTCGCTGACGGGGAGCAGAAGAACATCGCTCAGGTTCTTTGTCGTGCGCTGGGTTTCGGTGTCAAACTCCCGGATCGTTTCCAGCGTATCGCCGAAGAAATCGAGCCGGACAGGCCTCTTCCTGCCCGGCGGAAACAAATCCGCTATGCCACCGCGTACCGCATATTCTCCCGGCTCCATTACATTGCCCGTGCGAATGTAGCCGGTTGATTCAAGGCGTGCGGTAAGGCCATCCATGCCGGGCGCGGATCCCGCCGCCAACCGCAAAACCGCCTGTTCCATAAACGCACGCGGGGGCACGCGCTGCACGGCTGCGTTAACGCTGGTCAGCACAATCACTGCCCCCGAACCGCTCCCGCCTTGTGATCGCGTCAGTTCCGCAAGCGCCGCGAGGCGGCGGCTGGCAATGTCCCCATTGGGCGAAATACGGTCATATGGCACGCAATCCCACGCCGGAAAAACAATCGTCCTGATATTGCCGCCGCCAAAGAATTCCAGCCCCGCCCTGAGCGCGGAGATGCGCTTGTCATCGCGGGCGATGTGCAGAATTGTTGCGGGCTTCGCAGGGTCGCTTGCCGCCAGGGCCTGTGCGATTTCCGCGAGCGCCAGCGCATCCAGCCCCTCTGGCGTGGCGGCCAGGGTCTGCGCGCCCCGGGCCTCGAGAATCTCTTGCACCGGAATGATGGAGTTCATCTGGCCATACTCAATATTTCCGGCGCCCTAGAGATCATGAAACCGCTTCAACCGCGCAACAAATTCGCCCGCTTTCCCCCCGGGCGCGGGGCAGTCCGGAACAAGCAGCCAGTTTTCGATGTCCGGATCGGGCAAGGCAAGAAACTCCTCGAAGTCCTTTAATTCCGCATCGTCCATCTTGTCGGCCTCGCTCTTGGCAAAGCGGCCCAGAAGCCAGTCCATTTCCTTGGTCCCGCGATGACCCGCCCGATATCTGGCGCGCCGGCGGAGGGCATCTAGATCGTTTTCCATGTCGTTGCGCGTATCAGCCATTGGGTCCAGGCTTGGGAAGCATTAGTCTTGCGTTGCCACCCGCGCCATATACTCCCCCGGAGCCGCGCTGTCAGCCACGGATCGGCGGGGCGTGAACCTACGGCCGGAAAACTTCAGGGAACAGCTATCCAATGCGGCCACACATTCTTACTCCCCTGTTCGCGGGCCTGCGCACCCTCGACGGGATCGGACCGCGCCTCCAGACGCTACTGAAGCGTTTGCTTGCGCCCCATGCCCCGGGCGACGAGGCGAAGATTATCGACCTCCTTCTGCATTTTCCCGTGTCCCTGATCGACAGGAGGGCAAGGCCGAAAATTGCCGAAGCTGTTCCCGGGCAACTGGCCACCATTGCCGTAACCGTGAACGAACACAGAGCGCCGCCGCGCGGCCAGCGCCGCATTCCATACCGTGTCACCTGCGCCGATGAAACGGGCTTTCTGGAGTTGGTCTTTTTCCACGCCAAGGCGCCCTATCTGGAAAAACTGCTCCCCGTTGGCGAAACACGGATTGTGTCGGGTAAAATCGAGGAGTATGCGGGGCGGCGGCAGATGCCCCACCCCGACTATGTGGTCAAGCTGGACGAGGCCGGTGAATTACCGCTGCTGGAGCCGGTCTATCCGCTCACCTCCGGTCTTTCCGGAAAAGTAGCGCGCAAGGCGCTCGCACAAGCCATCGCCCGCATACCGGAATTGCCGGAGTGGCAGGACGCGGCGTGGGTCAGTCGAAATTCCTGGCCGGTCTTCGCTGAGGCGCTGCGCATGGTTCACGCTCCCCAATCGGATGAAGATATTCTCGTGACTGCCCCAGCACGCGCGCGAATTGCCTATGACGAGTTGCTCGCCAATCAGCTGGCGCTCGCGCTGGTGCGCAAGAATCTGCGCAAGACCGCCGGGAGCCCGACCGAAGGCACCGGCGAATTGAGCGGAAAAATTCTGAACTCCCTCCCTTTCACGTTAACGGCTTCGCAGATGCGGGTTCTGGAGGAGATCGATGCGGACATGCGCGGGCCCCACCGGATGTTGCGGCTGCTGCAGGGCGATGTCGGCAGCGGCAAAACCATTGTCGCACTGCTGGCCATGACAAACGCGGTGGAGGCGGGCCGGCAGGCGGCCCTGATGGCGCCGACCGATTTGCTGGCGCGCCAGCATCTCAACACGCTGACCCCCTTGTGCGAGAGCGCGGGTATCGGGCTTGCATTGCTGACGGGACGCGAAAAAGGCAAGGAGCGTTCATCCATCCTGGACCGGCTGGGTGAAGGCGATCTCGATATACTGATCGGTACCCATGCACTGTTTCAGGAGGGGGTCGACTTCAAGGATATT
This sequence comes from Hyphomicrobiales bacterium, assembly GCA_003228955.1. Classification (GTDB taxonomy): domain Bacteria; phylum Pseudomonadota; class Alphaproteobacteria; order Rhizobiales; family Methyloligellaceae; genus UBA2767. The sequence goes on from QIGN01000113.1 coordinate 16,650, forward strand.
GCTATCGCGGTCATCGACGAACAGCACCGTTTCGGCGTGCATCAGCGCCTCGCGCTTCAGGCCAAAAGCAGCCGGGGGGGAACCGACGTTCTGGTGATGACCGCCACACCCATTCCCCGCACCCTGCTTCTGACCCACTATGGCGACATGGAAGTTTCAAAACTTCTTGAAAAACCGGCGGGTCGGCTACCGGTCGCGACCCGCGCCATGCCGTCTACGCGCCTTGGCGAGGTGATGGACCGGCTGGGGCGCGCCATTGAAGGCGGCGCGCAGGCCTATTGGGTCTGTCCGCTGGTCGAGGAATCCGACATCCTTGATGCCACCGCGGCGCAGGAACGCTACGCGGCCCTGAAAGAACGCTTTGGAGACAAGGTCGCACTGGTTCATGGCCAGATGCCCGGTGCGGAAAAAGATGCTGTGATGCAGGGTTTTGCCCTGGGCGAAATTTCCCTTCTCGTCGCCACGACCGTCATTGAAGTTGGCGTCGACGTGCCCAACGCCACCATCATGGTGATCGAACACGCGGAGCGTTTTGGCCTCGCGCAGCTGCACCAGTTGCGCGGGCGGGTCGGGCGCGGTACGGACAAATCCGCCTGCATCATGATGTACAAGCCGCCGCTGGGCGACACAGCCCATGCGCGGCTCAATGCCCTGCGCGAAACCGAAGACGGGTTCGCGATTGCGGAGGAAGATTTGCGCCTGCGCGGCGGCGGCGAGGTGCTGGGCACACGCCAGAGCGGCCTGCCTGAGTTCCGGGTGGCCGCCTTGCCGCGCGATGGGGAATTGCTGGCCGCGGCGCGCGATGACGCCAGGATGATATTGGCGGGCGATACGGAACTTTCAGGTGGACGCGGCGAGGCTTTACGCAGTTTGCTCTATCTTTTTGAGCGCGATGAGGCGATACGCCTGCTCAAGGCCGGGTAAAGAGTTTCCGATTTTCCTGAAGACTTCTAAACGGGTGTTTTCTGGCTGGAGCGCGTTGACTTTGCGCGCGGCCTGGACTTGGAGCTCTTTGCCAGTTTTTTCAGTTTTGCCTGATAGGGCGGCACAACAAGACCGGCGGAAATTACGAGCTTTGCGCCCTCCTCAACGCTCATATCCAGCAGCGTCACATCCTTTTCCGCCACGAACAGCAAATATCCCGAAGTCGGATTGGGCGTGGTCGGCAAAAAGACACTCAATACCCGCTCGCCCTTATGGACCTTTTCGTCAACCTCCCCCTTGGCCGGTGTGGAAACAAACACGATGGCATAGAGGCCCCGGCGCGGGTATTCGACCAATCCAACCTGCTGGAAGGAATTGCTGGACTGGGAAAGAATGGTTTCGAATATCTGCTTCAGAGCCCGGTAGACACCGCGCACCACCGGCATACGGCCCACCAGAATCTCCCCGTAACTGACGACCGTTCGCCCAAACAAATTGGCTGTCAGAGCGCCCACCACAATCAACATGGCAATGGAGAAGATCAATCCAACGCCGGGCACAGTGAACGGCAGATATGTTTCGGGAAGGTAGATTTGCGGCACCCAGGGTTTCACCCAGGCGTCGACAAGGTTGATAAACCACCAGAGGGCGTAGAGCGTTATTCCGACCGGTCCAACGATAATAAGACCGGTCAAAAAGTAGTTTCGCAAACGTGCACTCAAATGCAGCGCTGGTTTGGGTTCGAGGCTCCTCAGACGTGTCAGCGTTTCAGCTGGAGATTCGTCAATCCGCTCTCCGCCTGAACCCGATCTCTTATTGTTTTTGTCTTTCGCCATAACCTGCTTTTCTTGAATCTGTAAGCTTGTAGGAGCGGGGGCAATATTCAGCCACCACTTTCGCCCAGAATCCAACGGCTGTGAAGTCCGCTCAACTCCAGTTTATCAGGATCGTGCGCCGTGGCCGGTCTGGCAAGGGCGCATTTTTCTGAAGCCTTGGGCCCTAGGGCGCCAAAAGGAAACAATCGAGACCGCCACTCTTGAAATCGTTACAGAGTTGCTGCGATGATCCCTTGTCCGCGAAGGGTCCGAGCTGCACGCGGTAAAATGTTCCCAGGCCGCCAAGCTCGGTCTTGACAATATTGGGCTGGCGGCCTGCCAGAAATTTCTGGTGCTTGCTCACCAGGCGCTTCCAGGTCGCTTGCGCTTCCGCATCGCTGCGCAATGCCGCAAGCTGAATGCGATAACCGCCACCGGCAACTGAAACGGGCTGCGCGGTGATCGCCGGGCGCAGCTCTGGCGCCGCCGGGCGCGCCGCGGGCGTGGAACGTATGACGGTTGAGGTCTGGCTCCATTGCGGCGGCGCTGCCGCGGGCGCCGCGGCGGCTTGCTGCTGATTGTCGCCAACGCTGGTCGCACGGTTCCATAAACCACCAAAAAACTGCCCCACACGGCCCTCGGATTTTTCTGGCTGGGGTGTTGGCGCGGAAGTTCCTTGAACCGCAACCGATGTGTCCCAGTTTGAAGCCGCCGCCGCCGGTCTTGCCTCCGCCACACGTTGATTTGCCCGTGGCGTCCGCGTGCGGCTCTCCTGCGGCAATATTGTGGTGCGGAAACGCGTTATCGGGTCACGCGGCGCACGGGTGCTGGTCTCGAACGAAGCCGTCTGCTGACGCGTTGGTCCGGACGCACGGCTATTCACCTGTGTGCGGAAGGAGGGCGCGGGCGCCTGGACGCTGGTTGAAAAACCCGGTGCGCCGGGTATAGCTGGCGTGGCCTGACTGGATCTCGCAATCTGCCGTTCGCTGGCCCCGCCGCTTCTGGCCCGCGATGAGTCCGCGCGCGCCAGGTCGCTCATGCCAACGGCCTCATAGGCGCGCCCGCGGCTGAGATACGCCTTGACGCGATCTCCGCCCGGCAATCCCACAATATACAGGGCATTGGTAATATCAGCGATCGCCTGCGCGGGGCGTCCGGTTTTCTCGTAGGCAATGCCGCGCTGATAGAGGGCCTTGGCAACCTGTATGTTCGAAAGATCGCCAGCGCGCATGGCTTTGGAGAAATCCCGGGCCGCCGCCTGATATTGTCCCTTTGCGAGCGCGCCTTCGCCGGATTTCAGAAGATCACCGCCCTGGGTTTGTCCCGCCCCTCCAGCCTGGGTTTGTCCCCCACCTCTAGTTTGAGCCGGTGGACCATCCGCCCCAAGTGCAACGCCCGGATACATGGCGATCAGTAACATCAAAGTTCTAATTTTCCACATGACCAGTCTCTATCATCCCCCAACGGCTGCCGCGTGGCAGCCATACGCTGAAGTGACATAACCTCAAACAAACGAATTAGGCCAAAACGGGGCCGCGCCCGCATTTCTTCGGCTCTGCTTGTCAGCCACAACGGCTATGACTGCAAGCCTATTCCACCGTAACCGATTTCGCCAGATTGCGGGGTTGATCCACATCGGTCCCCATGAACACTGCTGTATGGTAGGCGATCAACTGCATGGGGAGCGCATAAACAAGCGGTGCGGTAAAGGTATGGACCGCGGGCAGCTTGATGGCGGTCATGATTTCGCACCCGGCCGCGCTTTCGCCGGCATCGCTTATGAACACAATCTGCCCGCCCCGCGCGGCGACTTCCTGCACATTGGAAACGGTCTTTTCGAAGATACCGTCGCGCGGCGCGACCACAACCACCGGCACCGCCTCGTCGATGAGCGCAATCGGCCCATGTTTCAATTCGCCCGCCGCATAGCCTTCCGCGTGGATGTAGGAAATTTCCTTGAGTTTCAGCGCGCCCTCAAGCGCGACAGGATAATTCACACCGCGCCCGAGATAGAGTACATCCCGGGCCTTCGCCAGAGTGTGCGCAAGCGCATCATATGTGCCCGCCTCGCGCAGGATCGCGGACATATGACGCGGCACCTCGGAAAGCGCGCCGACGAGTTCAGCTTCCGTTTCCTCGCTGAGCGTTCCGCGCGCGCGCCCGGCCGCGATTGCAAGACAGGCGAGAACGGAAAGCTGGCACGTAAAGGCCTTGGTGGATGCGACACCGATCTCAGGCCCGGCGAGCGTGGGCAATACCAGATCGGAATCACGCGCGATCGAGGACTCCCGTACATTGACTATGGAAGCAATATTCTGGCCCTGCTCGCGGCAATAGCGCAGCGCCGCCAGGGTATCGGCCGTCTCCCCCGACTGCGAGATAAACAGCGCCAGGCCGCCTTGCTCCATGGGGACTTCGCGGTAGCGGAATTCGGATGCCACATCGATTTCCACGGGCAGCCGAGCCAGTTTCTCAAACCAGTATTTGGCAATGAGACCGGCAATATACGCGGTCCCGCAGGCGGAAATTGAAATGCGGTTTAAGGACGTAAAATCTACAGGTAGATCAGGCATTTGCACGCGTGAATTCGCAAAATCAATGAAATTCGCCAGGGTGTGGCCAACCACTTCGGGCTGTTCATGGATTTCCTTGGCCATGAAGTGGCGATGATTGCCCTTGTCAACCATCAGCGCGGAGGCCACGGATTTCTGGACGGGCCGCGCGACCGCCGCGCCTTCCCGGTCCCGGATTGCCACACCTTCCCGTGTTATTACTGCCCAGTCGCCATCTTCAAGGTAGGTAATGGTGCCGGTAAACGGGGCGAGCGCGATGGCGTCCGATCCCAGATACATCTCCCCGTCGCCAAACCCGACGGCCAGCGGGCTGCCCTGGCGCGCCGCGATCATGAGATTGTCATGCCCCTCGAAAATAAAGGCGACAGCGAAGGCGCCCTCCAGCCTGCGCAGCGTGTGCTGGACGGCAATAGCCGGATCATGACCCGCATCCATCTCGCGCGTCACCAGATGGGCGATCAACTCGGTGTCCGTATCGGTGGAGAGTTCGACGCCCGCGGATTTCAGCTCCGAACCCAGTTGCCTGAAATTCTCGATAATGCCGTTGTGAACAACCGAGACGCGCTTCGTCATATGCGGGTGGGCATTGGTTTCAGTTGGCGCGCCATGGGTCGCCCAGCGCGTATGACCAATGCCAATCCGCCCCGGAAGCGGCTCATTGGCGAGGCGGGCCTCAAGGTTTTCGAGCTTGCCTTCGGCACGGCGGCGATCCAGCTCACCATTCTCGACCGTGGCCACACCAGCGGAGTCATAGCCGCGATACTCCAGCCGCTTGAGGGCATCAAGAATCTGGCCTGAAACCGGTTCCTTGCCCAGAATTCCGACTATTCCACACATGCCAGTTTCAGTCCCTTGGCGGTTAGAAAATCATCAGTTGGAGCCTTCCGCCTACGTAGCGGCGTGGTTGGCGCCCGCGCAAATCAAGTGCTGTTACTTTTTGTTTCCCCTGGCTGCGGAGCCCATGCGCTCCCTGCGCACGCGCATTTTTGCCGCCCAGCCGTCGCGCTGGTCGAGCGGTCCGCGCGTCACCACCAGGGCGTCAGCAGGCACATTCTTTGAGATTACGCTTCCTGAACCAATGAACGCGCCCTCGCCGATTTTTACCGGCGCAATAAGTGCTGTATTCGACCCGACAAACACGCCTTTGCCGATTTCCGTGCGGTGTTTTTGAAAACCGTCATAATTGCAGGTGATGGTTCCGGCGCCGAGATTGGCCTTCGCACCGACATGGGTGTCCCCCACATAAGCCAGATGGTTCGCCTTTGATCCCTCGTCCATGGTGGAGTTCTTCACCTCGACGAAATTTCCGATGCGGACTTCAGGACCCAGATTCGCACCGGGCCGCAGCCGGGCAAAGGGGCCAACGACCGCGCCCGCGCCTATTTGAGCGCCCTCAAGATGGGAAAAAGCCCTGATCCGCGCGCCGTCCCCAATACTGACGCCTGGCCCGAACACAACATTCGGCTCGACAATGACATCACGCCCAAACTTCGTATCGCGGCACAAAAACACCGTTTCGGGTGCAACGAGAGTGGTCCCATCCTCAAGCGCCCGCGCCCGCAGGCGCTTTTGCAGCTCAGCCTCCGCGGCGGCCAGTTGAACCTTCGAGTTCACGCCCATAACCTCCTCTTCGGCACACAGGACAACAGCGGTCTTCAATCCCTCGCCGCACGCCAGTTCCACCGTGTCCGTGAGATAATATTCCTCATTGGCATTGTCATTACCGATTCTGTCCAGCAGCCCCAGCAGGTTTTCACCGCGAAACGCGAACACGCCGGAATTACACAGCGTCTCGGCGCGCTCTTCGGGGCTTGCATCTTTTTCCTCGCGCACCGCCAGCAAGGCTCCCGATGCATCGCTCATCAGCCTGCCATAGCCCGTCGGCTCCCCCGCTTCGAAACCAAGCACAGCCAGATCCGTACCGGTTTCCAGAAGCTCTAGCATCCGCGCGAGTGTTTTCGGGCGAATGAGCGGCGTATCGCCATAAAGAATAACCACATCGCCGTGAAACCCCTCAAGCGCCTCACGGGCCGCCAGCACGGCATGGCCTGTCCCAAGCGGCCGGTCCTGAACAAACCCTCTTGCCGCGGGGAAGATCGAGCGGGCAACGCCCACAACCTCATCCATGCCGGGCGCCACCACGACCGCCGCGTCCCGCAGGCCGCCCTGGCGTGCTGTCTCCAATACATGGGCCAGCATCGGTGTGCCTGCGATTTCGTGGAGAACCTTCGGCCGCGCCGATTTCATGCGGGCGCCCTGCCCGGCGGCCAGAACAAGTGCTAGTGAAGGTCGTTGACTCATGGCAGACCGATTGGTGCAGTTTGACTTGCGATGAACTGGGTGGAAAAAAACTAAGCAGGAATCATGCCGGACCCGATCATTCCCGCCGCGCAATCCTTATCGCAAACCTTGCGGGATGGAAATACACTCAGGTGAAAGGCGCGCCGGATTGACCGCCGGTCCAGACTCAGACAAGTTCACTCCCACGCTGATTCAGTAAAAAATGACCCGTTTCGAATGCACGGGGTTCGACCATGACACCAGCGGTAACGCGCCGGCTCTATGTGACTGCATGGCTCATGCTGGGCGCGATCGCGCTCGTCTATTTTTTCACGCTGTTTCAATCGTTCAGCGGATGGAATGGCAGAACAGCTTCAACTCCCGCCTCCGCCCCGGAAATACTCTCCGGAACAACATCCGCCCCCGCCGACAAGACCCTCTCCCGGGCTCTGGTGCGTATGCGCGGCGAAATCGACCGGCTCAAGGGTTCCCTGAAGGCCGCGACCAAGGAAAATGCCGCGCTGAAAGCTCATATCGGGACATTGGAAGCTGCTTTCGGCCAGACAACCACCGCCTCCCTTCCCCGCGAATCCATGCCAGCGGAACCGGGCGAGAAAAAAGAAGAGAATACCGCGCAATCCGCACCCGCGCCAGAGGTCGAAATCACCATGCTCGCAATGCCTGTGGATGGCTTCGCGCGAAACAATCTGCAGGGATCGCCTCTTCCGATTTCCGGCCAGGGCAAACCGACCCGGACATTGTTCGGCGTGGAACTCGCCAGCGGACTCAAGCCCAATGCGGTGGAAGCACGCTGGAGCGACCTCAAACGCCGTCACGGCAAGTTGCTGGGCCAACTGCAACCGCGCAGCGTAAAGGTCCTCACCGCCGTAAAAAACAGCCAAGGGGACATGACCCTTGTCGCCGGACCGTTCAGCAATGCAGCGGCGGCGGCAAGGCTGTGCGCCCGGCTGATCGCCGCGGGCGCCAAGTGCAAAGGAACCATATTCGCCGGGTCGCCTTTGGGAGACGTGGCGTCACGCTAGTACAGCTAGATCGGACAAAGCCCTAACCGCCGAGGAACAGCCGGCCGACTTCCGGGTTTTTCAGCAATTTGTCGCCTTCACCCGCGATGGCCACTTCACCCGATACCAGCACATAGCCGATATCGGCGAATTCGAGCCCCTTCTTGGCGTTCTGCTCAACCATGATAATGGTCTTGCCCTCGCCATGCTGAAGGTCATGGAGAATCTCGAACACCATATCGATGAAGCGCGGCTCAAGGCCGATGGAGGGCTCGTCCACAAGCAGGATTTCCGGCTCCATGACGAGGGCCCGCGAGATTTCCAGCAATCTGCGCTCCCCGCCCGACAGAACCTTGGCCTGATGCCTGCGGCGTTTCGCAAGGCGGGGGTATCTGTCGAACACACGTTCAGCGGCTGCTTTCGCCGCCACCGGCTTGTCCATCAAAAATCCGCCCATCCACAAATTCTCTTCCACCGTCATTGACGGAAAGACGGATTTGTCCTGAAGGATGTAGGCAATCCCGGCCTGTTTCAGTTTCGCATTCGGCGAAAGCCGTGTGATGTCCCGCCTGGCGCCATTGTCTCCGACGGTAATCTTACCGTCGAAAATATCGTTGAAGCCGAATATTGCATGAAGAATGGTCGACTTGCCCGCCCCGTTCGGCCCGATCAGGCACAAGGACTGCTTGTGACCAACCCTCAGATTCAGATTGTGCAGGATTTCCATCTTGCCGTACCCGGCGCGAAGGTTGTCGATTTTGAGGGACGGCTCGCCCTTGACCAGAGCGTCGAGCTGCTTGACGGACACGTCCTGGGCAATGGATTCAATCTGGCGGGTGATCTCTTCCACCGAGATAACGGTGTCGACACCGCCGCCGCCATAGCCGCGCATTGACCTGCCCCCGGCGGTGTTCCTGGCCGGCGCCTTGCGCTTTTTCTTCTTTTTGCGCTCTGCCGCCATCAATGAGCCCCCAGATAAGCATCGATCACGCGCTGGTCGTTCTGAATTTCAGACGGCGCGCCTTCGGCCAGCAATTCGCCATGGGCCAGGCAATAGATCGTATCGGCCATGTTCATGATGACACGCATATTGTGCTCGATAACGAACAAGGTGATTCCAAATTCCGTATTGGCGCGCTTGAGGCGGTCGATCAGCCCGTTTATGAGCGTCGGGTTGATGCCGGCGGTCGGTTCGTCGAGAAGCAAAACTTCCGGTTCATTCATCAGCGCCATGGCGAACTCCAGAAGTTTCTGCTGACCGAAGGAAAGATCGCCTGCCCTCAGTTTGCGCTTCTCGTACAGCCCTACAAATTCCAGCAGATCCTCGGCTTTTTCCAGCAATTCAGCCGGATAGGGCTTGAACATGTCGAAGAAGGCCGCATTGCGGTGCGGGACGGAAATCAGCATATTGTCGACGCAGTTCATGAGTGAATAGATGCGTGTTTGCTGAAACGTCCGCAGCATTCCAAGGCGCGCGATCTGCTGTACTTTTTTCTTGGAGATTTCCGCGCCCTTGAACTTGATCGACCCTGAATCGATCAGATGATACCCGACAATCGAGTTGAACAAGGTCGTTTTGCCCGACCCGTTCGGCCCGATCAGGCCGGTGATCTTGCCTTCGGGCACCGAGATCGAAATATCATTGTTGGCGATAACCCCGCCGAAGGCCTTCGACACGTTGCTCACTTCAATCAGCTTGCTCATTGCGCGGGCCCCTTCGAGGGGGCCTTGGCCGGTGCGCGCGCGTCAACCTCAATGCCGAACCAGCCGGGATACTTCTCCTGGAGCCAGCCCACGATCCCCTGCTGAAAATAGATGATGTTGAGGATGATAATCGCGCCAAGCGTAACCCATTGCCAGCCAAGGAAATAGGTCCAGGTCGCTTCCTTCACGAAATGAAACAGGATCGCGCCCAGAACAGGGCCCCAGATTGTTCCCTTGCCGCCGAGAAGCGCCATCGCCACCATGAAGATGCCGAATGTGACGGTCGGGAAGGCCACTTCCAGCGGCTCGATAAACCCTGTCATATTACCGAACAGGCCGCCGGCAATGCCGAGGAAGAAGGCGGAAACCGCCCATGCCACCGTCTTGTGACGCAAGGTATGTATCCCCATGGCTTGCGCCTTGTCCTCATCGTCGCGGATGGCATTGATTGCCAGGCCGAACCGCGTCGAATAAAGCCATTTAAGGAACATAAATGTGGCGATCGCGGCGACAAAGCACAGGACATAAAAGAAATAGGATTTTCCATCGCCGCTGCCTGGGTAGACGGGCATCGGGATACCGCTGCCGCCGCCGACCCACCCCCATGCACCCACCAGTTCGCCCGCCGCGAGGGCCATCCCCAGCGTTCCAATGGCGAAATAGGGTCCGCGCAGGCCGAACACGATCCACCCCAGGGCCACCGCCAGCAGCGAGGAGCCAATGGCTGCGGCAACCAGGCCCACGGCCACGCCAATGTAATATTGATCGGGTGTGAATCTGAAGTCGCCCTGACCGGAGACGGATGTGTACGCCCCCACGTCAGTGAACAAACCCACCTGGACAACGGCGCAGATATACATGCCCGCACCGAAGAAAAAGATGTTGCCGAGGGAATTGTAACCCATCTGGCCGCCCATGATGTCCCAGGTCAGCGCAAACAGAACCATGAGCCAAAGGACGGCGATCTGGAATGTATAGTTCGGGAACAGGATCGGGCCGAGAATACCGAACAGGACCAGGCCCGCGAATATGAAGCTGTCGTTGCGCGACATCAGCCGCCGTCTGCCCGTCCCGGCCTCCGTGGCATTATCGTCCGTCACTGCCGTCATTGTACCGCCTGCCTTACCCGGTTCATCTGAACCTGACGCCAGATCAGGACGAGCAGGAGCATGCCAACCACGGTCGCCTGCTGCAACTCGGCGCCAAGTATGAATCCGCCATATTGTTCAACCACCCCAAGCCCGAGCGACGCCATGAGTACGCCCGCCAGATTTCCAAAACCCGCAGCCGTGACGATCACAAAGGAACGGATCGAGTGGGTGATTCCGTAGAAGGGCTGAATCACCCAGATCATTGAAATGAGAACACCCGCGGCGCCGCAAATCGCGGCGTTGAGCGCATAGGTGAAAGCGAAAACTTTTTCGGTGTCTATGCCCATGACCTTGGCCGCGCGCACGTCCTGCGAAGTTGCGCGAATGGCCTGCCCCATCCGGCTTTTCTTCATAAAGGCAACGACACCGCCTGCGAGAACGCAACAGATCAAAAAGGAATAAAATCTGATTGCAGCGACGGTGATCTCTCCGCCCCAAATCGGAATGGTGTGTGTCGGAAAGCCGGACTCCGCCACCTGGACTTCGGGGCCAAAGGCCAGATTCAGACCCTGCTGGATTACGATCGCAAGACCGAAGGTGGCGAGAAGAGAAGTGAACATGTCCTTCTCGACAACTCGCGAGATTATCGTTTTGTATACAACCCAGCCGAAACCGAACATCCCGATGACCGCAACGGGCAGAGCGTACATCGGATGGATGCCGTAGGTGCTCATGTACCAGGCAAAATATCCTCCCATGATGACAAATTCGCCCTGGGAAAGATTCTTGACGTTCATTACGCCCCACACCAGGGCGAGACCATATGCGGCCAGCGCAAATATGGCGCCAATGAATATCCCGTCGAGCAGCAGCTGCACGCCCAGATAGGGTGCAATCACGAGCAGATTTAGATTGTCGAGCATGACTGAACTCCCCCGAGGCCAGCACAAAGAAAAAGAAACTCCGCCGCCCCCGCAAAAATGCCGGGACGGCGGTATTTCAAACGCGGACGAAGCCTACTTCACCATGCGCGGGTACTCGATTTTGCTCGATGCCCACTCCAACGGCGCGACAACATTGTATTTGCCGTTCTGGATCTGGCGCAGCACCATGGGCTTGGCAATATTGTTGCCCTCGGGTGCGAACTTGATGCTGCCGTAGAAGGTCTTCATATCCGTCGCGGCGATCGCATCGCGAACTTTCTCGGTGTCGAGAGAGCCGGCACGCTCGAAGGCGTCTTTCCAAACCAGCACGGCGGCCGAAGCCTGCGCGGACTGATAGGGTACGGTCGTGTAGCCGTCAAAAGTCGCCTTGAAGAGTTTGTCATAGTCGGCCGCGGAACCGAACGCCTTGCCCTTGTAGCTCAGGGTTTCGGCCCACTGGGTCGGGCACAGGAAGCCGTTGGTCGATGCGCCAAACTTGGAGATGATTTTCCCCGCCTCACAATGGGTGATCGCGATCATCGGCGTATTGATATTCAGTTCCTTGATCTGGCGCGCGGCGGTGACGGCGCCCTTGGAATGACCGGAAATGAGGAGAAGATCAGGTTTCAGCGCCTTGACCTTGGTCAAAGTGGCCGACATATCGGAAAGATCGCGCGGCAGCTTGTCGTCAATGACGATCTTCAGGCCGAATTTTTTGATATCGTCGATAACGCCAGCGCGCACGTCGAGCGAAAACGGGTCCTGCTCGAACGCCATGGCGACTTTCACATCGCCAGGTTTCTTGCCATTCTTTTTGGCGATCTCGGCGGCAAGCGCGATGGTGCTGGCAAGATACTGCTCAGAGGTCGAGAGGACCGCAAACAGATACCTGTAACCCTTGTTGAACAGCGACCGGGACGCACCCTCCGCCTCAACCATCGGAATTTTGTATTTCTCGACCACCGGAGCAGCCGCTTTGGTTGTGGCCGAGCTGTAGGGACCGAGGAAATATTTTACTCCGTCCTGCTTGATAAGGCGCTCAAGAAGTTGCGCGGTACGGGCCGGCGTGGACTCGTCGTCATAATATTTGATGCTGAGTTTGTAGCAGTTGCCGCCAATTTTGACGCCGCCCGTTTCGTTGACCTTCTTCACCGCGAGATCATACCCGTTCTTGGCATGAATGCCGTTGGTCGAGTACTTGCCGGTAAACGAGATCGCCGAGCCGAGAATGAGTTCCTTGCAATCTGAAGCTGCATAGGCAAATTGCGACGTGCCCATCATCGCAACCGCAGCAGTGGCCGCAAGCGACCACCTGGTGAAATGGCGCATAGTGTTTCCTCCGATTATTGCTAACTTGAGCGCTTTTTTTCGCTCGCATTCTCGAGCCACGCCCGCACCCGCACTCACATGCGCGGGAGACAGCGAGACTTGGCAACACTAAAGCAAAGCGCAGCTTCGCTTGCAATGATATTCAAAAGTCCAGTTACAGTGTGGAATCTCAAATGAAACGCTTGGCTTTACAGGCCGCTTGGCAGGCGCCAGAGGCGCATCGGAGGCCGCAATCCCAGACTAATCTCGATCCGGCTAGAGACTTGCCGCGTTAAAGGTATCGCACTGCTGTATGTCACCGCTATCCAGCCCGCGCTTGAACCATCGCACCCGCTGCTCCGACGTGCCATGGGTGAAGGCGTCGGGCACAATACGTCCCTGGGTCTTGCGCTGGATATTGTCATCCCCGATTGCACTTGCGGCATTCAGCGCTTCCTCGATATCCCCCTGCTCGAGAATTCGCTTCGCCTGCTCGGCACGCTGCGCCCACACTCCGGCGAAGCAGTCCGCCTGCAACTCCATCCGGACCTGCACGGCGTTTGCCTGGCGCTGGCTCATGCGCGACTTGGCCCGCTGTACTTTCTCGGAGACGCCAAACAGCGTCTGAACGTGATGACCAACCTCATGGGCGATCACATAGGCCTGGGCAAAATCACCAGACACACCGAAACGGTTTTTCATTTCCCTGTAGAAGGACAGATCAATGTACATTTTCTGATCGGCCGGGCAGTAGAATGGCCCCGCAGCAGCCTGACCGAGCCCGCAGGCGGAGCGCACACCACCCGAAAATATAACGAGTTTGGGTTCGCGATAGGTCTTTCCCAACTCACGGAAGATCGATTGCCAAACATCTTCGGTGTAACCGAGAATGACTGAGACATAGCGCACCAGATCGTCCTTGTTTTGCGATCTTGGGGATTGAACCTGGGGGCCGGAACCCGTCCTGGGCGCCTGCCTTGGCTGGGTTCTGGAGCCCGGCAGCCGAATGTCCGGCATTTGGGTCCCTGGGCCCTGCGACGGCGGCGGCCCGCCTTGCAGAAGGGTCCTGGGGTCAACACCGAAGAACAGCATTAATCCAACGATCACCAGCATCCCCATGATGCCGATACCGCCGCCCTTGCGGCCACCGCCACCTCTGCCTGGAAAAGGAAACCGCATGCCCCGGCCTCCGCCTCGGCCGCGGCCCCGGCCCATGGGAAAAGGAAAACCGGATGAACCGCTTTCGCCGCGGCGGTCTTCAACATTGTCGCTTTCTCTTTGACCGCGCCAGCGAACCATAAACCACCTCGTTATTTTCTTTTGCCATCACCTGTGAGGCCGCCAATGCCGCATGGCGCCAGCTTCTGGCAAACCATCTCTGGCAAACCATCTCTGCATGGCGCGCGCGCGCGCGCAAGACGTAACGCCAGGTCCGTTTCACTTTCATGCAGGCTGTTTCAGTTTTCGGGGGGTTGAAAGACACTTGCGTAGAGGTCGCGCAATTCCTTTTTCTGAATCTTGCCCATAGCGTTCCGCGGCAGGGCGTCAACGAAGAACACATGCTTGGGCTGCTTGTAGCGCGCCAGAACACTGCCCAGCGGGGAGACAACATCTTCCTCGGCGAGCGTGCCGTCAGGCTTACAGGCAACGACAGCAACGACTCCCTCGCCGAAATCAGGATGCGGCGCGCCGATCACGGCGGACTCCGCGACACCTGCAATCGCGTCAATGGCGGCCTCGATTTCCGCCGGGTAGACATTGAATCCGCCGGATATAATCAAATCCTTGTCCCGGCCGACTATATTCACATAACCCTGATCGTCGATCCTCCCCAGATCGCCGGTAATAAAGAACCCGTCTTCGCGAAACTCCTCGCGCGTTTTCTCCGGCATGCGCCAATAGCCAGAGAATACGTTCGGGCCGCGCACCTCTATGGAACCTATTTCGCCCTGTTCGAGCTCAATCCCCGTCTCTGGATCGGCGATATGAATTTCAACCCCCGGCAGGGGAAATCCGACCGTTCCGGCCCGGCGCGCGCCGTCATAGGGATTGGATGTATTCATGCCGGTCTCCGTCATGCCATAGCGTTCGAGAATGGTATGGCCGGTGCGTTTCTCGAATTCACTGTGCACATCGGGGGAAAGCGGGGCGGACCCGGAGATAAACAGGCGGATATGCGCGAGCGTATCCTTTGTCAGCCGGTCGCATTGCAACAACCGGGAATAAAACGTCGGCACGCCCATCATGACGCTTGCGCGAGGTAACAGCCCGGCCACCTCTTCGGCATCGAATTTGGGCAGGAATATCATCGACGCCCCGGCGGCAAGAACAGTGTTGGTCGCGGTGAACAGACCATGGGTGTGGTAGATCGGCAGCGCATGCAGCAAGCGGTCCTCGCGCGTGAACGCCCAGGTTTCAAATAGCGCCCTCGCGTTTGAAGTGAGATTTCCGTGGCTGAGCATTGCGCCCTTGGCGCGGCCTGTCGTACCCGAAGTGTAGAGGATCGCGGCCAGATCGCCGGCACCGCAGGCTGCATCTTCAATCTCTTCCGAAGCCATATCGGCCAGTGCGCCGAGGGTGCCGCCCACGCCGCCATCTCCAAGCGTCTCCAACACCGCCGCGCCGCTGACGGCCCCGGTTTCACCTTCCGTCGCCGGCCGGCAAACAACCAGTGCAGGCTCCGCGTCGCCAAGAAAAAAGCCGAGCTCAGATGGGGTATAGGCAGTGTTCAGCGGCAGATATGCGGCGCCGGAACGGATCGCGCCAAGATAAAGCATCAGACTCTCGATGCTTTTCCCGACCTGGACAGCAACCCGGTCCCCAGGCTTCACACCTAGCCCAATCAGTGCATTGGCATATTGGGCACTGCGCAGAAGCATGTCCCCATAGGTGAAAATATCCCCGCCTCCTGTCTCGATAAGACAGCAGTCGGGGTCGGGAAAATTGTCTCTCAGGGCGGCAAAAAGATTCTCATTCATCGACGGCGGCCGTCGCATTGGCTGGCATGTCCGCCTCCTTGCGCTTCTTGTTGTCAAGTTTCGTTCTCGCAGAGGAGGTGACAAGCGAACGCACAGCCTTGGATGCCGCAATTTTACCTTTATTTACATAGGCTTCATGATTTTTTTCAATGTCATCCAGATCGTAGAGATAGTTGACCATCACCCCGTGCGACTGGCGCAAGCCCCTGGCCGATTTATCGCCCAGCCAGTTGACCCGCTCGAGCCGCGCGCCATTGCCCAGATGAAACCGCGCCACCGGATCGACCGGACTGCCGTTGCCTGTCCTTGCAACCATGAAATACTCAGCCACCAAAGGCATGAGAACAGACTTCAGACGTTCGTGATATTCCGCGTGCGCCGCCCAGCTGGAGTCCTCCAGAAGCGTTACCGTCTCGGCATCGAGCTGCGAGCCGTCCTCGTTTGCGGTGCGCACCAGCCAGGCCGCAAAACGCGGCGCCGGCGAGAGGGTAACAAAAGTCTTGAGCGACGGCATTTCCTTGGCCAGGTCCTCGGCAACCTGCTTTATCAGAAAGTTACCGAACGAAATTCCGCGCAAACCCACCTGACAATTGGATATGGAATAAAATACCGCGGTCGTCGGCGACTTTGCCTCACTGTCTTGTGCGACTTGGGCCGCGAGCAGATCCTGTATCGAGGCGGGAATCTCCGCCGTCAGCGCCACCTCGACGAAAATCACCGGCTCGTCGACAAGCGAGGGATGGAAAAAGCCGAAACACCGCCGGTCGGCAGGATCGAGGCGCCGGCGTAAATCCTCCCACCCGCGGATCTCGTGGACCGCTTCATATTCGATGATCTTTTCCAGAATTGAAGCCGACGTGGACCAGTCGATCCGGCGCAAAACCAGAAAACCGCGATTGAACCACGATCCCAGCAAATGCATCAGATCGGCGTCGACAAGCCTCAGTTCCGGCACCTGGGGGAGCATCGCGATCAGGTCGGCCCGCATGGCGACAATACACCGGGTTGCGCCGGGCGCCAGATTCAGCCGGCGGAAAAACTCCTGGCGGGGAGATTCCACGGCCATTTCCAGCTCGGACAGCGTTTTTTGAGAGGCGTCTTCCAGATAGGCCCGCGCGGCGGTGAAAACCTCTTCCTGATCCGGTGTCAGCTGGTTCAGAAGGAACCGGAAAAACTCAAGTTTCCCGGCCTCGTCCGCACGGCTGTAGGCGGAAAGTATTTCACCCGCCAGGGCCACGCCCGACGCCTCGCCGCGCCCGGATAGAAGGCTACGCGCCAGTTCAGTCAAGGTGCTGCCGGAGGCGGCCGCCGAAGAGCCATCCAGCAACGCGCGGCCACGTTCGGCAATTGAATTCAGCAGTTCCTGAAAAAATGAAACATTCACGGATCAAAGGTCCATTTCAAAATGGCGCACAATTGGTGGAATTATGTATCCCAACTACCAGCGCACAAGATCGCACGCAATGGCGCGCTGGACAAGACAATCACGCCTTGATGGGCCATTTTCAACACGCATAAGTCCGGGCACTGAATAAATGGCTGATTTTTTGCCGGGAAAGTAAAATTCAGAGTAGCGACCGGCGGTTTTCCGGCCGCTCTTGAGACTGCAAGGGTTTGGATTGCACAAAAAAGAAGAAGGCAGGGCACAATGGCCCTACCCTCCCCTAGTTCCCGCTTCAGTTACGCCGTTAAGCGCCCGTTCGGCGGAAATATCCCGAAGACCGCTTCAGTCCAATGTCGGATTTCTCCTATCGAACTGCATCAATCTCCACGAGAACCGACGATCGCCGCCCCAACTGGGTCAAGGCATTGAACACCCGGTCACGGGCTTCGACCTCCCGTCTTGTTTTGCGTCGCGTCCGTTATGCGACGTGAATCCGGCAATAGCCTTGTCGCCAGATCCAGATGCGACAACCCCTTTTGGGCCCTCCGTCGCTACAGTCTTCCCGGCAAAGCAGGCCTTTGACGTTTCCGCCTGGCTCATTCTGCCGCTGGACCGGGCGCCGGATCAGAAAGGCGCTGTCTAAGCCATCCTCGGCAAAGGACGGCCCCGGACTTGCCGTGTCCTCTGGCTGGCGGACCCTTTCTCCCGAAAGAGATTGTTCCCGGCAGCCACGAAACACGTTAACGGGATTCGCCGGTCCGGCCAGCACATGAAGAACGGGCGCGAGGCCTTATCCCCGCTATCCACTGTTTCCACAAGCTGCGGCGGGATCAAATGCTTCACAAGGCCTTGGGACGCGCAGAAAAGTCTACTTGCACTGCAATTCCCCAAAATAGAACCAGCGTGTAAGAGTCCATTCGCCCGCCCGGAAGTCCTTTGCAACACAGGTTTTGTATACCGCGCCGCACTCTTCCTTGGCGATGATCCAGGGCTCCGACTGGTCGGGGTATTTGATCTTGCCCTTGCATTTTACAAAATTGTTCCGGCATGACTGAAGCACCCTGCACAGCTTTTTGTCGCGTTCAGAGCGCGAGGATGGACGCTTTTTCTCAGATTTCCCCGCCGCCAGTTCGCGCCTCACAGCCGGTTTGCGCGGCTTCCGAACCGGCAGGCCGGGCTGCATTAGAGGTTTTCGCACCTGTGGACCAATTCTTGTGGTCTCTTCTACCGTCCCGGGGGCGGGCGTCGCGGCGGCCTTTACAGGTGGCGTTTGGCCGGCATCCCCGTTGACTTCACCGACCTGACTGCCGGCATTGCCAGCGGACTCGTCAATCTGATGCTCGGAGGCTTCAAAATCATCTGGTTCGGCAGAGGATACAATAGGTTCAACGGGTACCTGGCGCGCAGGCGCTCTTTCCGGTTTTTCAACGGTCACACTGCCGGGTTTGGAATCTGCATTCCGGGCCGCCACCCTTGAGGCGCCACCGGCTGGATCGCTGGATGGATTCCGGGGATCGGCAGCTGCATCATTCTTCGAACCCGCCGAACGCGCGCCGGAGAGTTGATCAACCAGGCTTGCCGTTGTCTTGCTCCCGGCTGTCTTCGTGTGCGCAGGTGTGGATGCACCTGCAACGGGAACTCCCGCGAATATGCAGAGACCCACGCCACATAAAAACACCGCCCTTGCCGCTCGCGGCATGCCGTTTCCCCTCCCTGCCAACGCCCGATATCCAACCTGTTCGCGCGACATCAAAGAAATATTGAGGGACGGCAACCCTTGCAAGGGTGTTCTGGTAACAAAAGGCTGAAGTTCGGCGATATCTGTTCGTGACCTGCAGTATGACCGGCGGCCATCCCTGATGCCCGACCCTCTCCAGAAGAACTGGTCCACGCTCTTAAGCCGGGAAACAAGGAGTTGAGCCAAAAACAAACAGATCATCTCATAGTTTCAGTCTGCGATATGGTGAGCCCGCCAGGTTTCGAACCTGGGACCTACTGATTAAAAGTCAGTTGCTCTACCAGCTGAGCTACGGGCCCTCATATGCCAAACGCGCGGACAGTACGAGTGCATATGGATACGGGTCAATAGGCGATTGCGCCTGACTGGCGAAAGATGTGCAGGCAACCCCGAAACCGCGCAAAAGGTTATGGCGACCCGGCCCCGGCGCCAACCCGGAAAATTCACGTTCCCACGGTCATCCGCGCTCTATAAGGTGCGCGCTCGATGACCCAGACGCAATCAGGCACATCTGCATCTCATAAGCGGAAACCCAAACGCGGTCATCTGGCGGCGATCGCATTCATGTGCGGCGCGGTCACCGTCTTCGCGGTGGTTGACGCCACGGCCAAATATCTGGTGGACGTGCTCGCGGTCCCGGTCGCGGAAGTTGTCTGGGTCCGGTTCCTCGCCCATGCGCTGGTGACAACCGCCATACTCGGTCCGATGCTTGTAAAGCGCTCGATGCGCTCGACAAAACCAGCCCATCAGGTGGTACGCGGTATTCTCGTCGCGGCGACAACCGCGTTCAATTTCGCCGGCGTCAAATATCTTCAGCTCGACCAGACGGTGACGATATTTTTCCTCACCCCCCTGCTCGTCGCGGCGCTTGCCGGACCGCTGCTTGGCGAATGGGTCGGATGGCGCCGGCTGCTCGCCATTCTGACCGGCTTTCTCGGCGTTCTGCTGGTGATGCGCCCGGGCTTTGGCGGCATCCATTGGGCGGTTCTATATTCCTTCGGCGCCATGGTCTGCTACGCGCTCTACAGTATTCATACCCGCTATATGGCGGGCCATGATTCGGCGGAGTTGAACCTGTTTCACACCCCCCTTGCAGGCGCGGTGCTGACCGCTCCCTTCGCGCTCGCGGTATGGCAATGGCCCCAGGACTGGCTGACCTGGGCCCTGTTCGGCTGG
>QIGN01000071.1 GCA_003228955.1 Hyphomicrobiales bacterium
GCTTGCCGATACCGCGAGGCTGACATCGGCGCCGACAACTTATCATTTGGGCTATGTGCTCGGACCGCGTCTCAACGCGGGCGGGCGGATTGGCCGGTCCGACCTCGCTGCACAGTTGCTGAGCAGCGAGGACGAAACGCAAACTGCCGAAATCGCGGCCACTCTTGAAGACCTGAATGCCGAGCGGCGCGCGATGCAGGAGGCCCTTCAGGAAGAAGCTCTTTCTCAAACCGAGGCACGGATTCAGGCCCGGCCGGAAGCAACAGTCGCGCTCGCCCAGGGGGAAGGGTGGCACAAGGGTCTGGTGGGTCTTGTCGCAGCCCGGATATGCGAACGTTTTTCCCTGCCCGCCCTGGTGATATCATGGGATGCCGATGGATCTGGGTCGGGCTCCGCGCGTTCCATACCGGGGGTCGATATCGGCGGCGCCATTCTCGGCGCGGTGGAAGCCGGTTATCTGAAGCGTGGCGGCGGTCACGCCATGGCTGCGGGATTCACTCTCGGCAAAGGCACGGCGGAGGACTTTTTTGAGTTTGTGGAGGTTCAGACCCGAAGCCAGGTTGCCCGGGCGCGTGTAGAAACTCAATTGAAGCTGGATGGGGCGCTCATGGCGTCCGGCGCGACAACCGGCCTTATGGACAATCTGGACATGGCCGGACCCTTTGGCGCGGGCAATCCGCAACCCCGGTTTGCATTCGCGGCGCATCGCTGCAAATTTGCCAAGATCGTGGGCGAGCGCCATGTGCGTTGCTCGCTCATGGCGAGCGATGGCGGCCGTATAGACGCTATTGCCTTTAACAGCGCCAATTCGGAAGTCGGCCGGATTTTACTGGAATCGGATGGGATGCCAATTCACGTCGCCGGTTATTTGCGGCGGAGCGAGTGGGGTGGACGCAAAAAAATCGAACTCCATATCGAGGATGTTGCGGACCCGTGTGTCTAGCACAAAATCCGGTCAGACATTATGGTGCGGATGGGGTGCGCCGGAGTCTTGTCACGATTGCCAATCCCTTCTATATGAGCGCTTGGACAACGCCCCCTTCGTCTATCGGTTAGGACGCCAGGTTTTCAACCTGGAAAGAGGAGTTCGATTCTCCTAGGGGGTGCCATCCAACCGCGAAACCACCCGCCGCGAATATAGGTTTATGGCCCCTATGGACTCTACCAGCGGCCTGTATTTCCCATCGACAGCCACGGCTCCTTCCGCGGAAGCGCGTCACCCCTCTGCAACAGCTCCACAGATATATTGTCCGGCGAGCGAATGAAGGCCATGCGTCCATCGCGCGGCGGGCGGTTTATGGTAACGCCGTCGGCCATAAGTTTTTCGCAAAGCGCGTAGATGTCGTCGACCTGATAGGCCAGATGGCCGAAATTGCGCCCCTCGTCATAGTCCTCCGGATCCCAATTGTAGGTAAGTTCGACCTGTGCATCCTCATCGCCCGGGGCGGCAAGAAAAATGAGAGTGAAACGGCCGGCTTCATCTTCGCGCCGGCGCAATTCCCTCAGTCCGAGTTTGTTGCAATAAAAATCCAGAGACTTCTCAATGTCGGTTACGCGAACCATGGTGTGCAGGTATTTCATATGTCCAATCCATCCCGCTTGCCTGCTGGCGCCAGAGCCATGCCATGCCATGACAATAAACCCTCCATTTGATGACCGCGCAAGGAGGCGGGCAATCTCCTTCACCCCGCCTGTCCCGCAGGTGCCGTAGCCTAGCTCCGCCGGACAGGGTGCGATTGCTGTTCCAAATAGGGACTGAAATTTGCGAACCCGGCATATCTTTCCAGGACCGGCCAGGTGATTCGCACACAATCTGGGGACAACTCCCATCTGAACGTGACTAAATTGCAACAGTCTAGGGGGGTATCTTCCACCAATTTGTTTTTTCTCAGGAGCAGACGAGAAACAGGGAAATTCCGATTCCCCGGCAGAATCATATAGTTCCAGTCAGCAGGTGCGATATTAAATTCAATCGAGTCCGGCGCGTACGTATTTTTACCCCAAATTTGTACTGGCCACAGTCAACTTGGATGGTATTTTCGGGAATGAGGGTAGGCGTCCAGCCAACCAGGTCCCCGGTCAATGTGGGGCTGAGATGGGGTTGGGCACGGAAATAATGATGTTGCGGGGATGTGCGGCATGGGGGCCAAGGAGTCACCACAGATAGATGATGTCACGCAGCTCGAAGCGGCAGCCGAGGACGCATCGGCGGACGTCATTGAAGTTGCTGGCGCCATTAAATGGTTTGATGCGGCGAAGGGATATGGGTTCATCGTTCCGGACAACGGAATGGCGGATATCCTGCTTCATGTGACTGTTTTGCGGCGCGATGGACATCAGACGGCCTATGAAGGCGCCCGGGTTGTATGTCAGGTGTTGCAGCAGCCCAAGGGGTTGCAGGCCTTCCGGATTCTGGAGATGGATGAAAGCACCGCCATTCATCCTTCACAACTGCCGCAACGCACTCATGTCCAAATTGTTCCCGAAAGTGAGTTTGAGACTGCCATCGTTAAGTGGTTTAATAAGATCCGTGGATATGGTTTTTTAACGAGAGGCGAGGGTACTCCTGACATATTCGTGCACATGGAAACCCTGCGCCGGTTCGGGTTTGCGGAATTGCGTCCCGGGCAGAGCGTTTTGGTTCGCTACGGCAATGGCCCGAAAGGCCACATGGCGGCGGAGATCAAACCGGATACGTCCACCGCGCTTCCTGATGGCGATAACTAAATTCACCGGTACACATACTCCATCCATGAGCCGGAATCAGTCTCCAGGCTATTTTCTTGGATTGCTGAAATTTGTGCTGTTCGCGGTTTTCGCCGGCACAATCCTCCTCGGCGCCCGGTCCGCCGCGGCCCAGGAGAGCGCAAAGCGGGAACCGCTGGTGATAGTAACCTCCTCGGGCGAGCACAAATTCAACGTCGAAATAGCGGCAACGCGGGAAGACCAGGCACGCGGGCTGATGTTTCGCCGGTCGATGGCGCCAGAAAATGGGATGCTGTTTGTCTACCCGGAATCCCAATATGTCTCCATGTGGATGCGCAATACATTTCTCTCACTCGACATGGTCTTTATTCTTCCCGACGGGCGTGTGCATCGCGTAGAAAAGATGACCGAGCCCCACTCGGAGCGAATTATAGAATCCGGCGCGCGGATCGGCGCGGTATTGGAGCTGGTGGCCGGGACGGCCGAGCGGATCAAGCTGAAGCCTGGCGATCAGGTCCGGAATTCATTTTTCAAGCCCGCCATGTAGTGGACCATAGCGTGTTTGACGGCTTGCCGGGGGCACCTGAAACGTGTAATTCAAATTTTGCATTGTGCTGATCTAATGGTTGCGCGACAAGCGACGAATGTCGGCGCCGTGCCGAGTGTCGGGGCATAGCGCAGCCTGGTAGCGCACCTGCTTTGGGAGCAGGGGGTCGCAAGTTCGAATCTTGCTGCCCCGACCACCTTTTGGATGTCCGGCCCGAACGCGCCGGAATTGCGGGGATTGACCATGATTGCGCGCATTTACAGACCGGCCAAGACGGCGATGCAGTCAGGTCTTGCAGGGACGAGGAAATGGGTATTGGAGTTCTTGCCTGAAACGCGCCGGGAGGTCGAACCTCTAATGGGCTGGACCAGTTCGCGTGATATGAAATCCCAGATTCGCATGTCATTCGGGACGAAAGATGAAGCTATTGCCTATGCGCGCCGCAATGAAATTCCGTTTGTTGTCCGCAATCCAATGGCACGCAAGCGCCACCCCAAGTCCTATTCCGACAATTTCAAGTTTGGGCGCATTGATTCATGGACTCATTAGGGGTCTATCTCCGCCCGTCTATTCCCGGTCCCGTAGCTCAACCGGATAGAGCGGCGGATTTCTAATCCGCAGGTTGCAGGTTCGAGTCCTGCCGGGATCGCCAACCCCAATTGCCGCCCGTAAATTCCGCCCTGTCCCAGAAAATTGCGCCCACTTCACCCTATTGCCCGCAGCCGCTCGAACCCGGCGTCCAGGTCGGCTTTCAAATCTTCCACATGTTCCAGACCAATATGAAATCGCAGTGCCGGTCCTTCGCCACTCCATAGGGTGGCTGTCCGGTAGGGAGCGGGATCGAAGGGGATCACCAGACTTTCATACCCGCCCCATGACGCCCCCATCCCGAACAATGTCAATCCATCGAGCATGGCGGCAACGCCTTCGCGAGAACAGTCGTTCAGAATGATCGAGAACAGCCCGGACGCGCCCTTGAAGTCACGTTTCCAGAGGCCATGCTGCGGATGGTCTTCGCGCGCGGGATGAATAACCCGCGCGACTTCAGGCCGCGCTGCAAACCAGTTGGCCATCTCCAGCGCGGAACGCCTGTGACGCTCAAGCCGCAGCGAAATCGTCCGCAGTCCACGCAAACAAAGTTGTGTATCCTCCGGCCCCGGGCATTGCCCCAGATCTCCATGCGTCTGCCGCAACCGTTCGGCCCATGCCCGGGTCGTCGTGACCGATCCCAGATTGGCGTCCGAATGCCCGCTGAAATATTTTGTTCCCGCATTCACGACCAGATCCGCGCCGAGCGCGAGCGGATTGCAATAGATTGGGGTGGCCCAGGTATTGTCGGTCAGGACGGGCACATCGCGCGCGCGCGCGGCCTTTGCTATGGCCGGCAGATCCTGGATTTCGAAGGTCTGCGACCCAGGCGATTCCGTATAGATCAACTGGGTGTTGTCCTGGATAAGCTCCGCAATGCCACCTGCTATCAAGGGGTCGAAATAGGTGATTTCAACGCCCAGCCGCTTCAAGATACCATCGCAAATCTTGCGCGCGGGCTGATACACGGCGTCCGTGACAAGCACATGGCCTCCCGCGCTTACCACTGTAAGAAGACTTATGCCGCAGGCGGATAGACCCGAGCAGGTGAGCACGGTATGCGCGCCGCCTTCCAGTTCGGTGACAGCGTTCTCCAACGCCCGTATGGTAGGTGTTCCGCGCCGGCCATAAGTATATTCCTGCGTGTGCGCATTATACTCTTCCACGCTCGGATAGAGGATCGTCGAACCCCGATACAGGGGCGGGTTCACGAATCCGTGGCTGTCAAAGGGGTCACCGCCCAGATGGGCCAGTTCGGTCTCTATCTTTTGACGTTTCGCGCCGACTTTGCCCGGCGCTTTTGATTTGGACATATGGAATGCCTTTGGTTTGCAAAAATGCTTTGAACAGGCCGGATCACAGGCGCCAAGCCGCTGACCCGCCGACTGGCTATTCATGGGATAGCGGCGCTGGTCGCGACAGTGTAAACAAGTGTGCGGAAAGTGCCATGGGCAGGGATCTGCGCATTGGATCGGGAGCTGGGTAGCGGCAGTGAAAATTCGTTCGGGACTAAGATGGGGTTGGGTTGTGCTGCTCTGCGGCATTGCGCTCGTATTGCCCACCCCCCCGGCAATTGCCGCTACACTCGACGATGTAAAGGCCAAAGGCTTTCTGGAGTGCGGGGTGAATTATGGGCTTCCAGGTTTTTCCGATAGTGATTTGAACGGAAACTGGCGCGGCATGGATGTAGATATATGCCGCGGCCTCGCCGCTGCAATATTAGGCGGCGCCGACAAGGTGAAATTCGTGCCATTGACCGCCAAGGAGCGGTTCACCGCGCTTCAATCGGGCGAAGTGGATGTCCTGTCGCGCAATACGACCTGGACCATGACCCGCGATACCGCGCTTGGCCTCAACTTCGCGGGCGTGACCTATTATGACGGTCAAGGGTTCATGGTGCGCAAAAAGCTTGGCGTCTCCAGCGTATTTGAGCTTTCCGGCATAACTATCTGTACCCAGTCCGGCACCACGACGGAAATGAATGTCGGGGATTTTTTCAATGCCAGGAAAATGCCCTTCAAGCTCGTAACTTTTTCGAAAACCGAAGACACGTTTCAGGCCTATGACGCAGGTGATTGCGATGCGTTCACCGCCGATGCCTCGCAGCTCTATGCCTTCCGCCTGAAACTGGCCGATCCGGACGCGCATGTGGTATTGCCTGAAATAATCTCCAAGGAGCCATTGGGCCCCGTGGTTCGGCAGGGTGATGACCAGTGGTTTAATTTGGTCAAATGGACGGTATTTGCGTTGCTTGATGCGGAGGAGCTTGGAGTTTCCAGCACCAACATCGATGAAATGCGTACGTCCGACAACCCGGCGATCCGCCGGCTTCTGGGTCTTGACGGCGATCTTGGGCGCAAGCTCGGCCTCGACAATGAATGGGCGGTGAGGCTCATCAAGGCTGTCGGAAACTATGGTGAAATGTTTAAACGGAATGTGGGATCGGGTTCACCGCTGAAGATTGCGAGAGGCGTGAACAGGCTTTGGAACAAGGGGGGCATCCAATATGCCCCGCCGGTCCGTTAATTTTTTTTAGACAATGCTTGAGTGTGAGGCCCAAGAAAAGCAATACTCGGGCACGATTATGGGGGAGTAGCATGGCAAACGCACCAAAACGAAAAAAAGCACCGGCGAAAAATACCGCGAGCGGCTCGGGAAATGGCAGCAGCGACGCCTCGGGCAAGCTGACCGTCAGCGACGAGGTGGCGATCGATATCAGCGGAATGCACAAATGGTACGGTAATTTCCATGTGCTGAAAGACATCAATCTCACAGTGCACAAGCGCGAGAGGATCGTGATTTGCGGTCCCTCCGGCTCAGGGAAATCCACGCTGATCCGCTGCATCAACCGTCTGGAAGAACACCAGAGGGGTGACATCATCGTCGATGGCATCGAACTCACCGGCGATCTGAAAAAGATCGATGAGATTCGCCGTGAAGTGGGCATGGTGTTCCAGCATTTCAATCTGTTCCCCCATCTGACCATCCTGGAAAACTGCACTCTTGGCCCTATCTGGGTGCGCAATATGCCCAAGGCGGAAGCCGAAGAGATCGCGATGAAGTATCTGGAGCGCGTTCAGATTCCCGAACAGGCACTCAAATATCCGGGCCAGCTCTCGGGCGGCCAGCAGCAGCGCGTTGCGATTGCGCGCTCCTTGTGCATGAGCCCGAAGATCATGCTGTTCGACGAACCCACATCCGCGCTTGATCCTGAAATGATCAAGGAAGTGCTCGATGTGATGGTTAATCTGGCGCATGAGGGCATGACCATGCTCGTGGTGACCCATGAGATGGGTTTCGCCAAAGAAGTGGCCAACCGCGTCGTCTTCATGGACGAGGGGGAGATCATCGAGGAAAACGAGCCCGAGCCGTTCTTCGAAAATCCGCAGCATGAGCGCACTCAGTTGTTCCTCAGTCAGATACTGATCTAGCCACGGCCGCTTACCTGAAAACTGACTTGCCAGGAATCCCAATGGCGCGATTCTAGTCGCCGGTTTCCATGGGCAGCGCGTCGTCGGCGCCCCATTCGCTCCATGAGCCGTCATAGACCGACGTGCGGCGATGGCCGAGCATTGCCAGCGCCAATGCCAGAATGCTCGCGGTGACACCGGACCCGCAGCTGTTGGCGATGGGCCGCGAAAGATCGACGCCGGCTTTTTCGAAAATCTTCGCAAGGTCTTTCGCCGGCTTGAAAGTGCCATCTGAGTTCAATAGCTCAGCGTAAGGCAGATTGAGCGAGCCGGGGATATGTCCTGACCTCAAGCCTTCTCTGGGCTCCGGCGCCTCGCCGCGAAAGCGGTCTGCGGCGCGGGCGTCGACGATCTGTACCGACTTGTCCGAGACCATGGCAAGGATTTCATTGCGATCACGTATAAGTTCAGCATTCCTTCTGGCGGTGAAATGCCGTGGGCCGCGTGTTCGTGGTGGACCCTCCGTCAGCGGGCGCTTTTCCGCCTTCCATTTTGCAAGTCCCCCATTCAGCACGGCCACGTCTTCGGCACCCATGGCCCGGAACGTCCACCACACCCGGGGGGCGGAAAACATGCCCTGCGCATCGTAGATCACCAGCCGCATACCATCTCCGATACCCATCTTTCTCATGGCCGAGGAAAACCGCTCGGGGCTCGGCAGCATGTGCGGCAGCGAAACGCGGGTGTCGGCAATCTTGTCGACGTCGAAAAACACGGCGCCGGGTATGCGCGATTCCAGATGCTCGTGATAAGGGTCGCGCCCCGCACCTGGCAAATACCAGGTGCCATCGATTACGGCCAAATCCGGCGCGTCGAGATGTTTCTCCAGCCAGCTTGTTTCCACCAGCCATCTGTCTGACAAATCGGCCATGAGGTTATGCCCTCCCGGGAGTTCCATCTGTCTTCAGGACAAGACAATGCGGACGCGCCTGTTTCGTGCGCCCTTCTTTTCAATCTTCGAGACCTGAAGCGAACCGATTTCGCGCGTGTTCGCCACATGAGTGCCACCGCAGGGTTGCAGATCGGCATCGCCAACCGCGATCATGCGTACCTTCCCCGCGCCCATTGGCGGCTTGACGGCCATGGTGCGCACGAGATCAGGCTGCGCGGCCAATTCATCATCGCTGATCCAGCTTATGGAAACGGGCAAATCCCGCATCGCCAACTTGTTGAGTTCTTCCGACAGGGCCTCCTTGTCGAGACCGGCATCGGGAATATCAAAATCAAGCCGGCCTTGGGCCTCACCAATGGAGCCGCCGGTTACAGGGTAGGGGAGAACGGCACACAGCAGATGCAGCGCCGTGTGGACCCGCATATGTGCGTAGCGCCTGTCCCAGTTGAGGACGCATTGTACTTTTTCCCCCGCTGCGGGCGCGCCCGTGGCGTCGGACGGCACATGGATAATGTCACGGCTGTCTTTGTCGCAAAGGGTCGTCGCGATTGGCACTTCCGCGCCGTCCGCGCGCTTCAGGATGCCGGCGTCTCCGGGCTGGCCGCCGCCCGCCGGATAAAAAACGGTTCTGTCCAGGATGATGCCGCCGCGATCATTGACCCCCGAGACTACGGCCTCGCAGCTATTGGCGTAACTGTCTTCACGAAACAGTTCTTGCGTTTTGTTCATATCCCCATGCCTGGTATTGCTCCTGCCTTACTCTGTTACATCGGGGATTTCCGGAACTTCCCGATCCAGCCAGGGCGGCGCCGGCAATCCCTTTTCATTCAGGAACGCAGGGTTGAACAGTTTGCTTTGATACCGGCTGCCATGGTCGCACAGAATAGTCACAATGGTGTTGCCCGGCCCCATTTCCCTGGCCAGCCGGATCGCCCCCGCGACATTGATGCCGCTGGAGCCGCCCAGCAGCAGGCCCTCCTTCTGCGCCAGATCGAACAGGACCGGAATGGCCTCTTCATCGGGGATGATATAGGGGCGCTCGACCTTGATATCTTCAACGATACAGGTTGAGCGTCCAAGCCCAATTCCTTCTGCGACCGAGCCGCCGTCAGAAGCCCTTGCCTCACCCGTCGAGAACAGCGAATACATTGCCGCGCCGTTCGGGTCGGCGCAGCCGATAACAATGTCCGGGCTCTTTTCACGCAAATAGGTTGAAACGCCCGCGATGGTTCCGCCGGTGCCAACGGCGCAGATAAATCCGTCGATCTTGCCGCCTGTCTGCTCCCAGATCTCCGGACCGGTGGTCGTATAATGCGCCTTCCGGTTGTCCATATTGTTCCACTGATCCGCGAACAGCACCCCATTGGGTTCGCTCTCGGCCAGCTTTTCCGCCAGCCGCCGCGCGATATGCTGGTAGTTGTTGGGATTCTTGAAGGGCAGGGCCGGGGATTCGATCAGGGTGACCCCGGCAAGGCGCAAAATATCCTTTTTCTCCTGACTCTGGGTCTCGGGGATGACAATCCAGGTCCGGTAATTGCGCGCGCCCGCAACGAGGGCAATCCCGATGCCGGTGTTTCCCGCCGTTCCTTCAACGATCAGCCCGCCGGGTTTCAGATCGCCGCGCGCCTCTGCTTCCAGGATCATCTGCCGGGCGGCCCGGTCCTTGACCGATTGTCCCGGATTAAGGAATTCCGCCTTGCCGAGGATGGTGCAGCCGGTAGCCTGTGAAGGGCCGCGCAGCTTGATGAGGGGTGTGTTGCCGATGGCATCGACAACACTGTTTTTTATATCCAAAGGAAACGCCTTCCAATTTCCGGGTCATGGCCTGAAGCTATGCCGGTCAGCCTACAAATGGCGGACGCCCTCCGCAACCGCCAGCCGCGCGAGAAAGCGCTCAACCGTCAGGTTCTAAACTTGAACCCGGCCGCAATGCCACGCCGCTAATATTCAAACCAGCGTCGCAATGGGCTAGCCGCACTCGAATCCTCTGTGATATAGGATGCGCGTCCCGAGGCGGGCGTGGTGGAATTGGTAGACACGCCAGATTTAGGATCTGGTGGCTTTGGCCGTGGGGGTTCAAGTCCCTCCGCCCGCACCATGACCTAGGGTACAAAATAATTGAAGCGGCATCCCGAAACACTTAACTCAGGTTCTTAAAGCAAGACAGCCATGGAAATCACTGAAGCGACATCGGACGGACTGAAACGCGAATTCAAAGTCAAGATCGGCGCAGGCGAACTCGAAAAGCGGGTCAAGGCGCGTCTGGACGAGCTGAAGACTCAAGTCAATTTGAAAGGATTCCGACCCGGCAAGGTCCCCCTGAATCACCTGCGCAAGATTTATGGACGTTCCGTCATGGCCGAAGTGCTGGAAAAAACTATTTCCGAGAACACCCAGAAAGTCATTGCCGACCGCAAGGAACGCCCGGCGCTGGAACCGGATATTGCGGTGACCGAAGACAAGGACGAGATGGAGAAAGTGATCGCGGGGAATGCAGACCTCGCATACACCATTTCATTCGAGGTCCTGCCGGAGATTGAAATTACGGACCTTGCGAAATTGAAGTTCGAGAAGCTGAAGGTCGACGTCGGTGAAGAGGAAATTGAAAAAGGGCTGAAGAGCATCCATGAAGACGCCGTAACCTACGCCAGAAAAGACGGCAAGGCCGAGGACGGCGATCAGGTCACGATAGATTACACCGGCAAAATTGACGGCAAGGCATTTGACGGCGGCAGCGCCGAGGATGCGCCGGTCGTTTTGGGCAAGGGGCAGTTTATCCCCGGATTTGAGGACGGCCTTGCCGGCGTAAAGGCCGGCGACAAGAAGATCATAGACTGCAAATTTCCCGATGAATATCTGGCCAAGAAACTGGCCGGAAAAAATGCCAAATTTGACGTCACAGTCAAGCAAGTGGCCGCACCGGAATTGGCGGAGATCGATGACGAATTCGCCAAAAAGATTGGATTTGAAACTGTCGCGGCGCTGCGCGAAGGGCTCGAAGCCAAGCTCAAGGAAGACTTTGAGGCCGCTTCACGTACGAAATTGAAACGCAGTTTGCTCGATCGCCTCGACGAATCCCACAAATTCGAACTTCCATCCTCGCTTATCGAGCGGGAATTTGAATCGATCTGGCAGCAGGTCAACTCCGAGCTGGAAAAAGCCGGCCGCAGTTTCGAAGATGAAGGCACGACCGAGGACAAGGCCCGCAAGGAATATGAAAAACTGGCCGAACGGCGTGTGCGTCTTGGTCTTGTGCTGTCGGAAATCGGTGAGAAGAACGCCATCAAGATTTCCGACGAGGAGGTGAGTCAGGCGCTCGTCGAGCGCGCGCAGCAGTTCCCGGGCCAGGAACGCGAGGTCTATGAGTATTACAAGAAGAACCCTGAAGCCCTGGCTGAACTTCGCGTGCCAATTTTTGAAAACAAGGTGGTCGATTATGTGCTTGAGCTGGCAACGGTGAGCGAAAAGAAAGTCTCCGCCAAGGAGCTGTTCGAAGATGACGGAGAAGACGACGGGGAAGACGCCAGTGCATAAGCCGGCGCAAACCCGTCTCACCAGACTTTAGCGGTGCAAGGGCACCTGCTCCGCCAGGCGGATGCGAAGTGCTAAATCTCACTTTTTTCAACCCGCGTTAACCCGTATTGACGCGAATCGGATATCAGTTATGCCGGTTTTGCCTTGGCCCTGCCCAATTGGCGCGGCATCTAGTGCAAATCGAACAAGGAGAGCAGGGCGTATGCGAGACCCCATCGATACTTATATGAACACTCTCGTGCCCATGGTGGTCGAGCAAACCAACCGCGGTGAACGGGCCTATGATATTTTTTCCCGGCTTCTCAAGGAGCGGATAATCTTTTTGACAGGACCGGTTGAGGACATCCTTGCATCTTTGGTGACGGCGCAAATGCTGTATCTGGAAGCGGAGAACCCGAAAAAAGAAATCTCAATGTATATCAACTCGCCAGGTGGGGTGGTGACGTCCGGCATGGCGATTTACGACACGATGCAGTTCATCCGCCCGCCGGTTTCAACATTGTGTATCGGGCAGGCGGCTTCCATGGGGTCGCTGCTGCTGGCGGCGGGCGAAAAAGGCAGGCGGTTCGCCTTGCCTAATTCCCGCATCATGGTGCATCAGCCTTCGGGCGGATTTCAGGGCCAGGCGACCGATATCGAACTTCACGCCAAGGAAATTCTCGCGCTGCGCGAACGCCTCAATAATGTTTATGCCCACCATACCGGGCAATCGGTCGACAAGATCGCATCGGCACTTGAGCGCGATAATTTCATGACCGGGGAAGCCGCACAGAAATTCGGCATCATCGACGAAGTTATTGTGCACCGGGAGACGCCGGACGATGAAACCGGCGCCGATGACAAACCCAAGGGGAAAGATTCCTAGAATTGAATTTCCCGACCCGCCTCAACTTGGTTCAAATCCTGCATTAGGTTGCCAAATTGAGGATACTGACTTGTAATGTCACGAGAGTGTGTTGATTTGTAACTTGCCAGTGTATCAATGCCGACCAAATTAAAATATCTGCTTCGGGACGTCCGCAGGAAAACGAAAAATGGCCCCCCGGTAAGATAACTATGTGGAGAGAATGAAGTGCGCGATTAATCAATTCTTGAACAATGCGCGAATAGCATGTCCAGTTCGTAGATAAGGGTGCTTTTCCTGATTTTATCCGGCCTGTGCGCGTCCCGCTTGGATTAAGTCGTCAGTATCGTTTGCCGGCAGCATTCCCTACCTGCCACTGGACGGGAAACCGAGACCTGGGTGAGTAGTATGAGCAAATCGAGCGGAAACGAGTCTAAGAACACACTGTATTGTTCTTTCTGCGGAAAGAGTCAGCACGAAGTCCGGAAGCTGATCGCCGGACCGACGGTATTCATCTGCGATGAATGCGTCGAGTTATGCATGGACATCATCCGCGAGGAGAATAAGAGCTCGCTCGTAAAATCGAGTGACGGCGTTCCCACGCCCGAAGAAATCTGCGCGGTTCTTGACGATTACGTCATCGGACAGGAACACGCCAAACGCGTGCTCTCGGTCGCGGTCCACAACCACTATAAACGCCTCAACCATGCCGGAAAAAACAGCGATGTCGAACTCTCTAAATCCAATATTCTGCTGATTGGCCCCACCGGGTGCGGCAAGACACTTCTTGCGCAAACACTTGCACGCATCCTCGATGTGCCGTTCACCATGGCCGACGCAACCACGCTTACCGAAGCGGGCTATGTCGGTGAGGACGTTGAAAATATTATTCTGAAATTGCTGCAGTCCGCGGACTATAATGTCGAGCGCGCGCAGCGTGGCATTGTCTATATCGATGAAGTCGACAAGATTAGCCGCAAATCCGACAACCCCTCCATCACCCGCGACGTCTCGGGCGAAGGTGTTCAGCAGGCCTTGCTGAAGATAATGGAGGGCACCGTGGCGAGTGTCCCGCCACAGGGCGGGCGCAAGCACCCCCAGCAGGAATTCCTCCAGGTTGATACAACCAACATCCTGTTCATTTGCGGCGGCGCCTTTGCCGGGCTTGAAAAAATCATCTCCAAGCGCGGCCGCACGACCTCGATCGGGTTCGGCGCGACCGTTGAAGCGGATGACGAGCGCAAGATGGGTGAGCTTCTCAAGAAAGTGGAGCCCGAGGATTTATTGAAATTCGGTCTCATTCCAGAATTTATCGGACGTGTCCCGGTCCTTGCCACGCTTGAGGATCTTGATGAGGAGGTTCTGGTCAGAATCCTGTCCGAACCGAAAAACGCGCTTGTGAAACAATATCAACGCCTTTTCGAAATGGAGGACGTCCAGCTCACATTTTCCGAAGAAGCATTGTCCAGCATTGCGCGCCGGGCGATCCATCGCAAAACCGGCGCGCGGGGCCTGCGGTCCATCATGGAAGGTATTTTGCTGGATACGATGTTCGACCTGCCTGGATTCAAGGGCATTGAGGAAATTGTGATCTCTCCAGAGGTGGTTGACGGCGGCGCGCGTCCATTGCGGATTTATTCCGAACGCGCCGAAGAAATAGAATCCAGCGCTTGAACGGTGGGCGCAAGGTTCCCATATTCTTTCCTGTCTGAACCGCCGTTTCCTTTCCATCTTGTTTCCGCCGCATTGGGCATTAAGGCTGGTGCCGTGCATGCTTGACCGGGAGACAGGTTGCGTCCACCCTGATCTGCTGGATTGGCCGCGACACCGTGGCTGAATAGATGGGCAGATTGTTTTATAGAGTATCGTTCCAGCGATTCGAAAGTTATGCAGGTCAGCGGATTTAACTTACGAATCGTCATAGTGTTGTTTGAGCGGGGCAATACGACACGTCAGCCAGGATGGTTAAGATGAGCGAAGAACAAGAAAAAGAACCGGTCAAATCAAACAGGGGCGACGCCTATCCGGTGTTGCCGCTCCGGGACATTGTGGTTTTTCCTCACATGATCGTGCCACTTTTTGTTGGCCGCGAAAAATCGATCAATGCGCTGGAGGAAGTGACCGATACCGACAAGCAGATACTTCTTGTAGCCCAGAAGAATTCCGGCGACGATGAGCCCTCTTCGGAAGACATTTACAAATTAGGAACTCTTGCTTCGGTACTGCAACTTCTCAAGTTGCCCGACGGGACGGTCAAGGTTCTGATCGAGGGGACCGAACGCGTCGAGATCGACAAGTATCTCGACAATGAAGAATATTTCGAGGCTGTCACCAATCCGATAGACGAAGATCTGGGAACGGTTGAAGAAATCGAGGCCCTGTCACGCTCCGCCATTGCCCAGTTCGAAAGCTATGTCCGGCTTAACAAAAAAATATCGCCGGAAGTTCTGGGAACTGTCACCCAGATCGACGATTACGCGAAACTGGCGGACACCATCGCATCGCATCTGGCAATCAAGATTGCCGACAAGCAGCAGATACTCGAAACCGTCTCTGTCACCGACCGGCTTGAGCGTGTCTACACGCTTATGGAAAGCGAGATTTCGGTTCTCCAGGTCGAGAAGAAGATCCGTTCGCGCGTAAAGCGGCAGATGGAGAAGACACAGCGCGAATATTATTTGAATGAGCAGATGAAGGCCATTCAGAAAGAACTCGGAGACGTGGAAGACGGCCGGGATGATATTTCCGAACTTGAAGAAAAGATCGAGTCCACGCGTCTGTCGAAGGAAGCCAAGGAAAAGGCCAGCGCGGAACTGAAGAAGCTCAAACAGATGAGCCCGATGTCGGCTGAAGCCACGGTCGTGCGCAATTACCTGGATTGGCTGCTGAACATTCCGTGGGGCGTCAAGGGCAAGATCAAAAAGAACCTGGACGAGGCGCAGACTATTCTCGACGAGGACCATTACGGCCTTGAGAAAGTCAAGGAGCGCATTGTCGAGTATCTGGCGGTTCAGGCCCGCACCAACAAATTGAAAGGCCCGATACTTTGTCTTGTCGGGCCTCCCGGCGTTGGCAAGACGTCGCTTGGCAAATCAATAGCACGCGCCACTGGCCGTGAGTTTTTGCGGATGTCTCTCGGCGGTGTGCGTGATGAAGCCGAGATTCGTGGTCACCGGCGGACCTATATCGGTTCGATGCCCGGAAAAGTCATTCAGTCGATGAAGAAAGCGAAGAAAACCAATCCGCTATTCCTGCTCGATGAGATCGACAAAATGGGCGCCGACTTCCGCGGCGATCCGGCTTCCGCCCTGCTCGAGGTGCTGGACCCCGAACAGAATCATAATTTCAACGATCATTATCTGGAAGTTGATTACGATCTCTCCAATGTCCTTTTCATCACAACGGCAAACACGTTGAACATTCCTCCTGCTTTGATGGATCGGATGGAAATCATCCGGATCGCCGGCTACACGGAAGATGAGAAAGTGCAAATTGCGCGGCGCCATTTGATCCCCGATTTGCAGAAAACTCACGCCCTGACAGAAAAAGAATGGAAGATCGACGACGACGCGCTTCAGGATGTAATCCGGCGCTATACCCGTGAGGCCGGAGTGCGCAACCTTGAGCGCGAACTGGCCAAACTTGCCCGCAAAACGGTGAAGGAACTTCTGACGTCCGAGAAGAAAACAATCTCCATAACAATGGACAATATTCAGGATTTCCTGAGCATTCCGAAGTTCCGGTACGGAGAAACCGAGCGCAATGATTTGATCGGTGTTGTCACGGGCCTTGCCTGGACCGAGACGGGCGGCGAACTGCTCACCATTGAAGGCGTCATGATGCCAGGCAAGGGCAAGATGACGGTGACCGGCAATTTGCGCGAAGTCATGAAAGAGTCCATTCAGGCTGCAAATGCCTACGTGAAATCACGGGCCGCCGATTTCGGCATCGAACCTCCGTTGTTCGACAGGCGCGACATTCACGTCCATGTCCCGGAAGGCGCAACGCCGAAAGAGGGGCCCTCCGCCGGTGTCGGTATGGCGACGGCAATTGTTTCCGTCATGACCGGAATACCCGTGCGCAAGGATGTCGCCATGACCGGAGAAATAACATTGCGCGGCCGCGTTCTCCAGATTGGCGGATTGAAGGAGAAACTTCTCGCGGCGTTGCGCGGAGGCGTGAAGACCGTAATCATCCCGGAAGAGAACGCCAAGGAGCTGGTGGAAATACCGGACGAGTTAAAGAACAAACTCGAGATTATTCCTGTCTCACTGATTGACGATGTCCTCAAGATCGCACTCGTGCGTGCGCTGGAACCCATCGAGTGGGATGAAACGCGAGCGGCTGAAGCGGCGGCGGTTTCCAAGGAAAAAGACGCCTCTTCCGGTTTGACAGCCCACTAGGGTATGTCCGGTTTTTTTCCAACTTTGCTGGATTTCCTACAAAAAAACAAATTTTTGACAGTTTTCCGCGCTTTGTTCAGGTACACTACCGCGAGTCGTTAGCGATTCGGCGAAACCCGTATGCGTTAACAAGTGCAATTAGCGACTCATTTGAAACATGAATCGAAAGGACAAGCCCGTGAACAAAACAGAGCTGGTCTCACTCGTTGCTAACAAAGCGCAGATTTCCAAAGAATCCGCAGCGGAAGCTGTCGATGCCACATTCAACGGCATCGCTTCAGCCCTGTCGTCCGGCGATACCGTCAGGATCGTTGGTTTTGGAAACTTCCAGGTCGCGCATCGCAAGGCATCGAATGGCCGCAACCCGCGGACCGGTGAGCCTATCCAGATTCCGGCCTCGCAAATACCCAAGTTCAAGGCTGGTAAGGCGCTCAAGGAAGCGGTCAACCGCTAAGGCGACGCACTGTAATATGCTGGAAAACCCCGCCGGTTTGGCGGGGTTTTTTTTCGATTGACCTCTTGCCTTGCCGGCCAAGGGGTCTTAACTCGTCGCGACGGGGCGGTTAGCTCAGCTGGGAGAGCACCTGGTTTACACCCAGGGGGTCGGCAGTTCGATCCTGTCACCGCCCACCATTTGCCGGTCAGACCCATATTGCCGGGCTTGACCGTAGTGATACACTGTCATACACCGGGTCGCTCTTCGGGACGCGGCAAAGATCAAGTCCCTTGCAGGGGGGTGTAGCTCAGTTGGTTAGAGCGCTGGCCTGTCACGCCAGAGGCCGCGGGTTCGAGTCCCGTCACTCCCGCCACTTAACAACCGAAATGCTCCCTGATTTCAACGGGATTGCGGAAATCTCCGTAGTTTTCGTCCCAGCCTTGCCACGTAATCTGGGTACGTAAAAAACCTTGCTTCAGCGAATAGTTTTCCAATCAACTCATTGCGGCGGGGAGGAACTATCCTCTACAATATTAACCAGAGAATCGGAACCGGCTGCTGAGTTGCCGGCCGTTCGGCACTCGCAGTATTTCTGTATCGGTGGATTGCACAGGCGCCTCCATCACAAAGTCAAGGCGGGCAGTATGCTAAGGCGGGCGAGGTCATGAACGAGTTACTCCTGAGCTATTTGCCGGTGGTCATTTTCATCGGAGTTGCCCTAGTCATCGGGACGTTGATGATGGCAATGCCATTCATGGTCGCGGTTTCAAACCCGGACCCGGAAAAGGTTTCCGCCTATGAATGCGGGTTCAAGGCGTTTGACGACGCGCGCATGAAGTTTGACGTGCGCTTTTATCTGGTTGCACTGCTTTTCATTATCTTCGACCTTGAGGTGGCTTTCCTGTTCCCCTGGGCTGTGGCGTTCAGGGAAGTTGGCGCCTTCGGATACTGGTCTGTCATGGTCTTTCTGGGCGTCCTTACGATCGGCTTCATTTATGAATGGCGCAAGGGGGCGCTCGAATGGAACTGATCCCCAAACCGGCATTTGACCATCGCCGTGAAGGCGCGGGCGGGCCGGCAGGCCTGACTGAAATGGCGCCCTATTTCGCGGAAATCTCCGATGAGCTGGCGGATAAGGGATTTATCGTCACGTCAACGGATGAGATTATCAACTGGGCGCGCACCGGTTCACTCATGTGGATGACGTTCGGTCTGGCCTGTTGTGCGATCGAGATGATGCAGGCTTCGATGCCGCGTTACGACGTTGAGCGTTTTGGTTTCGCCCCGCGCGCGAGCCCGCGGCAATCCGACGTCATTATTGTTGCCGGGACGCTGACCAACAAGATGGCGCCGGCCATCCGCAAGGTCTACGACCAGATGCCGGAACCCCGTTACGTAATATCCATGGGCAGTTGTGCGAATGGCGGCGGATACTACCACTACTCCTACTCTGTCGTTCGGGGCTGCGACCGGGTGTTGCCGGTCGACATCTATGTGCCCGGCTGTCCTCCGACAGCTGAAGCCCTGCTCTACGGGATTCTTCTGTTGCAGAAGAAAATTCGAAGGACAGGGACTATAGAGCGCTAGGCAAGCGGGCAATCAGGCGGCGGGGACAAGATGGACGGTGCTCTCAGGGACATCGGGGAATATTTGGCCGAGGCACTTGGCGACACGGTTGTCACCGGCTGGAATGTTGCCTATGGCGATCTGACGCTCTCGGTCGTGCGCGAATCCGTTCCTGAAACTCTCAAATTTCTGAAAAGTGACGCGCGCTGCCTGTTCGATTGTTTCATCGACATCGCCGGTGTGGACTATCCGGAGCGCAAACGCCGCTTCGATGTGGTTTATCACCTTCTCAGCCCGCGCCAGAATCTGCGGATTCGCGTCAAGACCAGCACCGATGAGACAACACCGGTTCCAAGTGTGGTCGATATTTTTCCCGCGGCAAACTGGTTCGAGCGCGAGGCATTTGATTTATATGGAATCCTGTTTTCAGACCATCCGGATTTACGACGGATTCTGACCGACTACGGATTTCAGGGGCACCCCCTGCGCAAGGACTTCCCGCTCACCGGGTATGTCGAGGTGCGGTATGACGAAGATCTGAAACGGGTTGTCTATGAACCTGTGAAACTTGCCCAGGAATTCCGCTCCTTCGACGACATAAGCCCGTGGGAAGGCGCTGAATATCTGCTCCCTGGCGACGAAAAGGCCGGTAAATCCGAAAACGGCGAGGCCTCCAAATGAGGGAACTTTTAAACCCCTTTTGCAAGCGCCGGTACGGCGCGCGCGTGAGGCGGGGCTAGTCATGGCTGAAACCGAGATCCGCAATTTCACCCTCAATTTCGGGCCGCAACATCCCGCCACCCATGGCGTGTTGCGCCTCGTTATGGAGCTCGACGGGGAAGTTGTGGAACGCATGGACCCGCATATCGGCCTTTTGCATCGCGGCACCGAAAAACTTATCGAACACAAGACTTATCTCCAGGCAGTACCCTATTTCGATCGTCTCGATTATGTCGCGCCGATAAATCAGGAACATGCATTCGCTCTCGCGGTCGAAAAACTGCTGGATATCGAAGTGCCCCGGCGGGGGCAGCTCATTCGCATCCTCTATTCGGAAATCGGCCGGATTTTATCGCATCTGCTCAATGTCACCACACAGGCCATGGATGTCGGCGCACTGACGCCGCCGCTCTGGGGCTTTGAAGAACGCGAAAAACTGATGATTTTCTATGAACGTGCATCGGGATCGCGGATGCATGCGGCCTATGTCCGGCCCGGGGGCGTGCATCAGGATTTGCCCGGCGAACTCATCGACGACATTGAGGCTTTCTGCGACCCCTTCATGAAGGTTCTGGACGATATCGAGGGGTTGCTTACCGACAACCGTATATTCAAACAGCGCAATGTGGATATCGGCGTGGTTTCCCTTGAAGAAGCCTTCGCCTGGGGGTTCTCGGGCGTCATGGTGCGCGGCTCGGGCGCGGCCTGGGATTTGCGAAAGTCCCAGCCCTATGAATGTTATGAAGAGCTTGAGTTCGATATCCCCATCGGCAAAAACGGCGATTGCTATGACCGGTATCTCGTGCGTATGGAGGAGATGCGCCAGTCTGCCGGGCTGATACGCCAATGCTGTCATAAATTGCGCGAACAAAGTGGGCCGGTTTCAGTATCGAACCAGAAAATCGTTCCACCGAAACGGAGCGAAATGAAACGCTCGATGGAAGCGCTGATTCACCATTTCAAGCTCCACACGGAAGGCTATCATGTGCCTGAAGGTGAGGTTTATACCGCCGTGGAAGCCCCCAAGGGAGAATTCGGCGTCTATCTCATATCCGATGGCACGAACAAACCCTATCGCTGCAAGATCCGCGCACCCGGTTTCGCTCATCTGCAGGCGCTGGATTTCATGTGCTGCGGACACATGCTCGCCGACTGCTCGGCGATCATGGGTTCACTCGACATCGTCTTCGGGGAGGTGGACCGATGAGCGTCCGCCGTCTCGACCCCATTCAGCCCGAGAACTTCCAATTCTCAGCGGCTAACCTCAAATGGGCCAAGGCTCAGGTCAAAAAATACCCCCCGGGCAAACAGGCCTCTGCCGTGATCCCGTTATTGTGGCGTGCGCAGGAACAGCATGATGGCTGGCTGCCGGAACCCGCCCTCAGGGCCGTGGCCGAAATGCTGGATATGGCCTATATCCGCGTTTATGAGGTCGCCACCTTCTACACAATGTACAACCTGTCTCCGGTTGGAAAATATTTTGTCCAACTGTGCGGGACGACTCCATGCTGGCTGCGCGGCGCGGACGATCTCAAAGAAGTCTGCCGGCACGTGATTGGAGAGCAGAATCAGGTTACTGAAGACGGCATGCTTTCCTGGCTGGAAGTGGAATGTCTTGGAGCCTGCACAAATGCGCCCATGGTCCAGATCAACAAGGATTATTTTGAGGATCTTGACGCAAAGGGTTTCGAAAAACTGCTGACCGATTTGCGCGAGGGCAGGGAGGTAAAACCGGGTCCGCAAAATGGCCGGCAATTCTCCTGCCCCGAAGGAGGCGCAACGACGCTGCTCAATGGTTCAGCCCCTTCGGTTGCAAAACGCGTCACGAAAACAAAAGCTAAGGGCAAGCCTCAGAGAGGCGGAAAATAATGCTGAAAGACAAGGACCGCATTTTCCGCAACCTCTATGGGTTCGAGGACCCGGGCCTCAAGGGCGCGAAGAAACGCGGCGCGTGGGACGGCACCAAGACATTCCTGACCAATGGCCGGGACTGGGTTATTGGCGAGGTCAAGGCCTCCGGCCTTC
The DNA here is from genome assembly GCA_003228955.1 of Hyphomicrobiales bacterium. Classification (GTDB taxonomy): domain Bacteria; phylum Pseudomonadota; class Alphaproteobacteria; order Rhizobiales; family Methyloligellaceae; genus UBA2767. The sequence continues at coordinate 21,732 of QIGN01000071.1, forward strand.
GCGGACGCGGCGGGGCGGGGTTCCCGACAGGCCTTAAATGGTCCTTCATGCCCAAGGTATCGGACGGACGCCCGCACTATCTCGTCGTCAACGCCGACGAATCGGAGCCCGGCACCTGCAAGGACCGGGAGATCATGCGCCACGATCCGCATTTGCTCATCGAGGGCAGTCTTATCGCCGGTTTCGCCATGGGTTCGAACACTGGGTACATTTATATCCGCGGCGAATTCATCCGTGAGCGCGAACGCTTGCAGGCAGCCATTGACGAAGCCTATGACGCGAAACTCATTGGCAGGAATAACAAACACGGTTGGGATTTCGATCTTTATCTGCACCATGGTGCCGGGGCCTATATATGCGGCGAGGAGACCGCCCTTCTGGAAAGCCTGGAAGGCAAGAAAGGCCAGCCGCGCCTCAAACCTCCGTTCCCGGCCATGGCGGGACTTTATGGCGCGCCCACCACGGTCAACAATGTGGAGAGCATTGCGGTTGTGCCGGATATACTCAGGCGCGGCGCAAGCTGGTTTTCCGGCCTTGGCCGTCCCAATAATGTGGGAACCAAACTTTTCTGCATTTCGGGGCATGTGAACCGGCCCTGCAATGTGGAAGAGGAGATGGGCATCCATCTCAAGGAACTGCTTGAGCGCCACGCCGGCGGCGTGCGGGGAGGGTGGAAAAACCTGCTTGCGGTCATACCTGGGGGATCGTCCGTGCGGTGCCTGCCCGATGACTTGTGCCAGAATTTACCTATGGATTTCGACTCATTGTCGGCGCTGAAATCGGGTCTTGGAACAGCCGCCGTTATCGTCATGGACAAGAGCACGGATATTATCCGCGCCATCGCCCGGCTGGCCTATTTTTACAAACATGAAAGCTGCGGCCAGTGCACGCCCTGCCGCGAGGGAACGGGGTGGATGTACCGCGTTCTTGACCGGATGGCGCGCGGACAGGCGCACAAACGTGAAATCGATATGCTGCTCGAGGTGACCTATCAGATTGAAGGGCACACGATCTGCGCGCTCGGCGACGCGGCCGCCTGGCCGGTTCAGGGGCTCATCACCCACTTCCGGCATGTGATTGAAGAGCGTATCGACCAGTACAGCGCCAATCCGGCGTTTGAGGGCGAAGTACGCGAACCGGTCGCGGCGGAATAAGCGTGGGGAAGCAAGAGGTCCGGACATGCCTAAACTGATCATTGACGGCGCCGAGATCGAAGTCGAGAACGGCATCACGCTGATCCAGGCCTGCGAGCAGGCGGGCGTGGAAATTCCCCGCTTCTGCTATCACGAGCGCCTGTCGATCGCGGGAAACTGCCGCATGTGCCTCGTCGAGGTGAAAGGCATGCCCAAGCCGATCGCGTCCTGCGCGCTCGGCGTCAATGATTTGCGGCCGGGGCCAAATGGCGAGTTGCCGGAAATCCACACCAAATCCCCAACAGTCAAAAAAGCGCGCGAAGGCGTAATGGAATTCCTGCTCATCAACCACCCGCTCGACTGCCCGATCTGCGATCAGGGCGGGGAATGCGATTTGCAGGACCAGGCCATGGCCTATGGCGTCGACGGCAGCCGCTTCACCGAAAACAAGCGCGCGGTAGAAGACAAAAACATCGGGCCGCTTATCAAGACCATCATGACCCGCTGCATCCACTGCACCCGCTGCGTGCGATTCATGACGGAAGTTGCCGGCGTTGAAGAGCTTGGTTTGGCGGGCCGCGGCGAGGACGCCGAAATTACCACCTATCTGGAGCGGGGCATGATGTCTGAGATGTCCGGCAATGTGATCGATTTGTGCCCCGTGGGAGCGCTGACGTCCAAACCCTATGCTTTTGCGGCCCGGCCGTGGGAATTGCGCAAGACCGAATCCATCGACGTCATGGACGCAATGGGCGCCAACATTCGTGTCGATACGCGCGGGCGCGAAGTCATGCGCATCCTGCCGCGCAACCATGACGACATCAATGAAGAATGGATTTCCGACAAATCCCGCTTTATCTGGGACGGGCTGCGGACCCAGCGCCTGGACCAGCCCTTGATACGTGTTCGCGGAAAGCTGCGCCCGGCCAGCTGGGATGAAGCCTTTGGGGCCATCGCCAGAAAGTTGAAGCGCACCAAGGGCGCCCGGATTGCGGCGCTCGCCGGCGATCTGGCCGGGGCGGAGGAAATGTTCGCGCTGAAGGACCTGATGAAGCGCCTTGGCTCGCCCAATATCGACTGCCGTCAGGATGGCGCCGCCATAAATCCTGCAAGGGGGCGCGGCGGCTATCTGTTCAATTCAGGTCTGGGCGGGATCGATGAGGCCGATGCCCTCCTGCTGATTGGCTGCAATCCCAGAGCCGAGGCGACTGTCCTGAATGCCCGCATCAGAAGGCGCTGGCGGACAAGGCAGTTGAAAGTCGGGTTGATCGGCCGCGAAGCGGATCTGTCATACCGCTATGACTATATCGGCGCGGGTCCGCAGTCGCTGGCCGATGTCGCTTCGGGAAAACACGCCTTTGCCAAGGTCCTGAAATCCGCCAAGCGGCCCATGCTCATACTTGGAGCTGCCGCCCTGGCACATACTGGCGGCGGCGCGGTGATGACCCTCGCGGCTAGGCTCGCCGGCATGACGGGCATGGTCAGCGGAACATGGAACGGATTCAACGTTCTGCACCACGCCGCCTCCCGGGTCGCCGGGCTTGATATGGGGTTCCTGCCGGCGGCAGGCGGGCTGGACACACAGGCTATCTTGAAGAACGCGAAGGCCGGAAAGCTCGATGCGGTCTTTCTGCTGGGAGCCGATGAAATCGATATGACCTCACTGGGCAGTGCCTTCGTCATCTACCAGGGCACCCATGGCGATGCCGGGGCGCACCGGGCCGATGTGATTCTGCCGGGCGCCGCCTATACTGAAAAGAGCGCCATTTACGTCAATACCGAAGGCCGGCCGCAAATGACCGGTCAGGCGGCTTTTCCGCCCGGCGACGCCCGGGAAGACTGGTCCATTATCCGGGCCCTGTCGGCGGTTCTGGGCAAAACACTTGACTGGGACACCTTGTCCGAAGTCCGCGGCGCCATTTTCGCCGCCCACCCGCATCTGGCATTGATCGACGAGGTGGTGCCCGATGAAAATTTTGATTTAAACAAGCTGTCCCGGGGGCCGTCACGGTTTGGCAAGCAGCCCTTCCGCCGGGCAGTGGATCAATTCTATCTCACAAACCCCATTGCACGCGCCTCAGCCATCATGGGGGAGTTGAGTGCCATGATGGCGGACGAGACATCGGGGGCAACCGGAACCGATGGCTGAAATCTGGACCACATATATCTGGCCGGTTCTTGTCATCACGGCGCACAGCCTTGCGGTTTTGGTGACTCTGCTCGTGGCGATAGCTTTCCTTCTGGTGGCGGACAGGAAGATATGGGCGGCGGTACAGTTGCGGCGCGGACCCAATGTGGTGGGCCCCTTTGGCCTGCTGCAATCTTTCGCCGATATGCTGAAATTCATTTTCAAGGAACCGATCATCCCGGCCGGAGCCAACAAAGGCGTATTTTTGCTGGCGCCGCTGGTGTCTGCGGTGCTGGCCCTGTCCGCCTGGGCCGTAATCCCGGTAAGCGAAGGCTGGGCCGTGGCCAATCTGAATATCGGCATTCTTTATGTCTTTGCGGTTTCGTCCCTTGAGGTCTATGGCGTCATCATGGGCGGCTGGGCCTCGAATTCGAAATATCCGTTTCTTGGTGCGCTCAGATCGGCGGCGCAGATGGTGTCCTATGAGGTTTCCATCGGGTTCGTCATCATTACCGTGCTGCTCCTGGTCGGTTCGCTGAACATGACGGATATTGTCCTGGCGCAGCAGGGCGACTACGGCATGTTCAGCTGGTTCTGGCTTCCCCTGTTCCCGGTGTTCATCATTTTCTTTATCTCGGCGCTGGCGGAAACCAACCGGCCGCCCTTCGACCTGCCCGAAGCAGAGTCGGAGCTGGTGGCCGGTTTCATGGTGGAATATTCCTCCACCCCCTATCTGCTGTTCATGCTGGGTGAGTATGTCGCCATCGTGCTCATGTGCGCGCTTACCACGATCCTGTTTCTGGGAGGGTGGCTGCCCCCCTTCGACATCGCGCCATTTAACTGGCTGCCAGGCGTTTTCTGGTTCGTCTTCAAGGTCTGCCTGGTTTTCTTCATGTTCTCGATGGTCAAGGCAATCGTGCCCCGTTACCGCTATGATCAATTGATGCGGCTGGGCTGGAAGGTCTTTCTGCCCTTGTCGCTGTTCATGATCGTTGCCGTGGCCTCGGTTCTTCATTTCTTCGATCTGGCGCCATGAGGGGGAGGAAATGAACGCAATGTCTAACCTGTTTCAGGCCACTAAATCCCTGCTCCTGCTTGAATTTATATCGGCGTTCTGGCTCGGCATGAAATATTTCTTCAAGCCAAAAAAAACGATCAACTACCCGTTCGAAAAAGGTCCGCTCAGCCCGCGATTTCGCGGTGAACACGCGCTCAGGCGCTACCCCAATGGGGAGGAACGCTGCATAGCCTGCAAACTGTGCGAGGCCATCTGCCCGGCGCAGGCGATCACCATTGAGGCCGGACCGAGGCGCAATGACGGAACGCGCCGCACAACTCGCTACGACATCGACATGGTCAAATGCATTTACTGCGGTTTTTGCCAGGAGGCCTGCCCGGTGGATGCAATCGTGGAGGGGCCAAACTTCGAATATGCGGTGGAGACCCGCGAGGAACTTTATTACGACAAGGAGCGGCTGCTCGAAAACGGCGATCGCTGGGAGCGGGAAATTGCGAAGAATCTTTCACTTGACGCCCCATATCGCTAGGGATTTGGGGACGGCGCGAAAACGACGGATGAAAAGATGCTGATCGCCGATCTGTTTTTCTATCTCTTTGCCTCGGTTTGCGTGGCTGCGGCCTTTATGGTCATTTCCGCGCGCAATCCGGTACACGCCGTGCTGTTCCTCATTCTGGCATTCGTCAGCGCAGCGGGCCTTTTTATTCTGCTTGGCGCTGAGTTTCTCGCCCTCATTCTGATCGTTGTCTATGTGGGCGCGGTCGCGGTCCTGTTTCTGTTTGTCGTCATGATGCTCGACGTGGACTTTGCCGAGTTGCGTTCAGGCTTTCTGGCTTATCTGCCGATTGGCGCCGTGATCGGCATCATCCTGCTGATTGAGCTGGTACTGGTGCTTGGATCATGGGTGATAACGCCTCAGGTCGCTGCCCAGATCACAACTCCGGTACCGCCATTGAACGAAGTGTCCAACATCAAGGCTCTGGGGCTCGTTCTCTATACCAAATATGTCTATTTCTTCCAGGCAGCGGGCATTGTGCTGCTGATCGCCATGGTCGGCGCCATCGTTCTTACGCTACAGCACAAGCCAGGAATCAAGCGCCAGACGATATCCGTGCAGGTGGGGCGCAAGCGCGAACAATCCGTTGAAATCAAACAAGTCGAATCGGGCAAGGGGCTCTAGGGGTGTCGTGATGATGAGTGTTGGACTGCCACATTATCTGACCCTGGCGGCGATCCTGTTTTCGCTGGGGATTTTCGGCATCTTCCTCAACCGGAAAAATGTCATCGTTATCCTGATGTCGATCGAATTGATGTTGCTGGCGGTAAATATCAATTTCGTCGCGTTTTCTTCTTTCTTGGGCGACCTGGTGGGTCAGGTCTTTGCGCTGTTCGTCCTCACGGTCGCCGCGGCCGAGGCGGCGATCGGGCTCGCCATCGTGGTGGTTTATTACCGCAATCGCGGGTCTATCGCGGTTGAAGACATAAACATGATGAAGGGTTAGGGCCGGGGATCATGTATTACGCAATTGTCTTTCTTCCCCTGGCGGGCGCGCTCATCGCCGGCTTCTTCGGCCGGGCCCTCGGCGCGCGCGCCAGCGCCGTCATCACGACCGTGTTCATATTGCTGTCCGCAGCCATGTCATGGGTCGCTTTTTTTCAGGTCGGCATGGGCGCGCAGGACACCCGCATAGAGCTGATGCAATGGATTAGCTCGGGTGAGTTGCAGGTTTCCTGGGCGCTCCGCATCGATACCCTGACCGCCGTCATGCTCGTGGTCGTCAATTCCATCTCGGGTCTCGTGCATCTCTATTCAATCGGCTACATGGCGCACGACCCTTACCGGCCACGGTTTTTCGCCTATCTGTCACTATTCACCTTTTTCATGCTGATGCTGGTGACATCGGACAATTTCCTGCAACTGTTTTTTGGCTGGGAGGGGGTAGGGCTCATGTCCTATCTGCTGATCGGCTTCTGGTACCAGAAGCCCGAAGCCAATGCCGCCGCCATAAAGGCCTTTATTGTAAACCGTGTGGGCGATTTTGGTTTCGCACTCGGCATCTTCGCAATTTTCTATATTTTCGGCGCGGTCCAGTTCGACACGGTTTTTGCCGCGGCGCCGGATCAGGTGGGCAAAACCTTCACTTTCCTGAGCTGGGAGTTCGATGTCCTGACCGCGATCTGCCTGTTGCTGTTTTTGGGCGCCATGGGAAAATCGGCGCAGTTCCTTCTGCACACCTGGCTGCCGGACGCCATGGAGGGTCCAACCCCGGTCTCCGCGCTCATTCACGCCGCGACAATGGTGACGGCCGGCGTATTCATGGTTGCGCGGTTGTCGCCACTGTTTGAATTCGCACCCACCGCGCTTGCCGTGGTGACGTTTGTCGGCGCGACCACGGCATTCTTTGCCGCCACGGTTGCACTCGTCCAGAATGACGTCAAACGGGTGGTGGCCTATTCAACCTGTTCACAGCTTGGCTACATGTTCGTGGCGCTTGGCGTTGGCGCTTACGGCGCGGCCATATTCCACCTCTTCACCCACGCCTTTTTCAAGGCGCTGCTGTTTCTTGGGTCGGGTTCGGTCATTCACGCGCTCGATGATGAGCAGGACATGCGCCGCATGGGCGGCATATACAAGATGCTGCCCTACTCTTGGATAGTCATGGTGATCGGAACGCTTGCCCTGACCGGATTTCCGTACACGGCCGGATATTTCTCCAAGGACGCTATAATCGAATCGGCGTTCGTGGCCGGCTCGAGCGTCGGCATGTATGCCTTTGTCATGACGGTCCTGGCCGCGCTTCTCACATCCTTCTATTCGTGGCGGTTGATCTTCATGACATTTCACGGCAAGACACGGCTGTCCCCGGAAGCTCTGAACAACGCCCATGAATCCCCGAAGGTGATGCTCATCCCCTTGTTCATTCTGGCAATCGGGGCGCTCAGCGTCGGCTTTCTGTTCAAGGGCGTCTTTATCGGCGAAGGTCAGGCGGATTTCTGGCGCGGCGCGCTCTTCACCCTGCCATCCAACAATATTCTCGAAGCGATCCAAAGTGTCCCGGCATGGGTCGTCGCCGCGCCCTTCATCATGATGGTTCTGGGGTTCCTGATCGCGTGGCTGTTCTATCTGGTCACGCCTTCGGCCCCCGCAAACCTGGCGGAAGCGTTCCGTCCACTCTATCTGTTTTTTCTCAACAAATGGTATTTCGACGAACTCTATGACTGGGCTTTTACGCGTCCCGCACACCGTATCGGCCGCTTCTTATGGAAGACGGGAGACGGCGCGGTCATTGACGGGATCGGGCCCGACGGTGTAGCCGCCCGGGTCATTGACCTCACCAACCGCGTGGTTCGCCTGCAAAGCGGATATGTCTACCACTATGCCTTTGCCATGCTGATCGGGGTGGCCCTGCTGGTCACCTATTTCATGTTCACCGGTGGGAGCGCGTCATGACCATCGGCTGGCCCATCCTTTCGGCAATCATTTTCCTTCCCATGCTGGGCGCGCTTTTCATCCTGGCGATCCGCGGCGATGATGAAATTGCGATTCGCAACGCGCGGTATGTTGCGCTCTGGACGACCTCCATTACCTTCCTGCTGTCGCTGGTGATCTGGGTGGAGTTCGATCCCACAACGTCTGTTTTCCAGTTTGTTGAAAAACGCGAGTGGCTCGGAGCTTCGATCAGCTACCAGGTCGGTGTCGATGGCATTTCCATGCTGTTCGTCATACTCACGACATTCCTTATGCCGCTATGCGTGCTGGCAAGCTGGAATGCCATCAAGTCGCGGGTGAAGGAATATATGATCGCCTTCCTCGTTCTGGAAACGCTCATGATCGGCGTATTCTGCGCGCTCGATCTGGTGGTTTTCTATCTCTTCTTCGAAGGCGGACTGATCCCCATGTTCCTGATTATCGGGATCTGGGGTGGTCAGCGCCGCGTCTATGCCAGTTTCAAGTTCTTCCTCTACACGCTTCTGGGTTCGGTGCTGATGCTGCTCGCAATCATGGCGATGTACTGGGAGGCGGGCACCACGGACATTACTGTCCTGCTGGCCTACAACTTTCCGCCTGAAATGCAGGCGTGGCTGTGGTTCGCTTTCCTTGCATCCTTCGCCGTGAAGTTGCCGATGTGGCCGGTTCACACCTGGCTGCCGGACGCCCATGTGGAGGCGCCAACCGCTGGCTCTGTCGTTTTGGCTGCCATTTTGCTGAAAATGGGCGGTTACGGATTTCTGCGCTTCTCGATCCCGATGTTTCCGCTGGCGAGCGAACAATTCGCGTCCCTGATTTTCCTGCTGTCGATTGTCGCCATTATTTACACTTCGCTTGTGGCGCTGGCCCAGGAGGACATGAAGAAGCTCATTGCCTACTCGTCAGTCGCACATATGGGCTTTGTCACAATGGGGCTGTTTACATTCACCACACAGGGCCTTGAGGGCGGTATTTTCCAGATGTTGAGCCACGGGTTCATATCGGCCGCCCTGTTTCTGAGCGTGGGGGTTATCTATGACCGGATGCATACGCGCCGGATCGACGCCTATGGGGGGCTCGTCAACCGGATGCCGCTATATGCCTTCTTCTTCATGGTTTTCACAATGGCCAATGTGGGACTTCCCGGCACAAGCGGGTTTATCGGCGAATTCCTGACGCTGTTCGGGGCATTCCGCGTCAATACATGGGTTGCGTTCTTTGCGACCACCGGCGTCATCCTGTCGGCCGCCTATGCGCTGTGGCTTTATCGCCGGGTCATTTACGGCGTACTCGAGAAGCCTGAACTCAAGGCCATCAAAGACCTTGAGACCCGTGAAATCGCCGTCATGGCGCCCCTGGTCGTCCTGATCATATTCTTTGGTGTATATCCCGCGCCGCTGCTCGACGTCATGTCCGTATCAGTCGAGCATCTCATCAAGAATTACGAGGCAGCTCTAGCCGCCGCTGAGCAGGCCCAATTGGCCTTGGCGCGATAAGGGGCAACGAGATGATCGAACAAACTTCCCCATTTGCCAACTACCTGATTGCGCTGCCGGAAATCACACTGGTAGTGGGTGCAATGATTTTACTTATGCTGGGGGTATTCAGGGGCAGGGATGCAAGTGAACTCGTAAGCTGGCTGGCGATTGTCCTTCTCGTTCTTGTGGCCGGGCTTGTCCTGATCATTCCGGCAACGGGAAAAGTGGCGTTTGACGGCGCGTTCCTGATCGACGGTTTTTCGCGATTTATGAAACTGCTGACGCTCATCGGCTCCGCGACCGTTATTTTCATGTCATTTGATTACATGCGCCATGCGCGATTGATGAAGTTCGAGTATCCCGTGCTCATATTGCTCGCGACCCTTGGCATGATGATGATGATCTCCGCCAATGATCTCATCGCACTTTATCTTGGTATTGAACTTCAGAGTCTCGCGCTCTATGTGCTCGCGGCCTTTCGGACCGATTCCCTGCGCTCCAGCGAAGCGGGTCTGAAATATTTTGTTCTGGGAGCCCTGTCATCGGGGATGCTGCTTTATGGCTCGTCGCTGATTTACGGCTTTACCGGTACGACGGGATTTTCCGGAATCGCCGACGGCATAAGCGCGGTGGGACCCAATCTTGGAATTATCCTGGGTCTGGTGTTCTTCATGGCCGGGCTCGCCTTCAAGGTGTCGGCGGTCCCGTTCCATATGTGGACCCCGGACGTCTATGAGGGCGCTCCGACGCCGGTCACCGCCTTTTTCGCCGCGGCGCCGAAAGTGGCCGCAATGGCGATGTTCCTGCGCGTCATCCTGTCGGCTTTTCCCGACATCACGCATCAATGGCAGCAGATCGTGGTTTTCATCTCGATCGCGTCGATGGTGCTTGGCGCATTTGCCGCCATTGGACAGAAAGATATCAAACGGCTGATGGCCTATAGTTCCATCGGGCATATGGGCTTTGCGCTTGTCGGACTGGCGGCGGGTGATGCCACGGGCGCGCAATCGGTGATTATCTATCTCGCCATTTACCTGGTGATGAACCTCGGTGTTTTCGCCTGCATTCTGGCCATGCGACGCAGCGATGGCATGGTCGAGGAAATAGATGAACTGGCCGGCCTTTCCCGCAACAGTCCGATGATGGCTTTTCTGCTCGCCATGCTGCTCTTTTCCCTTGCTGGAATTCCGCCGCTTGCAGGCTTTTTCGCGAAATTCTATGTGTTTCTTGCCGCAATAAATGCCGGTCTGTACACCCTTGCTATTATTGGCGTTTTATCAAGCGTTGTAGGAGCTTATTACTATCTGCGCATCATCAAGATCATGTATCTGGACGAGCCGGCGGAAAAATTCGAACCCATGCCCGGCGCGCTCAAGATCGTACTCGGAGCATCGGGGCTGCTGGTGATACTTTTCTTCACCTATCCCGCGCCCCTGGTTCAGGCAGCGAACGTGGCCGCCAAATCCCTGTTTTGAGGGCATGTCCACACCCGATGTAATGCTCCCCGCCGGTTACCGCCTGTCCGTATATGAGAAACTGGATTCCACCAACTCCGAGGCGCTGCGCCAGGCAGGGGCCGGCGAGGAGGGTGGTTTGTGGATTTGCGCCCGCGCCCAGACCTCCGGGCGCGGGCGGTTGGGCCGCCGCTGGGAATCACTCGCGGGAAATTTGTTCGCCACCTTGTTGCTGCGCCCCGATTGCAAGCAGGTACATTTGACCCAGCTCAGCCTTGTGGCCGGGCTCGCGCTTCATGATGCAGTTGCCGGTTTGACAACGCGCAACATCTCGCAACACCTCATCCTCAAATGGCCCAATGATCTTCTGTATAAGGGGATGAAACTTGGCGGCGTTCTGCTGGAAAGCAAAGTCGGCAAAGGCGGTTTGCCAGCCGTGATTATGGGGTTCGGCCTCAATCTGGCAAAACATCCCGATGAAGTGGACTATCGCGCAACCAATTTGGCGCAACATGGCGTTTCCACCACACCGGCGCGGGCATTGGAATGCCTTGCGGCGGCATGTGACGAGTGGCTTGGCGCCTGGAACAACGGCGCCGGTTTTGCGCATATTCGTGAAGGCTGGATGAGGCACACATTGCCCGCGAACACGCCGCTTCAGGTGAATCTCGCCGACGCGGTGTCTCACGGCGCCTACGGGGGGCTCGACGAAGACGGTGCGCTGATCCTGATTCTGGATGGCGGAATAAAAAAACGAATAACCACCGGTGACGTATTCCCGCTATAACAGCGCGAATACTTCCGCAGGTAACCCGTCCTACATGCCCAGAAAAACCTCCGATAAACCGAACCAGCTTGTTTTCCTCGCCCTGGGGGGAATCGGGGAAATCGGGATGAACCTGTATCTCTATGGAGTTGGCCCTCCCCACAGGCGTCAATGGCTGATGGTCGATCTGGGAGTAACGTTTGCCGGCCCGGCGGAACCGGGGATCGACCTTATTTTCCCCGATATCCGCTTCATTGAGGAGCAACGCGACAATCTCGCCGGCATTGTCCTCACCCATGCCCACGAAGATCATTTCGGCGCGGTCATGTCCTTGTGGCCAAGGCTGCGGGCCCCGCTCTACGCTACCCCCTTCAGCGCCGCCCTCCTGCGCGCTAAACTCATCGAGGAAGGCAAGGAGGGAGAAATTCCTATCGAGGAAATCCCGGTGCGGGCAAAACTGGATATCGGGCCCTTCCATATCGAGCTTGTCGACATGGCGCACTCGATCCCCGAGAGCAACGGGCTCCTGATCCGAACCGATGCGGGCACGGTATTTCACACCAGCGACTGGAAACTCGACCCCACGCCGGTTGTCGGGGCGGCCACCGACGAGGCACGCTTGAGAAAGATTGGTAAGGACAAGCTCGACGCGCTCATTTGCGATTCCACCAACGCCATGCGCCCGGGACATTCCCCTTCCGAAGCCGATGTGGCGAAGACTCTCTCCAGCATAATCGCAAACGCGCCGCACCGGGTCGCGGTGACGACGTTTGCCTCCAATGTTGCGCGGCTTCGCTCCGCCATGGACGCCGCGACGGCTGCGGACCGGCATATCGTGATCGTCGGACGCGCCATGAAACGCGTCGTGCAGGTGGCGGAAGAAACCGGCTACCTGCCGCCGGACTACGATCTCCTGACAGAAGACGATTTTGGACATTTACCGCGCGAAAAAGTCATGGCCCTGTGCACGGGAAGTCAGGGGGAGGGGCGTGCGGCTCTCGCGCGGATCGCAGCGCGAGGCCACCCGCGCGTGACCTTCGCTCGCGGTGATATCGTGTTGTTTTCGAGCCGCACCATACCGGGCAACGAAAAAGCCGTCGGACGCGTGCAAAATCAGCTGGCGGACCAGAAGATTGAAGTCGTTACCGATGCCGATGCTTTGATCCATGTTTCAGGCCATCCCCGGCGTGGAGAACTGGAAAAACTTTATTCCTGGCTCACACCTGAAACCGTTGTCCCCATGCATGGTGAGGCACGCCACCTTGAGGCCCATGCAAAACTGGCGAAGGACCTTGGCGCCAAAACCGTGGTCCGCGCGCGCAACGGGTCGCTGGTGCGCCTTTGCCCCGGCCCCGCGGCAATTGTCGATGAAGCGCCGGCTGGACGCGTCTATCTGGATGGCGCACTGCCTGTATTGCCCGGCGAGGGGCCGGTGGAAGAGCGCAAGCGCCTCTCCTATGGCGGCGCGGTCGCCGTTTCGCTCGTGCTGTCGTCAAAAGGCGATATTGTGGCGGACCCGCAATCGACCATGATCGGAATTCCCGCCGCCACGGCACAGGGAATTCCATTTGGGGAGGTTGTTGCGGGAGCTGCCCAAGGCGCACTAAACGGGATACCGCGGCCACGGCGACGTGACAGCGCCCTGGTGGCCGAAGCCGTGCGCCGGGCCGTGCGCGCGGAGGTAAAGCAGCATTGGGGCAAAAAGCCACCCTGCAGTGTTATGGTCACGGTGATATAGGATGTCCTGGACAGATCAGTGCGAATAGTCGCTTCGAAAACGGAATCCATT
>QIGN01000103.1 GCA_003228955.1 Hyphomicrobiales bacterium
CGTCCCGGCGTCGAAGCCCGCTTCGGTCAATCGGGCCACAAGGTCCAGCCGCTCGCCTGACAGGGAGATCTGGCCATGATCGGAAAGGGCGATGATCTGCAACTCGCCCGCCGCGATCTGCTTTTCATGGGCGGCAAGGATGCGCCCGAATTCCGAATCCACATGGGCAATGGCGCGCAAGGCTTCGCCCGAGCCGATGCCAAGCTGGTGGAAACTCTCGTCGGGCTCGCACAGCCACAAGAGCATGACGTCCGGCTCGATCTCCGGTTCGACATAGCCAAGATAACAATCGACCGCATAGCTGATCCAGTCCAGCGCCGGGAGCGAATATTCCGGCAGCGGGCCGATCCGTTCGGCGATCGCGGACATGGCCCCGGCGGGAGCGCTCGCCTCCGGGCGCCTCATGGCAAAGCGGAAGAAGCCGTTTTCCTCCGCCGAATGGTTGATCAGCCGCCCGCCGCCCGGCGTTCCCGCGCTCAATGTCGCATAACTGCGGCCAGCCGAGGCAAGGCGTTCCCCAAGGGTCGGAACATCGAATAATTGGCCGGATGACTGTTTGAAAGCGGCCTCCAGTTCAAGGTCGTCGCCGGTGTTGAGAGTGCCGCGCGGTCCCCACTCGTCCAGGACAAATTTGTTGGCCACGATGCCGTGCCGGGAGGGATAACAGCCGGTAATGACCGCCGACTGGTTGACGCGGGTTTCCGTCGGGAAGGTCGAACGGGCGTTGACATAACGGACCCCGCCGCCCGCGAAACCGTGCAGATTGGGCATCAGCGCGGGCGTCACGAATTCCGGACGCAGCGCGTCGAAGACCACAATCAATACTCGCCGGTGCTTGCCATCCATCATATTCCGCGCTCCCCGCCGGGAGAGTATAGGGCGGGTTGGCGGAGGCGCAATCGCCTCCCGCACGCGCCGTAAACGAAGTTGTAATATTATGTAACTACAACCTCTGATTGTAGTTTACAATCGGGGGAACCCATGCCTGGTTTAGCGGGAATAAACACTGGCGGCGCACCGTATCAAGCGGATGCCAATAGTCGCGGCGACATCATCAAATGCCTGGCCATTGCCGCCGCGATCATCGCGCCCTACTGGGTGCTGAGCGGCCTGGAGTGGCAAAGCAGCGCGCAGATTCATACCGATATGGAAGCGCTGGCGGCGGCCGTGGCGCTGGTTGCCGGGCTCATGGCCATCGTCCACTATTACAGTCAGCGGCAAGGTCTGGCGCTCTTGCTCGGGGTCGCGTTTCTGGGCACGGCCATGCTCGATGGCTACCATGCAATCGTGTCATCTGCTCACTTCAGGCAATATATGCCATCCGGCCTGCCCTCGCTCATCCCGTGGAGCTGGATCGCGTCGCGCTGGTTTCTCTCGGTGCTTCTGTTCGCGTCGGCAATTGTCTGGCGGCTGGACCTCGGGCACAGGATTTCAACGCCCCGCGGTTCGATCACGGTATATGCCATGGCCACGGCGTTTACATTGGCCTCCCTGCTGTTCTTCCTCTTCGTCCCTCTCCCGCAGGCCTATTACCCGGATTTGATATTTCACCGGCCCGAGGAGTTTCTGCCTGCCCTGTTCTTCCTGCTGGCGCTCATCGGGTTTACCTGGAAGCGGAACTGGGCCCGCCAGCCGGCCGAACGCTGGCTTGTGATGTCACTGGTCGTCAGCCTGTGCGCGCAGGTTGTATACATGCCGCTTTCCTCGAAGCTGTTCGACCTCGAATTTGACGCCGCCCACCTTCTCAAGATCGTCAGTTACGCGCTGGTCTTCGTCGGGCTCCTGAAGTGCATGCACCACAATTTTCGCCAGGTTTCCGCCGGCGAGGAGAGCCTCGCGCAGCAGTCCCTCCTGTTGAAGAATGTCCTTCAGAATGTCGAGGAGGGGATCAGCTGCTATGACAAAGACCTGCGTCTTCAGCTCTTCAATAATCACTATTTCCAGATGCAAGGCATTCCGCTGGGCAAGTTCCGCCCCGGCGACGCCCTTGAGGATATCTTCCGTTATCGCGCCGAACAGGGTGAATATGGCGATTGCGATGTGGACGCGCTGGTCAAGGAGAAGGTCGCGCTGGCCAGCCGGTTCGAGGCCCACGAATATGAGCACACGCGCCCCGATGGGCGGGTTATTCTGGTCACGGGCAACCCTGTCAGCGGCGACTCCATGGTGGCCTCCTATCGCGATATCACCGACCGCGCGAAATATGAACGCCAACTGCGCGATTCCGAGCAGACGCTGCAAACCCGCGTCGCCGAGCTGGAAGAGCTCAAACGCGCCCTGGAGCAGGAATCCCAATCCACCCTGAGCATGGCGGAAGACCTGCGCCAGGCGAAAAACGTTCAGTACGACGCCATCCAGAATATCTCGGAAGGCTTTGTGCTGTGGGAAAGCGACGACACGCTGCTCATGTGCAACAATGTGTTCCGCGTGATCTATTGGGAACTGGCCGACGACATAGACAAGCAGCCGACCTTCACCCAATTCATCACCATGGCGTATCAGCGCGGCGTCATGGAGCTGCCCGAGGACATATCGCTGGAGGAAGCGGTCGCCGCGCGCACCGCCAAGCACCGGCAGTCCGTCGTCGCGTTCGACGAGGAACTCAGCGACGGTCGCTGGGTGCGTGTCTCCGAGCGCCGCACCTCCGATGATCGCATCGTCGGCATCATCACCGATATTTCCGACCGCAAGGACTGGGAAAGCAAGATGAAGCATCTGGCCGAAAACGATGCGCTCACCGGCCTGCCGAACCGGGTACTGTTCCAGGACCGGCTTCAGCAGGCGATCGATTCCGCGGACCGCCTCGAAACGCTGGTCGCGGTCATGGTTCTGGATCTCGACCGCTTCAAGGATGTCAACGACACCATGGGGCATCCGGCGGGAGATGAACTTCTGGTTCAGGTGGCCGGGCGCCTTGAGCAGTGCCGCCGCAAGACCGACACAATCGCCCGCCTCGGCGGCGACGAATTTGCCGTTATCGCCACCAATCTGAAGTCGCCCTTCGACGCTGAACATCTGGCGCGCCGGATTGTGAACTCCATCGCCTCGCCCTTCCAGCTTTCTGAAAACGAGGTGCACACCGCGACCAGCATCGGCATCTCCTTCTACCCCCAGGACGAGGGCGGGCCCGACGAGCTGCTGCGCAATGCCGATGTCGCGCTCTACCGGGCCAAGGCGGAGGGTGGCAGCATCTACCGGATATATGACGCCGAGATCGATTGCGAGGTGCAGGCCAGACAGCGCTCGGAATGCGAATTGCGCAAGGCAATTGAAAATGGCGAATTCCAGCTCGCCTACCAGCCGCAATTCGATATTCCCTCAGGCCGCATGATCGGCGCCGAGGCGCTGCTGCGCTGGAACCATCCTGAACGCGGCATCGTTTCGCCCGGTGAGTTTATCGAGGTCGCCGAGGCGACAAGGCTGATCATTCCCATCAGCGAATGGGTGCTGTGCGAAGCCTGCCTGTTCAACAAACGTCTTCAGGACAACGGCATTGCCGACATCGTGATTTCCGTCAACATCTCGCCGCTCCACTTCCGGCAGCAGGGGCTTTATCAATCCGTGAAGACCGCGATTGAGGATGCGGGCCTGAAGGCCGCGTTTCTCGAGTTGGAAATCACCGAGAGCATGGCAATGGCCCATCGCGGCAATGTCATCGATCTGCTCACCGGTCTGAAACAGCTCGGCGTGGGTCTGGCGATCGATGATTTCGGCACCGGATTTTCCTCCCTGTCCAGGCTCAAGGATTTTCCCGTCGACAGGCTCAAGGTCGATCAGTCCTTCGTCGCCAATCTGAATTCCGACCCGGACCATGAGGCCATTTGCGCGGCGATTATCCGGCTCGGCAACTCCATGGGACTGAAGGTGATTGCCGAGGGCGTGGAGGAACGCGCCGATCTCGAAACCCTCGCGGCGCTGAACTGCGACGAGGCGCAGGGTTATCTCTACGCAAAGCCTCTGTTCGAAGCCGACTTCATCGCCTTTGTACGCGATACCGGCAGCCGGCCGGTCCTTCCGCAGGCGCCGGGAAGCCAGGCGGCGGAATCCCCCGCCTACAGCATGGCGGGGTGAACCCGGTCCGGGGGTGAGTGGCCATCGAGAAAGGTCTTGATATTGATGATGACCTTCTCGCCCATGTCGACGCGTCCCTCGAGCGTCGCCGAGGCCAGGTGCGGCAGCACCACGACCCGGTTGCTCTTTAGGAATTTCGGGTTCACCGCCGGGGCATGTTCGAACACATCAAGCCCGGCGCCCGCGATCTGCTCCGCCTCGATCATCCGCGCCAGGGCGTTCTCGTCAATTACCTCGCCGCGCGCGGTATTGACGATATAGGCATCGGGCTTGAGCAGCTTGAGCCGGCGCGCGGACAGCAGGTGATAGGTCGCCGGGGTATGCGGGCAGTTGACCGAGATAATGTCCATGCGGGCGATCATCTGATCCAGGCTATCCCAATAGGTTGCCTCAAGCTCCGCCTCCACCTCGCCCGCAACCTTGTGCCGGTTGTGATAATGGATTTGCAGTCCGAACGCCTTGGCCCGCCGCGCCACCGCCTGGCCAATGCGCCCCATGCCGACGATACCCAGCCGCTTGCCGGAAATGCGGTGCCCCAGCATCCATGTGGGAGACCAGCCCGCCCACTGGCTGTCCGGGTTTTTCAGATAGCTGGCGCCCTCGGCCAGCCGCCGCGGAACGGCCAGGATCAGCGCCATGGTCATGTCGGCGGTATCTTCGGTCAGCACACCCGGCGTATTGGTGACGATGATGCCGCGATTGCGCGCGGTATCCAGATCCACATTGTCGACGCCGGTGCCAAAATTGGCGATCAGCTTCAATTGCTCTCCGGCCTGGCTGAGCACGCCGGCATCGATACGGTCGGTGACCGTCGGCACAAGAACGTCGGCCTTGCTCATCGCCTCGATGAGCTGCTCGCGCGACATGGGTTCATCGGCAATGTTCAGCTGCGCGTCAAACAGCTCGCGCATACGCGTCTCGACCACGTCGGGCAGTCTGCGGGTTACGACAACCAGCGGTTTCTTGGTGCTCATCCCGCTTCTCCATTCTGCGTGGGCCGCGCAGTCCGGCGCCGCTTTCAAACAACTTCCGGCGTCTGCTTTGTCAATGCTCTCTCGCGCGCCGCCTTGTCTATCAGATGGGGTCGTATAAAACAAAGCCCCATGCGTTTCCATTGGCCATGTTCCGTTCATCTTTTTGCCGCAAGACTGTTGGCTTGGACCAGGAACCGGATCGAGATGGCCAGGGACGGACACAAATGGAGCTTGAATTGCGCCACGCGGCGGCGGCGTTTCCGCGGGTCGGCGGCAATGCTGGGCGTGCTGGCGCTGCTTGGCGCGCCCGGCGCCAGCGCTCAGACGCCCGAGACTCAGGCTTCCGTGAAGGTTGGCGCAAGCGGTCTTCAGGTGCCCCGTTTTGTGAGCCTCAAATCCAATCGCGTCAATGTGCGCAAGGGACCCAGCACCGGGCATCCCGTGGCCTGGGTGTTTTCACGCGCGGGGCTGCCGGTCGAGGTGTTGGCCGAGTCTGAAAACTGGCGCCAGATTCGCGATAGCGAAGGGTCCGAAGGGTGGGTGTTCTATGCGCTTTTGTCGGGACGGCGCACCGCCCTGGTTATGCCATGGGTCAAGAATCCGCAGACAATCGCGCTCTATGAAGACGCGTCGGCCAGCTCGAAAGTTGTCGCCCGGGTAGAATCCGGTGTGCTGGGGTCCGTCCATGAATGCAACGGCAAGTGGTGCAACTTTACCGTCGGCAACTACAACGGATGGATAGAGCAGGAACGGCTCTGGGGCGTCTATCGCGATGAAGAAGTAAAGTAGCGCGGCAGGACCTGGCTCAGCTGCGCTTTGCCACAAGCCGGACCAGCACATCCACACGCGACACTTCCATGCCTTCGGGCGGCTCCGGCAGGCCCAGCACCGTCAATTCGTCCGTCGGAATGTCAGTGAGGGTGCCGTCGGGTTCGCAGAAGAAGTGACAATGATTGGACGTATTGGTGTCGAAATAGGTTTTTGAGCCTTCCACCGCCACCTCGCGCAGCAGCCCCGCTTCGGTGAACTGGTGCAGCGTGTTGTATACGGTGGCGAGAGAAACACGCACATCGTTGCCGACCGCTTCTTCATGCAACTGCTCGGCGGTCAGATGCCGGTCACCCTTGGCAAACAGGAGCTCGGCCAGCGCGACACGCTGACGTGTGGGACGCAGCCCCGCACCGCGCAGCGTGTCGGAAGCAGTGTTTTGCACCACGGCAATCCCGGTTTGCTTGTCTTGAGACATGGTCGCGGATTTCCCTGTTCATCCCTGCCGGATTTCCCGACACTACCGTTTTCCGATCTCTCTCGCAATACATGCCCTGGACCATGGTTGACCGGGGCGTGGCGCAGGCTTTTGATGCTCAAAGGAGTGTGTTAGGTAACACGCGGTTCAAATATGGAGCGCGTCAGCGATCCGTGCGGGGAATAAAAGAAGAATGTCCGAACGTCCATCCAGTTACGAATATGAGGATCTGCTTTCCTGCGCCCGTGGCGAACTGTTCGGCAAAGGCAACGCGCAACTGCCCCTGCCGCCGATGCTGATGTTCGACCGCATCACCCGGATCGAGGAAGACGGCGGAGAGCACGGCAGGGGCGTGATCGTCGCGGAGCTGGATATCAAGCCGGACCTGTGGTTTTTCCCCTGTCATTTCAAAGGCGACCCGGTGATGCCGGGGTGCCTGGGTCTTGACGCTTTGTGGCAGATGACCGGCTTTTTTCTTGGCTGGCTGGGCGCGCCTGGAACCGGACGCGCGCTCAGCGTCGGCGAGGTCAAATTCAAAGGCATCGTCGACCCCACTATATCGAAGGTCGAGTATGTGGTTGACTTCAAGCGTGTGATCCGCCGCAAATTCACCCTCGGCATCGGCGATGGCGTGCTCAAGGCGGATGGCGAGGAGTTTTACACCGCCACGAATTTGCGGGTGGGCCTGTTCGATGCGTCTGGCGGAGAAGCGGCTGCGTAAGCGCAATGCCGCGTCGCTTTGACGCGTCACGCCCCGCACTGCCAGCGGACATCTGAAGCGGACATCTAAGAGGACAAAAACATGAGACGTGTTGTGGTCACGGGGATGGGGATTGTTTCATCGATTGGAAACAACACCCAGGAAGTGACGGCATCGCTGCGCGAGGCCAAATCAGGCATAACGAAAAATGATGTCTATGCGGAAATGGGATTTCGCTCCCAGGTCAGCGGTGCGCCAAGTCTTGACTGGGAAGACGCGCTGGACCGCAAGCAGCGCCGTTTCATGGAAGCCGGGTCGGCCTGGAACTATATCGCCATGGAGCAGGCGATCCGCGATTCGGGCCTTGAGGAAGGCGAAGTTTCCAACGAGCGGACCGGCATCGTCATGGGATCGGGCGGGCCGTCCACCAAGGCGATTGTCTGGGCGGCGGACACAGCCCGCAATCGCGGCCCCAAGAAGGTCGGTCCCTTCGTGGTGCCCAAGGCCATGGGGTCGACCGCCTCGGCCACCCTGGCCACCCCGTTCCATATCAAGGGCGTCAATTATTCCATCACATCTGCCTGTTCCACATCCGCCCACTGCATCGGAAACGCCTCGGAAATGATCCAGTGGGGCAAGCAGGATATTGTGTTTGCCGGCGGCAGCGAGGAACTCGACTGGGCGCTTTCGGTCCTGTTTGACGGCATGAACGCCATGTCCTCGAAATTCAACGACACGCCGCAGACCGCGAGCCGGGCCTTTGACGTCAACCGCGACGGTTTTGTCATCGCCGGCGGCGCCGGCGTTCTGGTTCTCGAAGAGCTCGAACACGCCAGGGCGCGCGGCGCGAAAATCTACGCCGAGATCGCCGGCTATGGCGCCAACTCCGACGGCTTCGACATGGTCGCTCCCTCGGGCGAGGGCGCGGTGCGCTGCATGCGGCTGGCGATGAAGGATATCGACTGCAAGATCGACTATATCAATCCGCATGGCACCTCGACACCGGTTGGCGACACCCGCGAGATCGAGGCCATCCGCGAGGTGTTCGGAAACGACATCCCGAAGATCAGCGCCACCAAATCATTGACCGGTCACTCATTGGGGGCCACGGGAGCGCAGGAGTCCATCTACTCTCTGCTGATGATGAATAACGGCTTTTTATGCGAGTCGGCGAATATCGAGGAACTGGACCCGGAGATGGCGGATGTGCCAATTCTTCGGGCCCGCGAGGACAATGTGGAGATTAACTGTGTGATGTCCAACAGTTTCGGGTTTGGCGGCACCAACGCCACACTCGTCTTCAAACGCTGCGACGCCTGAGCATTTTTCAGGCGTTTTCCATCACGTATCTTTTTTGACGATAAAAGGCTCAGGTATGACAAGTAACGATGTAGCGTCCCCCGGACCTCTGATGGCCGGCAAGAAGGGACTTATCATGGGGGTCGCCAATGACCGCTCGATCGCCTGGGGCATTGCCCGGATACTGGCGGGACATGGCGCGGAGCTCGCCTTTACCTATCAGGGGGATGCATTCGGGCGCCGCGCCATTCCACTGGCGGAGTCGGTTGGCTCGCCAATCATCGAAGCCTGCGATGTGGAAGACCTCGAAAGTGTGGACAGTCTTTTCAAGGTTATCGGCGACACATGGGGGTCGCTGGATTTCGTGGTGCACGCGCTGGCCTTTTCCGACCGCAGCGAACTGAGCGGCCGCTATGTGAACACCAGCCGCGATAACTTTGTGCAGACCATGGTGATCTCCTGCTTCTCCTTCACCGAAATTGCCAGGCGCGCGGCGGAACTGATGAATGATGGCGGCTCCATGCTCACCTTGAGCTTCGGCGGCGCGACGCGGGTCGTGCCCTGCTACAATGTGATGGGCGTGGCCAAGGCGGCGCTTGAAGCCAGCGTGCGCTATCTTGCGGTCGATCTGGGCGCACAGGGCATCCGCGTCAACGCACTCTCGCCCGGTCCCATGCGGACACTCGCCGGCGCCGCCATCTCCGACGCCCGCTCCATTTTCAATTTTCAAAAAGCCCATTCGCCGCTCAAACGCACACCGCATCTGGACGAAGTCGGCGGCGCGGCGCTTTACCTGCTGTCCGATCTGTCGGGCGCGGTTACGGGCGAAGTGCATTTCGCCGATTGCGGCTACAATGTCGTCTCCACGCCGGAACTCGAAGCCCTCAAGCTCTATGAGGGCGTGGAAATCCCGGCGGCGAAGAGCGAAGCGGCCGAGTAACCACATCTGCGAAGCAACGCCACGCCACCCGCTCCCCCTTGCCCAACCACCCCAAGGGTATACTTACGGGGTGGTTGGGCAAGGGGGAGCGGGTGGCGTGGCCTGTTTTACAAAACGTACCAAGAGCATGGCGGCATGATTGGACTGTTCGACTCAGGCCATGGCGGATTGACCATTTTCCGCGCCCTCCTGCGCCGGTTCCCCGATCTGGAATTCGTCTATCTCGGCGACCACGCCAACGCGCCCTATGGCAACCGGGACTCATCGGAAATTGTCGATCTGACCCGCGCCGGGGTGGAGCAGCTTTACGCCCGTGGCTGCAAGCTGGCCGTGCTGGCCTGCAATACGGCGAGCGCCGTCGCCTGCCGGACATTGCAGCAGGACTGGCTGCCCGGCAGCGGATATGAGGGTCACAATATTCTGGGCGTGGTCGCGCCGATGGTGGAAGCAGCGACACAAACGCCATGGGCCGTGACCTCGCCGCAATATCCGCAGAAATACAATGACGACACGATTGCGGTCTTCGGCACGACCCGGACCGTGTCGAGCGGTGTTTACAGCGAGGAAATCGCCAAGCGCTGCCCGAAGGTCACGATTGCCGAGCAGGCTTGCGCGGACCTGGCCGGGGCTATCGAGCAGGGCCGCGCCAAAGGTGAACTCGACGTCATGGTCGCGGAATATGTCCGCCAGTTGCTGGACCGAACGAACGGCAAAATCCCCGAGCGGGTCATACTCGGGTGCACCCATTTTCCACTTATCGAGGACCTGTTTGTGCAGCATCTCTCCCCCTCAACGCGGCTTCTGAGCCAGCCGCAGGTCGTGGCCGACAGCCTTGAGGACTACCTGGTCCGGCATCCGGACTACGCCGCGCCAAAGTCTTCCGGTTCCAAGCCGGCACTGCTCACCACCGGCAACCCGGATCAGGTCTCGCTTTCGCTTGAGCTTTTCTGGCCGCGGGCGGATGCCTTCGAGGCGCTGGTAACGAAAAATTAGCCACGTTCCGCCGTTTACGCGGATTTAAGTCCTCTGAGCTATCTTCAGCTCCCATGAGTTTGGCAATCCAGAACGCAATCGTCGGACTGCAATCCGCCAGCCAGAATTTTGAACGCACGGCGGGCGAGATTGTGCGCGGCGGCACGCGGACGGCTGACGGCGACAATGATATCGTCGCCGGGCTGGCATCGCTGAAGGAGTCCGAGGTTCAGTTCAAGGCCTCCGCCAAGGTCATCGGCGCAATCGCGCAAACCGAGGGGCGGCTTCTGGATATCCTCGCCTGAGGCTCATCCGCCCAAATTAAAAGCGGCCCCCCGAAGGGAGCCGCCCAAATTTTCAGCCAACCATACTGGAACTAGAGCGTGATCCAACCTGATTGAACCAGGTTGGCGCTCTATCTGGTTTTTTGCCGCACAATTTATCCGAAAACCGTTTCACACTTTTCGGATTGTGCTCTAGCTCGCCTCCTTGGCCTCTTCGGTAATCTCCTTGCCCGTCTCCTGATCGACGACCTTCATTGAAAGCCGCACCTTGCCCCGGTCATCGAAGCCCAGCAGCTTGACCCAGACCTTGTCGCCTTCCTTGACGATGTCGGTGGTCTGGTTGACGCGGTGGTCGGCCAGCTGGGAGATGTGGACAAGGCCGTCCTTGGGACCGAAGAAGTTGACGAACGCCCCGAAGTCGACCGTTTTGACGACCGTCCCTTCGTAGATTTCGCCAGCCTCGGGATCGGACGTGATCATCCTGATCTTGGTGAGGGCCGCGTTGATCGATTCGGCGGAGCTGGAAGCAACCTTGACCGTGCCATCGTCATTGATGTCGATCTTGGCGCCGGTCTCTTCCACCAGAGCGCGAATGACCGACCCGCCGGTTCCGATCACGTCGCGGATCTTGTCGGTGGGAATGGTGATCATTTCGATGCGCGGCGCATGTTCGCCCAGGTCGTCACGGGCTTCGCCCAGCGCCTTGGCCATTTCGTCCAGGATGTGCATCCGCCCATCCCTGGCCTGATCGAGCGCGATCTTCATGATCTCCTCGGTTATGCCGGTGATCTTGATGTCCATCTGCAGCGAAGTGATGCCTTCGGACGATCCCGCGACCTTGAAGTCCATGTCGCCCAGATGGTCCTCATCGCCCAGAATGTCCGACAGGACGGCGTATTTGTCGCCTTCCTTGATGAGCCCCATGGCGATGCCCGCCACCGGACGCTTTAAGGGAACGCCCGCATCCATCATCGACAGCGACGCGCCGCAGACCGTGGCCATGGAAGAGGACCCGTTGGATTCGGTGATCTCGGAAACAACCCGGATGGTGTAGGGGAAGGTTTCGCGATCGGGCAGAAGCGCGTGAATCGCGCGCCATGCCAGCTTGCCATGGCCGATTTCGCGCCGCCCGGTGAAGCCGACGCGGCCCGTCTCGCCAACCGAGTAGGGCGGGAAGTTGTAGTGCAGCAGGAAGGATTCCTTGTAGGTGCCTTCCAGCGCGTCCACGAACTGTTCGTCCTCGCCGGTGCCCAGCGTGGTGACGACCAGCGCCTGGGTTTCGCCGCGGGTGAACAGGGCGCTGCCATGGGTGCGCGGCAGAATGCCGGCTTCGCAGACAATGGCGCGAACCGTCGAGAGATCGCGTCCGTCGATGCGTTTGGAAGTCTCCAGGATCGAGCCGCGAACAACGTCCTTCTCGACCGTTTTGAAGGCGCCTGAAACCTTGTCGGCGAGCTTGCCGTCATCGTCTTCGGGAACCTGCGCCGCGATCACCTTGGATTTGGCTTCCGCGACCTTGTCCTGGCGGGCCATTTTATCGGCGATCTGGTAGGCTTTCTGGAGGTCTTTTTCCGCGGCCTTGCGAACCTTGTCCTCCATCTCGGAATTGTCCGGCGCCTCGAAATCCCAGGGCGCCTTGGCGGCTTTCTCCGCCAGCTTGATGATGGCGCCAATGACGGGCTGCATTTCCTTATGCCCGAACATCACCGCGCCGAGCATCACATCCTCAGCGAGTTCCTTTGCCTGCGATTCGACCATCAGTACCGCGTCGCCCGTGCCGGCCACGAGGAGCTCAAGTTCTGTCTCCTCCATCTGGTCGAGCGTGGGGTTCAGCACATAGGCGCCATCGATAAAGCCGATGCGCGCGCCGCCAATGGGGCCCATGAAGGGAATTCCCGAAATGGTAAGCGCGGCGCTCGCCGCCACCATGGCGACAATATCGGGATCGTTTTCCATGTCGTGGCTGAGCACATTTATGAGCACCTGGGTTTCGTTCTGGAAACCCTTCGCGAACAGCGGACGGATCGGCCGGTCGATCAGCCGGGATGTCAGGGTTTCTTTTTCGGCCGGGCGCGCTTCGCGCTTGAAAAAGCCCCCCGGGATTTTACCGGCCGCGTAGGTCTTCTCGCGGTAGTCCACCATGAGCGGGAAAAAGTCGATGCCCTGGCGCGGTTCACGGTCGGCGACCGCGGTCGCCAATACGCTGGTATCGCCATATCTGGCGACAACGGCGCCGCTGGCCTGGCGGGCGATGCGCCCGGTTTCGAGCGTCAGCGTGCGTCCGCCCCATTCAATTTCTTCTGTGTGAATATCAAACATATTTTCTTTTCTCATCTTTCTATCTTGGGAATCGCATTAGGAGCCGCTCCGCCGGCGGATTCCGGCCGGTGCGTCCTGATTCCCCGGTCCCGTTAACTCACGCCTGATGCGCGTGCTAACGGCGAATACCCAGGCTTGCTATCAGCTTCTTGTAACGCTCCTCGTCCCGGGATTTGACATAGTCGAGAAGCCTGCGCCGCTGGCTCACCATTTTGAGCAGTCCGCGGCGTGAGTGATTGTCTTTCTTGTGGGTTTTGAAGTGTTCGGTCAGATTTGTGATCCGTTCGGTGAGGATCGCGACCTGCACTTCGGGCGAACCCGTGTCGCCCTTGTTGGTGGCGTATTCGCCAATAAGTGCGCTTTTGCGCTCAGCGGCAATCGACATCGTCTAACTCCTGTTCTGTCGAGAATAATTAAAAATCCCGGCTCAACCCTCAAAGGTTGAAGACGCGCTTTGGTCTCAATTCGCCGCGCTTTACTTCACCGAGCGCCACGAGCAGTCCCCGTGACGTTGCATAGACGGGTCCGTTGATGACGGGCGCGTCGCGGCCGCGCAACAGCACGACCTGGCCCCGCGCCAGTTTCGCTGCATCGTCTCCGCTTACGGCCAGCGCCGGGATGTCGTCCAGCGCGGTCTCCACGGGTTCAAGAACAGCGTCAAGCCCCTCCAGGCCGGCGGCACTATGGCTCAACTCCCCCAGTTTAGCCAGAGAAATTGTGGCGGCTTCCCCGAACGGCCCGACGCGGGTGCGCCGCAGGGCGCTTACATGCCCGAAGCACCCCAGCGCGCGGCCGAGATCGCGGGCCAGCGAGCGCACATAAGTGCCTTTCCCGCAGGTAGCCTCCAGCGTGCAATGGTCCGCGCCGGGTATGTCCGCAATGGTCAGGCTTTCCACCCTGACGGCGCGCGCCGCCAACTCGAACGCGTCGCCCTTGCGGGCCAGATCATAGGCCCGCGCGCCGGCCACCTTGATGGCCGAATAGCGCGGCGGAATCTGTTCGATATCACCAATGAACTGCGGCAATTGGCGTTCGATATCGGCGCGGGCCGGGCGGGCGGAACTCTCCTCCAGCACCGCGCCCTCGGCGTCGTCGGTTTCGGTTTCCGCGCCCCACCTCACGGTAAAGCGGTAACTCTTCAGCCCGTCGACGATAAAGGGAACGGTCTTGGTGGCCTCGCCCAGCGCAATCGGCAGGATGCCGCTGGCGAGCGGATCGAGCGTGCCCGCATGTCCCGCCTTGGCTGCTCTGTAAAGCCGCTTGACCTTTGCCACCGCATCGCTCGACGTGAGCCCCACCGGCTTGTCGAGAACAAGCCAGCCATGTATCGCCCTTCCCTTACGTCGTCTTGCCATGCCATGCAGTCGCGCCGCGCGCGCCGGTCCCTATTTGATATCCCGCGCGACCTTGGGCGAACGCAGCAGGGCATCCACGTGACTCGATTGGTCGAATGTCGCATCCAGCTCGAAGATCAACTCGGGCATGTGCCGCAGAGAAACACGCCGCGCCACCTCGCCGCGAACAAACTTTTTGTGGCGCTTGAGGGCGGAAACGACCTTGTCCTGATTGTCCCCGCCCAGGGGCAGCACAAATACAGTCGCATTCTTGAGGTCGGGCGAGGCTCTTACTTCCGAAACGGTCACCATCGCGCTGGCAAGATCGGGATCGGCTATTTCGTTGCGAAGGAACACTTCACTAAGCGCCTTGCGCAAACTTTCGCCCACCCGCAACTGACGCTGGCTCGGGCCTCGCTTGGAGTGACCTTTGGACATGTGGCGAACCTGCTGTGGAAGTATGCAAGGGTGTGACTTCAAGGTCCCGCCCCGGGGCGGGCGGATGATTGGCCGCCCCTACAGCTTGCGCTCAATCTCCTCGACCGTGAAGCACTCGATGATGTCGCCCTGCTTGAGGTCGTGATAATTTTCAAAGCCCATGCCGCATTCCTGACCGCCCGCGACTTCGTTCACTTCATCCTTGAAGCGCTTGAGTGTCGAGAGTTTGCCTTCGTGAATCACGACATCGTTGCGGATGAGGCGCACATTGGCGCCGCGTTCCACCTTGCCTTCGGTGATACGGCAGCCCGCGATCCGGCCCACCTTGGAAATATTGAAAACCTCCAGGACTTCCGCGTTGCCGAGGAAATTTTCCCGCAAGGTCGGGTCCAGCATTCCGGACATGGCCGCTTTGACATCATCGACCAGATCGTAAATGACCGCGTAATAACGTATCTCCACACCCTCTTCCTGGGCGGTGGACTGGGCCAGTTTATTGGCGCGCACGTTAAATCCGATCACCGCGGCGCCCGAGGCCGCCGCCAGGGAAACATCGGATTCGATGATGCCGCCGACGCCGGAGTGCACGATCTGCGCCTGAACTTCCTCATTGCCGATCCCCGCGAGCGCCGCGTTGATGGCCTCGACCGACCCCTGCACGTCGCCCTTTATCAGCAACGGGAGTTCCTTGATCGACCCTTCCTGCAGGTCACTCATCATCTGCTCGAGCGATCCGCGCGGGCCGGTGCCGGCGGCGCGCACATCGCGAAGTTTACGCTCGCGATATTCCGTGATCTCCCGGGCGCGCGATTCGCTTTCAACCACGGCGAACTGGTCGCCGGCTTCTGGTGCCGCGTTCAGACCCAGAATCTCGACAGGCGATGACGGCCCGGCTTCATCCACCTGGTTGCCCTGATCATCAATCAGCGCCCGCACCTTGCCCCAGGCGGCGCCCGCCACGACGATGTCGCCGATGGCCAGCGTACCGCGCTGGACCAGGACGGTGGAAACGGGTCCGCGCCCGCGATCAAGCTTGGCCTCGATCACCACGCCTTCGGACGCGCGATCCGGGTTGGCTTTGAGTTCAAGCAGTTCGGACTGCAGGACAATGGCCTCCACAAGTTTGTCCAGATTGGTTTTCTCGATCGCCGAAACTTCGATCTCCAGCACATCGCCGCTCATGCTTTCGACGACGATTTCATGCTGCAGCAACTCGGTTCGCACCTTGGTCGGATCGACATTGGGCAGGTCGATCTTGTTGATGGCGACAATGATGGGAACCCCGGCGGACCTGGCGTGGTTGATGGCCTCGATCGTCTGCGGCATGACTCCGTCATCGGCCGCAACCACAAGAATGACGAGGTCGGTCACCGAGGCGCCGCGCGCGCGCATCGCGGTAAAGGCCGCATGGCCGGGCGTGTCGATAAAGGTCACACTGTGCCCGCTGGCGGTTTTGACCTGGTAGGCGCCGATATGCTGGGTGATGCCGCCAGCTTCGCCCGACACGACATTGGCCTCGCGAATGGCGTCCAGCAGCGACGTCTTGCCATGGTCCACATGGCCCATGACCGTCACGACCGGGGCTCTGGATTTCAAGGCGGCGGGATCATCTTGCTCGCCAATAAAACCTTCCTCCACATCGGCTTCGGAAACCCGTTTGACCGTATGGCCGAATTCCTCCGCGATCAGCTGCGCGGAATCGGCGTCAATCACATCGTTTGCCTTGTGCATCTGTCCCTGAGAGATCAAAAACTTGATGACATCGACGGAGCGTTCGGTCATCCGGTTCGCCAGCTCCTGGATGGTGATGGCTTCGGGGATCGTCACCTCACGGGCGATCTTTGCCTGGGCCTCGGCCGGTCCGCTGGATTTCTTCTTCTGACGTTCCTGGCGGCGGCGCAGCGAGGCCAGGGAGCGCTGGCGCTGGTTGTCATCGAGAGCATTGGTAATGGTGAGCTTGCCGCGGACACGCTGCTGGCCGCCCTTGCGTTTTTGCGGGCGGGTTTCGACACGGTCCTTCTTGGGGCGCGCTTCGGTGCGTTCCTTTGGCTTGGAGGCGGCGCCCGCATCCACGCGGCGGCGCCCGCCCGTCTCCTCCGCCTTGCGTGCCGCTTCGGCCGTGGCTTCGGCATCGACTTCCGGCGTGGTCTCGGGGGTTTCGGCGGGTTGTTCTTCTTTCTGCTTCGCGGCCGTCGCCTTTCGCGCGGTCTCTTCCCTTGCGCGCAGCTCGCTTTCGGCGACTTCGCGCGTCTTCGCATCGCTCAGGGCGCGTGTGCGTAACTCCCTTTCCTCGACTGACAGGTTGCGCAGCGCTTCAGGCGTTTCGGCGGGCGCCGCGGTCTCGCTCTCCGGCTGGGCAGCCTCAGCTTCCTGCGCGGCTTTGGCCGCAGCGGCAGCGTCGGCGTCCGAAGTGATCGTGCGTTTTTTCTTCTTTTCAACCAGCACGGATCGCGACCGGCCGTGGCTGAAATTCTGGCGTACATGGCCCGCGTTCACGGTGCGCTTCAAATTAAGCGTCATGGTCCGTGAACCAGAAGCGGTCTTGCCGTCGGTCTCTTTTGTCTCGCTCATGCGTCTTCCGTGTTTCGGCGGCTATGCCGCCGCGCAAACTGCGCCGCCAGCGCGAAATCGCTCCAGGCGCGCCGCAGCATCCATAAATTTCCCGCGCGGCCCGCCCTGTTTCAATGCAGCATGTACCACATTTGGCCGGCCTAATGCCAAACTCATTCGTTCAATGTTAAAGTTGCATAAAACCACCGTTTCGCGCGGGGCTCCGTCCGCGCCGCGCCGCGCCATGGCGTCCAGCTTCGCGCACCCGTCGCGGGCGGCATCCGAGGCATGAAGCAAAACAGTCTCGCCATTACCGCGTAACACCTTTGCGACCTTGTCGAAACCGCACACCACAAGCCCGGCCTTGTTGGCAAGGGAGAGCCGTTGCAGGGCATCGCGTTCCAGCAGGGCCTCCACCTGGTCTCCCAGAGAGTCTTCTGCTTTCACCGGTTTGCGGAACGCCCGGGCGAAAATACCGCCCCTGGCCGCCTTTTCGACCACATCTCGCGCGCAGGTGACCCAAACGCCCCGGCCCGGCAGCCGCGCCTTCAGGTCGAGGACGGCCCGGCCTTCGGGATCGAGAGCAAAGCGCAGCAACTCATCCAGCGGTTTGCGCGCGCGCGAAACGGCGCATTGCCGCTCCGTCCCGCTATCTCCGCTCCGCGCGCTCCTCGCCATGCCAAACCTCTCCTGTGCCAACTTTGCTTCACGACGCGCTCACGCGTCCGCGCCCTTGCCAGCGTCATCGCCCGCGGGCGATGCATCTTCTTTTGCCGGCGCCGCCTCCGCTTCTTTTGCCGGCGCCGCCTCCGCTTCTTTTGCCGGTGGCGCCTCCGCTTCTTTTGCCGGCGGCGCCTCCGCGCTGGCGTCCGCGGGGGCCTCGCCCTCCGCATTTTCCGCGGCCTCCGCACCGTCCGAAGACTCAGTCTCTTCGCCTTCGCCCTGCAAATCTTCTTCCGTAATCCAGCCCGCCTTGACACGCGCGGCCATGATCATGGCTTCCGTATCTGGCCGCGCGAGCCCGAATTCTTCCAGATAGCCCGCATGGCGGACACTTTCGCCTTCCACCTTCTCATGCCAGCCTGACAGGTCATCGGTAACGCAGCCGGCGAAATCCTCCACCGTTTTGATTTCATTCCCGCCAAGCGCGACCATCATCTCCAGTGTCATGCCGGGGATTTCCGACATGGCATCCTCCACGCCCAGTTTTTTGCGCTTCTTGTTGAGTTCCTGTTCGCGCCGGTCCAGATATTCGCGCGCGCGGGTCTGGATTTCAGTTGCCGTTTCCTCGTCGAAGCCCTCGATGTTGGCGATTTCCGCAATCTCAACGAAAGCGGCCTCTTCCACCGAAGTAAACCCTTCGGAGGCAAGAAGCTGGGCAATCACCTCGTCCACGTCGAGCGTTTCCATGAACATCTGGGAGCGCTCGGCAAACTCTTTCTGACGGCGCTCGGACTCTTCGGCTTCGGTCAGGATGTCGATGTCCCAGCCGGTCAGCTGGGACGCCAGGCGCACATTCTGCCCGCGCCGTCCGATGGCAAGCGAAAGCTGGGTGTCGGGCACCACGACTTCAATGCGCTCGGCGTCCTCATCGAGCACCACTTTAACGACTTCGGCGGGCGCCAGCGCGTTGACGATGAAATGGGCCGCGTCGGGCGACCACTGAATGATGTCGATCTTCTCGCCCTGGAGCTCGTTCACGACCGCCTGTACGCGGCTGCCGCGCATCCCGACGCAGGCGCCAACCGGATCGATCGAGGTGTCGTTGGACAGGACCGCGATTTTGGCGCGGCTGCCGGGATCGCGGGCCACCGATTTGATCTCGACAATATTGTCGTAAATCTCCGGCACTTCCTGCGCGAACAGCTTGGCCATGAATTCGGGGCGCGTGCGGGAGAGAAATATCTGCGGACCGCGCTGCTCGGAGCGCACGTCATAGATGTAGGCGCGAACCCGGTCTCCGTAGCGGAAATTTTCCCGCGGCAGGGAATCGTCGCGCCGCACGATCGCCTCGCCGCGCCCCAGATCAACGATGATGTTGCCATATTCAACGCGCTTGACGACGCCATTCACGACCTCGCCGACCCGGTCCTTATATTCCTCAAACTGGCGCTCGCGTTCCGCTTCGCGGACTTTCTGGACGATCACCTGCTTGGCGTTCTGCGCGGCCACGCGCCCGAAATCGAGAGGCGGCAGCGCCTCGGCGATATAGTCGCCGAGCGCGGCCGCCTTGTTGCGCCGCTTCGCCTCCTTCAGCGAAATCTGCGTCGCTTCCATGGTGACCGTCTCGACGATCTCAAGCAGGCGGGAGAGCAGAATTTCGCCCGTTTCGGGAGAGATTTCCGCGCGGATCTCATTCTCGCTGCCATAGCGGGACTTCGCCGCCTTCTGGATCGCGTCCTCCATGGCGGCGATGACGATCGTGCGGTCGATCGATTTCTCCCGCGCCACCGAATCCGCGATCTGCAGTAACTCCAGCCTGTTAGCGCTGATTCCTGCCTGAACCATTACGTGCCTCCGGATAGTCTCGTATAATTGCGGACAAGCCCCCCGCAATCGGGGGCTTGCCGTGCGAATTCCTACTGTGGCGAATTCTTCCCAAGGGCCGCTTTTAGGGCCGCATCGTTCACCACCAGTTTTGCTTCCTCGATCAGGGAGACGTCCAGACCGATTGTCTGCGGCCCGTCATAACCGTCAAGTTCAACCCTGAGCCGCAGCTCGCCGTCCTCGAATCCTTCAATCTCAC
This sequence comes from Hyphomicrobiales bacterium, assembly GCA_003228955.1. Taxonomy (GTDB): domain Bacteria; phylum Pseudomonadota; class Alphaproteobacteria; order Rhizobiales; family Methyloligellaceae; genus UBA2767. The sequence goes on from QIGN01000103.1 coordinate 19,874, forward strand.
CCTTGAACCGGCGGCGTCCATCCACCAGCTCCTTCAACTCCACCCTGACCTGATGCCCGGCCCAGGTCATGAAATCCCTGGGGCGCACCAGCGGCCTGTTGATGCCCGGCGACGACACTTCCAGAAAATAACCGCCCGGCAACGGATCATCGGCATCCAGCAGGGGCGACAACCGCCGGCTGACAGCCGTGCAGTCCGCGATCGTGACCGCACCGCCGGGACGCTCGATCAGGATCTGAACGGTCGCGCCGTCCTGTCCGGTGAGCTTCACCCGCACCAGATCAAAACCAAGTTCCTGCAAAACCGGATTGGCAAGGTCGGCGATGGCCGCCGCCTGACCGGTTTCGCGCGTGAAACGCTCATCCATGCGCTGCGCCGATTGAGCCCGTGCGCGAACCGCTATTGCAAAAAACACCGCAGTGCGCGCCACACAAACAAAAAGAGCGGACCGGTGGGCCCACTCCTGATCAAACCAAAACCATGAGTTGCTTCCAATATACGCGCTTTTTCGCGGTGCACAAGCGCTGTTGGAATCAAAATTAACAACACGCCATTGGCGGAACCCGAGCCTAAATGCGCCGGAAAATCAAGGAGTGGGCCTTGCGCCCTTCGCGGAGCGCCTTTTTCTCATAGCGCGTCCGCGGCCAGTCCGGCGGGCGGACCCGCCAATCTGCGGGCCGTTCAGCCAGCCATTGAAATTTTCCGCTGGCGAAAACGGCCTCGAGCGTGACACGCACATAGTCGGTTATGTCGCTGCCGATGCGCAACTGCGCTCCGGGCTTCATGACGCGGGCGAGTGTGGTGAGCGTTTGCGGCGAGACAAGGCGGCGCTTGTGATGGCGCGTTTTCGGCCAGGGATCGGGATAGAGGATGAACACCCGGTCAAGCGAGGCATCCTCCAGCCAGTCGAGAACCTCGCGCGCATCGCCGTCCCAGATACGGATATTGGCGAAATTTTTCTCCTCGACCTCGCCAAGCAGTTTCGCCACGCCATTGATGAATGGCTCGCAGCCGATAAATCCGGTTTGCGGATTGGCTTCGGCCTGCCAGGCGAGATGTTCGCCGGCGCCGAAACCGATCTCCAGCCAGACTTGCAGGGCGGGCCCAGGGAACAGCTCTGGCAGTGACGCCGGTGGCGGCGTTTCAAGATCGAGACGCAGTTTTGGCAGCAACTCGTCCAGCAACCTTGACTTGCGCGGAGAGAGGCGGTGCCCCTTGCGCCGGCCATAGGTGCGAAGGAGAGTCTGTTTGCGCTGTGCTGACATAATCTGGAATTAATCGTACCGCCTGTTGCGCGCAACCAGGCATCAGCATTCCGTCAGCTCAACTCGCTTTTCAGCGGCTCGATCAGATTGGACCACTCCCAGGAGAAGCCGCCGTCATTGTCGGGCTGGCGTCCGAAATGGCCATAAGCGGCCGTGCGCTCATAAATCGGCCGGGAAAGCTGAAGATGCTCGCGGATACCACGCGGGGTCAGGTCCATGACCCGTCCGAGCGCCTGCTCCAGCTTGTGCTCGTCCACCGTGCCGGTGCCATAGGTATCGACATAGATCGACAGCGGCTTGGCCACGCCGATGGCGTAGGCGAGCTGGATCGAACATCTGTCCGCCAGCCCCGCGGCAACCACGTTCTTTGCCAGATAACGCGCCGCATAGGCGGCCGAGCGGTCCACTTTGGTGGGGTCCTTGCCCGAAAAGGCGCCGCCGCCATGGGGCGCCGCTCCGCCATAGGTATCGACAATGATCTTGCGGCCCGTGAGCCCGGCGTCGCCATCGGGTCCGCCGATGACGAATTTCCCGGTCGGATTGACGTAGAATTCATCTTCCGGGCACATCCAGCCCTCAGGCAGAACGTCCTCGACAAAGCCGCGCACGAGTTCGCGTACTTTCTTTGGCGCCACTTCCTCGCCATGCTGGGTTGAAACCACGATGGAGGTCGCCCCCACGGGCCGGCCTTTTTCATATTTGAGCGTGATCTGGCTTTTTGAGTCCGGCCCCAGCTCCGGCGTCAGGCCCGCGTGGCGGGCCTTGGCCATTTCGTGCAGAATACCGTGGGAATAATGGATAGGCGCCGGCATAAGCGGTTCGGTCTCGTTGCAGGCATAGCCGAACATGATGCCCTGATCGCCCGCGCCTTCGTCCTTGTCCGCGCTGGCGTCCACGCCCTGGGCGATATCGGCGGACTGCTCGTGCACATGGACCCGCACCTCCGCGTTTTCCCAATGAAAACCATCCTGCTCATAACCGATTTCGCGCACGCAGCGGCGCGCGGATTCTTCCATCGCCCCGGCGGTTATTTCGTTGGGCCCGCGGGTTTCGCCGGCCAGCACAATGAGGTTGGTCGTGGTCAGCGTCTCGACAGCCACGCGCGAGAGCGGATCGGCCTTGAGATACAAATCCACGATCGAATCGGAAATACGGTCGCAAATCTTGTCCGGATGGCCCTCGGACACGGACTCACTGGTGAACAGATAACTGTCGCGGGTCACGCGGCCCCCTGCATACTGAGAATGATCACTCTGGAAGTGCGCTTTCTTGCAGCCTTTGGAACTTGCGTCAAGCGCGAGGCGGCCGTGTCTTGGAGTTGGCGCGGCCAAGTGATCTCACAAGATCGATAACCGACTTGCGGATACTGGCGTCGCTGACTTTGACAAATGCCCGGTTGAGCTCCAGCCCGTCGCGGGTGTTGAGGAATTCGTAGAGAAATTCCTCGGATTTCTCCTCGGCCATGCCTGGAATGGCGGACCCTTCCATCTGATTCATGCCCTCATAGAAAAACCCGACCGGAACATCAAGAACCTGGGAGAGCTTGTACAGGCGGCTGGCGCCAATCCTGTTGACGCCCTTTTCGTATTTCTGGATTTGCTGGAAGGTCAAACCCATGCTGCGCCCAAGTTTTTCCTGGCTAAACCCGACAAGCATGCGCCGCAATCGCACTCGGCTTCCAACATGAACATCAACAGGATTGGGGATTTTCTTGCCCGCGGAAGACTTACCGGTTTTTGATTCGATTTTGTCACCGGGCATCCAATGACATCCTTTCTTATTGCTAGAATCCGAATCTGAATTCTATGATTCTTCTATGGACTATAATTTTGTTCGTCAAGTGTCGCGGAGTCGCGGCGGCCTCAATTACTGGTGAATTCCCGCTCCTCGTCTCCCGCTGTTCAGATCAAAAGCGCTCAGTACGCCAATAATTTGCAAGAGCCCGCCAAACCACCAGTGTAAAGAGCAGCAATACGATAAATATCCACTCTCCCCACAGAACGAAAACAGTATCGCCCGCGGCGCGCGGTAACTTGACGTCCATGGCCGCGGCCTGGCCGCGCGGCAGGCGGGCGACGATTCTGCCATAGGGGTCGACGACCGCCGAAATACCGGTGTTCGCCGCGCGCACAAGCGGCAGCCCCTGCTCAACCGCGCGCACCCGCGCCTGTTGGAAATGCTGGACGGGGCCGATGCTGTCGCCAAACCACGCGTCATTGGTCAGGTTCAGCAGCCATTTCGGCGCAGTGCCGGGCTCGCGGATGGCGCCGGGAAAGATGATCTCATAGCAAATGAGCGCAACGAAGGGAGGGATGTTGGGCGCCGTTGTCAGGCGCGGTCCCTTGCCGGACGCAAACCCCCCGAGCTGCCGGACGAGTTGCCGGAAGCCCAGCGCCTCAAGAAGTTTCTGAAAGGGGAGATATTCGCCAAAGGGCACCAGATGCACCTTGTCGTACCGGGACAAAATTTTGGCATTGTCGTCCAGCACGAACAGGGAGTTGAAAATCTCCCGGCTTTTCGCGAGCCCGGTTGCGGCATCCACATTCTGTTGCGCGCGGGCCGCCCCGGTGATGAGCACAGACCCTTTGGGCAGCATGTCCGCGATGGCGTTAAGCGCCTCGGGGGTTTGTTCAAGCAGAAACGGAAGCGCCGATTCGGGCCAGATCAGATGAGTTGCGCCGCTGATGCGCGTGCCCGGCTTGCCCGCGCGGCTGACTTCCAGAAGACGCTGGAATATCGCCGCGCGGTTTTCAGGTTTCCACTTGTCTTCCTGGGCAATGTTCGGCTGGACAATTCGCAAGCTAACGCCCTCGACAAAACTTTCCGGGGCATTCAGCAAACGCCACTTGCCCCACGAGAATCCGCCCGCCAGCAGCGCCAGCATCAAAAATGAATATCCGTAGCGCTTCACCGGCGGGAGGGAACCGGCCAGCCCGAGGCCCCATGCGCTCGCCGGCGCGGCGAATATCAGGACCGCCAGCAGGGTGAGGGAATAGAGACCGAAAATCGAGGCCCACTGCATCATGGGCTCGCTTGCGGTAAGGGCATATCCCGGCGCGTTCCAGGGAAACCCGGTCAGTATGTTCCCTCTCAGCCACTCGGTACTTGCGATCGCCGCGCCGAGCGCCACCACGCGCGCCGGCCCCGGACGCCAGAGCGGTCCGGCCAGGGCAGCGGCCAGGGCGAAAAAAAACGCCAGTCCCGCCGGCATCAAGGTAACGGCGAAGGGCATCAGCCAGGCGAAAATTTCAGCCTCGACAAGAAACGCGTTGCCGATCCAGTACAGCCCCGCCAGAAAAAACCCCAAGCCAAATGCCCAGCCGGTCCAGGCTCCCGCAATCAGGGACCGGCGGTTTGTCCCGCCCCGCGCGTAGCAGCCGTCGAGGAGCCAGACAAAAACCGGGAATGTCACAAACAGCACCGGCCACAGATGCAGCGGCGCCATGGACGCCACGGACACGGCCCCCGCGAGAAACGCCACTCCCATGCGGCGCAAGCCGGTCAGGTTGCCCAGGGCATGGACAACGTGCTGCATGGGTTTGTGAGTCACTCTCTAAGACCCGCCGGACGCGCGAACGCGGTGAACCTTGAGCTTCTTGATGCGCCGCGCGTCGGCGTCCATCACCTCGAATTCGATACCGGTGTCATGGCGCACAAGCTCGCCGCGTACCGGCACGCGCCCCGCGAGGGCGAAAACCAGTCCGCCGAGCGTGTCCATATCTCCTTCGCGTTCGCCTGACAACAGCGAGAGACCGAGCCGCTCTTCCATCTCCTCGATCGGCGCGCGCGCATCCGCGATCAGCGCGCCCGCCTCATCTTCAACGATCAGCGGTGCGCCGTTCCGGTCATGTTCGTCCTCGATCTCCCCGACAATCTCCTCAATAAGATCCTCAATCGAGACCAGACCGTCGGTCCCGCCATACTCATCCACAACCAGGGCCAGATGAATATGCGTGACCTGCATGCGCAGCAGCAGGTCAAGGCCGGACATGGACGGCGGCACAAACAGCGCCTCGCGGCTTATTTCCGCTTTGGCGATGGTTTGGTCGAGATTGACGCCGCCAAGCTGAATGGCGGGCGATGGCGCACTGACGGGCGTTTTGCTCTTGACGGCTTCGGATTTTGACTCCTGCGCCGCGTTCAGGGCCTGGGTGGAAATCCAGGACAGAAAATCCTTGATATGAACCATGCCGCGCGGATCGTCGAGAGTGCCCTTATAGACCGGGATGCGCGAGTGGCCGGCATCCTTGAACACCTGTAGCAATTCTCCCAGGGTCCCGGTGTTTTCAATAGCGACAATGTCGGCGCGCGGCACCATGACGTCCTCGACCTGGAGTTCGCCGAAGCGCAGCAGATTGCCCAGCATCAGGCGTTCCTGTGTCGAAAAGCTCTGTGCGGTACTGTCTTCGTTCTCCAGCGCCTCCTCGATAATTTCGCGCGCGTCTTCGCGTTCGCCGGAAATGCCTAGCCGGGCAAGCAGCTTGCCAAACCAGCCAGGTTGGGGACCGTCGGGTTCCGGTTCGGGCAATTTGATTTCGCCCGCCTTTTCGGGCGTGGATACATCATTCAAAACGGGAGTCTCGCTCACTGTCCTTCACCATTTGCCACTGTTTGCGATGAATAGGGGCCGGGAATGCCGAGCTTTGCGAGAATACGCATCTCCAGATCTTCCATTTCGCCCGCCTCGCGGTCACTGGCATGATCGTAGCCCATCAGATGCAGGACACCGTGTACAACAAGATGGGCCGCATGCTGGCCAGCCGGTATACCGCGCGCCGCCGCTTCGCGCACGACCGTTTCACGCGCCAGCACCACATCGCCCAGCACCGTGGGGCCGTCATTGCAATGGGGTGCGCCGAGGCGGAAGGAGAGGACGTTTGTCGCTCCGTCCCTATTACGCCAGGTTTTGTTGAGTCCGGCGATTTCCTCATCATCGGTCAGGAGCAGCGAGACCTCGCTCGCGGACCCCTTTTCGCGTCCGCCCGCGAAGGCCGCCTGCGCGGCGCGGACAAGAAGGCCCTCTTTCAATCCCTCCCAGCGCGAACCGCGCCGGGTGATTTCCACGGCCAGCAGCGGCAGGTCCGCCGGGTGAGGCTCGCGATGGTTTCCAGGGTCAGGTTCGAGGGAGCCCATTTGCGTTCAGTTCACCTTCTCATAGGCGGAAACGATTTTGGCGACCAGCTCGCGCCGTACAACATCGGACTGCGTGAAAGCGATGTGTGAAATCTCGTCGATCGCGCCGAGCAGGTCTATGGCGCCGGTCAGACCGGACTTCTGACCGGAGGGAAGGTCGATCTGCGTCGGGTCGCCCGTCACGATCATTTTCGATCCCTCGCCGATGCGCGTCAGAAACATTTTCATTTGAATGGATGTACAGTTCTGCGCCTCGTCCAGAATAATCGCCGCATTGGCGAGGGTGCGCCCGCGCATGAAGGCGAGCGGCGCGATTTCAATGACGCCGGTCTCAAGTTCGCGGTCGACCTTTTCGGGTGGAAGCACGTCATAGAGAGCGTCGTAAAGCGGGCGCAGATAGGGATCGACCTTGTCGCGCATGTCTCCGGGAAGAAAGCCGAGCCGCTCCCCGGCCTCGATGGCCGGGCGCGAAAGAATGATCCGCTCCACCTCGCCGCGCTCCAGCATGGCGGCGGCGAAGGCGACGGCGAGATAAGTCTTGCCCGTTCCGGCGGGCCCGGTGGCGAACACCATGTCGCTTTTTTTCATTGCCGCGAGATATGCGCTCTGAGCGGGCGAACGCGCGGTGATGTGGCGTTTGCGGGTGCGGATCTGCTCCATGCCTGATTTCCGCTTCCCGCCTGTATTCCCTGATATGGCCGGGGGGGCGCTGGCGTGGCGTATGGCGCCCTCGACATCGCCGGGCTCAACACCCTGGCCACTGGCCAGCCGGCCATAAAGATGCTCCAGCACCTCCTTCGCCACCTCGCAGGAGGAAGCGGAACCGCGCAGCGTCACCACATTGCCATGCGCCACGGCCTCAATCGCGAGCCGGTCCTCCAGCATGGCGAGATGAGTGTCGTATTCGCCAAACAAATCAGCCGCCAGCCGGTTGTCCTCAAAGCGGACAACCAGTTGGGCTTTCGATTTCAAGGTGCCAAGAGCATGATCCATTCATATTGATCCATTTGATGGAGCCAAATCAGTCCACTCGGCCAGGCACGCAACGTTGCGCGATGCCTGTGCATCGGGCGAGTTGCGTAACGACGCCGATGGGCTGATCTGGCCCACCGGAGGCCGGTTTTTCACGCCCGCTGGACGGTGTTAGGCTTACCTTGTGGCCAACAAGGCCACGGCGGAAAGCCTGCCTGGCCAGCAAACGTGAAAAACCGGTCAAATGATTCAATATGAATGGATCATGCTCTTGGGTGGTCAAGTTATCCAATCGGTGCCTGCGCGGCCGCCATTTCGGGCCTGTTCGGGACGCTCACAATTTCAGCTTCAAGACTATTGGGTCCCGCGCCGAGAATATCAACCTCGATGATTTCACCTATCAGTGAATCGGATCCGTTGGCATGTACGGCCTGCAGATATGGTGAACGTCCCACGAGCTGTCCCGGCCGGCGCCCCGGGCGCTCGAACAGTACCGGCATTTTGCGCCCCGCGCATGCGTCATTGAAGGCCGACTGCTGGGCGCGGAGCAAGGCCTGCAACTCCTGAAGGCGTGCCGATTTGAGGTCCTCGGCCACCTGATCCTCCATCGCCGCCGCCGGGGTTCCGGGCCGGGGCGAGAATTTGAACGAATAGGCCTGCGCGAATTCCACCTGTTCCACAACTTCCATTGTCGCCGTGAAGTCCGCGCCGGTTTCGCCGGGAAATCCAACGATGATATCGGTGGAGAGCGCAATATCGGGACGCGCCAGTCGAATGCGCTTCACCAGCTCCAGATAGTCGCCGCAGGTATGCCTGCGGTTCATGGCCGCCAGTATCCGGTCCGACCCCGCCTGGAACGGCAGGTGCAGATAGGGCATGACCTTTTCCTCGTCCCCATGCACGGCGATCAATTCCTCGCTCATGTCCCGGGGATGGGAGGTTGTGTAGCGCAGCCGCTCGATCGCCGGGATTTGCGCCAGCCGCCGCAGCAGGACGGCAAGCGTCGCGGGCGCGCCGTCCTCGCCCGCCCCGTGATAGGCGTTCACATTCTGCCCCAGCAGGGTGATTTCGCGCACCCCCGAAGCGGCGAGCCGTTCCGCTTCGGTAACGATTTCGCTCAACGCGCGCGAATATTCCACACCGCGCGTGTAAGGCACCACGCAGAAGGTGCAGAACTTGTCGCATCCCTCCTGCACGGTGAGAAAGGCCGAGGCCATCCGGGCCCCGGCCCGGCGGGCGGGCAGATGTTGGAATTTGTCACCGTCGGGAAATTCGATGTCGATGACATCGCGCTCGCCCTTTTGCGCCCGCGCGATCAAATCCGCAATCCGGTGGTAGCTTTGCGGCCCAACCACGAAGTCGACCACCGGGGCCCGCTTGAGAATTTCAAGGCCCTCCGCCTGCGCCACACAGCCCGCGACGGCGATAACGGTGTCATGGCCTTCAGCGCCCCGCGCGGTCTTGATCTGCTTCAGCCGCCCGAGGTCCGAATAGACCTTTTCCGCCGCTTTTTCCCGGATATGGCAGGTGTTCAGGATGATAAGGTCGGCGGCTTCGGGCGTCTCCACGCTCGTATACCCCGCCTGCCCAAGCGCTTCGGACATGCGCTCGCTGTCATAAACGTTCATCTGGCAGCCGAACGTCTTGATGAAGAGTTTTTTCGTGGGCTTTGTCATCGCGTTTTGCAGTTCTACGCCACGCACTCATGAATTGCCATCACCGAGTGAAAACAGGCCTTCTTCCCACGGCTGGTCTTCCTTGGCCCCGGGGTGCCGCGCCAGGATACCGGCGAAGGCGCGCCGCACCTGATCCTCGGCGAAACGGGCCAGGTCCTTGCGCCCGGCAAAAGCATCAAGACTGACCGGCGCGCCGATGCGCACATGGACATCAAGCGGTCCGCGTTTGAGCAATTGCCAGGCGTGGCCGGCGATTTTCATATCCCCGTACCAGGCGATGATGGGCCGCCCGCGCCGCCCCAGAGGCAACCCCTGCTGATGGGTGTAGCCGATGGCGGCTGTCTGCACATAGATATCTTCGTGGACCGGTTCGGCGGCTCCAGCGCGCGGTATGGCGGCGGCGAACAGCGATGTCCTGAAGGGCAGAACCTGGTTGCCGTCGGAACTGGTGCCTTCGGCGAAAATCACGACATTTGCGCCTTCGCGCAGCCGGGCGATGATTTCGTTGGCCGACTCTTGCGTGGCACTCCTTTGCGCGCGATCAATGAAAATCGTGTTCTGAAGTTTGGCCAGCCAGCTGATGAACGGCCAGGCGCCAACTTCCGATTTCGCCACGAAGCAGACCGGAGCAATGGCGCTGAACACCGGAATATCCAGCCAGGATATATGATTTGCAATCAGTAGCACCGGTCGGTCCTTGGCGATTCTACCTTGCTGGTGAATCCTGACCCCGAGCAAGCGGCAAAGCTGGCGGTGGTACCATTGGGGAAACGCCCGCGCCGCCGGAGTGGACACCGCACGCAGCACCAGTTGCACCGGCATCAGCGGCAGCGTGAAAATCACAAACAGGGCGAAGATGGTAAGCGCGCGCAGGTTTCGCATTGGCTAGGGTCCGGCCCTTATTTCTTGCCGTCCTTGAGCGGCACGCCATACAGCTCAAGGCGGTGATCGATGAGTTTGAAGCCGAGCTCACGCGCGATGGCTTCCTGCAACTGCTCCACCTGTTCGTTACGGAATTCGATGACACGGCCCGAATGCATATCGATCAGATGATCATGATGCTCCGATGCCGCCTGCTCATAGCGCGCGCGCCCATCGCCGAATTCGTGGCGCTCCAGTATCCCCGCTTCCTCGAACAGCCGCACGGTCCGGTAAACGGTCGAAAGTGAAATATTGCGGTCCGCCGCGCTCGCCCTGCGGTGCACTTCCTCGACATCGGGATGATCGTCGGCTTCCGACAGGACGCGGGCGATAACCCGTCGCGGGCCGGTCATGCGCATGCCGTTTTCCCGGCACAGACGCTCCAGCCGACTTTGAGGAATTTCAACCCTGGGCATTCGCGCTCGCTTGTTACCACATATGGGTTAAGTTATAGGCACAAGCTCCATTGCACGTCCACTTGCCCCGCCTCAACCCCGCCGGGGAACCGACTTGCCGGCCTGCGGCTTGGCATCGGGGGCACGCAGATAGAGGGGGTGCAAGGACCCCTCGATGGGCGCGCGCGTCAGCGCCAGTTCAGCGAGCTTGGCGGCGTCGGGCTGAAGGTCCGGCAGCACCGTTTGCGTCTCGCGCCCGGTTTGCGCCGCCGCTTCGCTTACGAGCCGCGCGCCGCTGCCGGCAAGAATAAGCGTCCCTGTTTCGGGAAGTTGCGCCGCCGCCTGCTCCGGTGTCAGCGCGGCGGGCGGCGAGACGATTTCGCCGGCGCCGGTGAACAGCGCCTGATAGACCTCGCCGCGCCGCGCATCGACGGCGATGGCCAGCGTGTCCGGGGCCTCGTCCAGCCGCTCCAGCGCCTGACGGGCCATGACTTCAAGACTGGTGACGCCAATCAGCGGGCACGCAATGGCCAGCGCCAGCCCGCGCGCCGCCGCGACCCCTACCCGCACTCCGGTGAAGGAACCCGGCCCGACGGTTGCGGCGATGGCGTCCAGAGCGCCGAATTCGAGCCCGGCCTCGCCCATGACTTTTTCGATCATGGCCATGATGACTTCGGCGTGCTCGCGCTCGCGCCGCTCAAAGGCGCTGAACAATTGGGGCGCGCCATCGCCGCCAACGGACACCGACGCGGAACAGGCGCCAAGGGTCGTGTCGAGGGCCAGAATTTTCATGTGCGTTAGAGCCCTTTCGGAGAGTTCCCGGCCACCGACAAAAATAACCTGTGCGTCAGACGATTTTCGCCATCTCATCGAATTCGAAACGCGGCGAGCGCCCGAACAGTCCGGCCGGGTCGCCAGTGCCCAGATTGCACAGGAAGTTGGACTTGATATGAGTTTCAGCAAAAAACTCCGCATCCACGCCGGCATTGTCAAAGCCCGACATGGCCCCGACATCAAGCCCGAGCGTGCGGGCGGCGATCATGAAATAGGCCCCCTGGAGGGTTCCGTTGCGAAAGGCGGTGGTCTCGATCAACTCATCATTGCCCGCAAACCAGCTTTTTGCATCCGCATGGGGAAAAAGCCGGGGCAAATGATCATGGAAACGCAAATCATGGGCGATGATCGCACACACCGGCGCGGCCATGACCTTGGCGCGGTTGCCTTCAGCCACATGAGGCTCGAGCCGGGCCCTGGCCTCGGCGGATTTCACAAAGACGAAGCGCGCCGGACAGCAATTGGCGCTCGTCGGCCCCATCTTGGTGATGTCCACCAATTCCTTGAGCAGGGCGTCGGGCACGTCTTTGTCGGCCCACTCATTGTGGGTCCGCGCTTCCAGAAAAATCCGGTCAAGCACGCTCTTGGGGATGCGCTCGCTCATGGCTGCTCCAGAAAATTTGCGGAATCGTCTTTTGGCCAGTCCCGGGCGGGAGGTCAATGGATTTGCAGGATATGAGTAAGCTCAGACCCTGCGCTACATCGGGCGCACGCCCTGAACCTCGGGGACGAAATGCTTGAGGAGGTTTTCTATCCCGTGCTGCAATGTCACCGTTGAACTGGGACACCCGGCGCAGGCGCCGCGCATGGTCAGATAAACGATCCCGTCGCGATACCCCTGGAAGGTGATATCCCCGCCGTCCTGGGCGACCGCCGGGCGCACGCGTGTTTCAATCAACTCCTTGATGGTGTCCACGGTGTCCTTGTCCTCGGGCTCGAAGAACTCCTCGTCCGTACCTGGCTCCGCGGCCTGTTCATCGCCCTCGACGATTGCCGCGCCGGACATGAAATGCTCCATGATCGCGCCGAGGATGGCCGGTTTCAGGTGTTGCCATTCGCCCTCCTGCTTGGTCACCGAGATAAAGTCCGACCCGAAGAAGACACCCGTGACGCCATCGATGCCGAACAATGAGGTCGCGAGCGGCGAATCCACGGCCGCGTCGCCATCGCGGTAATCGCGCGTGCCGGACCCCAGCACGGGCTTTCCGGGCAGGAATTTCAGGGTTGCCGGATTGGGGGTCGCTTCGGTCTGGATAAACATGGCGTTCAATTCCCTGTTTGCCGGCCACCTGTTTTCGGCGCCAACATTAGAATTATTCTACAGTTGAAATTAAAGGATAGCCGAGAAATTGCAAGCCCGAAGGCGTGGATTACGTTACAAAATGCCCTAGGCGAGTGCCTCGATCTCCGCATCCGTCAATGTTCCCGGCACGATGGTAATGGGAATCGGGAACTCGGCCGTATACTTTCCCGCCGCCAGCAGGGACACCAGGGGACCGGGACCGGAGGGATCTTTCGACGCGCCGAGAACCAGAACCGCGATATCCGCGTCCTCCTCGATCAGGGCGAGTATTTCCTCGGCCTTGCCGCCCTCGCGGATAATTTCCTCCGCCTGCATCTTTTCGAACCCCAGCTTCTTGAGTTTGCGTCCGAACAGGCGGAACACGGCCTTCGCCTTGCTGATCCCTTCCTCGCGGGCGACTTCCTCCACGCCCAGCCAGTGCTGGAAATCTCCCGGCTCCACCACATAGAGCAGGGCCAGCCCGCCCCCGGTATGGTCTGCCCGGCCCGCCGCATACGCCAGCGCGCGCTCGCACTCCGGCGTCTCGTCGACAACGACAAGAAACTTCCGGCTGTGTCCTTTTTCTAAACTTTGTCTCTTTTTTCTGTCTGCCATGGCTTTTCTTCAAGAACCAGACGCACGGTGTGCGTCAAAAGGTGGAAATATATGCTCGCACAAGAATGTGCCCTGCAACAGACCCTAGTCCGTCAGAAGCCCTATAACCTGCTTGGTCCGGCGCAGGATCGGATCGGCGATGGCGCGCGCGCGCGCCGCCCCGTCAGACAAGATGGCGTCGAGTTGCGCCGGGTCGTCCATCAGCCTTTTGGTTTCCGCGCTGATGGGGGCGAGCTTTTCAACCGCGACCTCCGTCAGCGCCTCCTTGAACCCCGAGAACTGCCCGCCGCCAAATTCTTTAAGGGTCTGCGCCCTGCTGACACCGGCAAGGGCGGCGTAGATGCCCACCAGATTTTCAGCTTCGGGGCGATCCTTCAGACCCGCCTCCTCGCCGGGCAGCGGTTCTGGGTCGGTGCGCGCCTTGCGGAATTTCTTCGCGATCGTTTCGGCGTCGTCCATCATATTGATGCGCGTCATGTCGGAGGGGTCCGACTTGCTCATCTTTGCGGTGCCGTCGCGCAAACTCATGACCCGCGTCGCCGGGCCGGCGATCAGCGGCTCGGGCAGCGGGAAGAAGGTTTCATCGAAACCGTGGGCGGCAATGGATTTGGCGAAATCGGAATTGAATTTCTGGGCGATGTCGCGCGCCAGCTCCAGATGCTGCTTCTGATCATCGCCGACCGGTACATGGGTTGCGCGGTAGAGCAAAATATCGGCGGCCATCAGGTTCGGGTAGGAGAACAGGCCGACGGACGCGTTTTCGCGGTGCTTGCCGGCCTTCTCCTTGAACTGGGTCATGCGGTTCAGCCAGCCCATGCGCGCCACGCAGTTGAATATCCACGCCAACTCGCCATGGCCCGAAACCCGGCTCTGGTTGAAAATGATATGGGCTTTTGGATCGATGCCCGAGGCGATGAATGTGGCCGTCACCTCGCGGATGTTATGCTCCAGCTCGGCCGGCTCCTGCCACACGGTGATGGCGTGCAGATCAACCACGCAATAGAGGCATTCATGGGCTTCCTGCAACGCCACGAATTTGGTGATGGCGCCGAGATAATTTCCCAGATGCAGATTGCCCGTCGGCTGGACACCGGAGAATACGCGTGATTTCG
>QIGN01000030.1 GCA_003228955.1 Hyphomicrobiales bacterium
GAAATCGTCTTCGGGAAGCTGGCGCTGATGGTGCGCGGAAATACGCTCATGGGCGAATTCGAGCGCCTTGCGGGTTTCCGTATCCACCATTGCGACCGCCGCATCGATTTCATCGTCGCCGACACGAAGGCTTAACCGGCGCAAATCCACATCGTCAAAGCGCTTGCTTAACTCAACAAGCGCCTCGTCGCCGCGCGCGCGCACGTCGCCGATGATGGCGCGCACGGCAGTATCCACGTCTTCGGAAACCTCGCGCTTGACCGCCAGCAACGCCGAGAACCGTGTCTCGAAGTCGTCCGCCGCGGTGTCCAGCCGCATAACCATTTTGAATATTCCTCAGCTTTCGCCAGCATCGTTGTGTTCGGGCTTCATTTTGGTCTTCCAGACCGGCCCCAGATCACGCATCTCCGCCTCGATGCACTCGACGTGAAGGCGGATGGCTGCATCACCGGCGAACACAAGCGTTACAAATCCTTCGGGTTTGTCTTCCGCCTCGAACTGCATCGCGAGTAGCTCCAGCACGGCGCTCTTCGCATTCTGCTCCATCCCCTGAAGCTGTACGCCCAGCACCCGCTCAAATCGCAAGGCGCTGCGGCGGCGGCGAAAGCCTTTTTTGCGCGTGGCCTTCCCGCCGCTCGCGCTTTCCCAGTCAAAGCGGTTGGCGATCATCGCAAAGCGCTTTTCCGCCGGAACGAAGGCAATGTCCGCGACACGCAGAACGGCGTCCTGAAGATGGGCGGACAGAACCTGCAGGTCCTGCTCGTCCAGCGCCAGCAGTTTCAACGGCTGCACGGAGTCGACCAAATCGAAATCCTCAAGTTAATCTCGGGCACTTGATCTGCCCGGTTCGCGCCTGTGATAGCGGTGGAGAGGCATTCTGGCAACGGCTGCGGGGGACTAACAGTCCGGTCAGGCCGACAGGCGCTCGATTTGCGCGCCGCAGCGGCTGAGCTTTTCCTCGATCCGCTCAAATCCCCGGTCCAGGTGATAGACCCGGTTGATGACGGTTTCGCCCTCGGCGGCGAGACCGGCGATCACCAGCGAGACCGAAGCGCGCAGGTCGGTCGCCATGACCTGCGCCCCGTGCAGGCCCTTGACGCCGGCCACGCGCGCCAGATCCCCATCAAGGTCAATCTGCGCACCGAGACGCGCCAGCTCCTGCACATGCATGAAGCGGTTTTCGAATATGGTCTCGCGGATGTCCGAGGTGCCGTCCGCCAGCGACATCAGGGCCATCAACTGCGCCTGCATGTCAGTGGGAAAGCCCGGGAAGGGCTGCGTCTCGACCTTCACCGGATTGAGCCCCGAACCATTGCGCGCAACGCGTATGCCCTTGTTGGTGACGGTGATTTCAACACCGGCCTCGCGCAGGACATCGAGCACGGATTCCAGCAGATCGGCGCGTGCATTGTCGAGCAGCACATCGCCGCCTGTCGCCGCCACGGCCATGGCGTAGGTGCCGGTCTCGATCCGGTCCGGCAGCACGGCGTGCACCGCGCCTTTCAGCTCATTGGCGCCCTGAATGAGCAGCGTCGATGTTCCAATTCCTTCAATCTTCGCGCCCATCTTGACGAGGCATTCGGCGACATCTCCGATCTCGGGCTCGCGCGCGGCATTCTCTATAATGCTCTCGCCCTTTGCGAGGGCGGCGGCCATCAGGGCGTTATGGGTGGCGCCGACAGAGACCTTGGGAAACTCAATGCGTCCTCCGGCGAGGCCGCCCGGCGCCCTGGCAAGCACATAGCCGCCCTCCAGATCGATCTGCGCACCCAGTGAGCGCAAGGCTTCGAGATGCAGATCAACCGGACGCGTACCGATGGCGCAGCCCCCGGGAAGAGACACCTTCGCCTCGCCCATGCGCGCCACCAGCGGACCCAGCACCCAGAAACTCGCGCGCATACGCGACACCATTTCGTATGGGGCGAGCGTATCGACAATTTCCCCGGCGGTGAGCCTGAACGTCTGGCCCGAATTGGCCGCCTGACCCGAACGCTTTCCCGCAATCGCCAGATCGACGCCGTGATTGCCGAGGATGCGCCCCAGCTGCACCACGTCCGCCAGCTGGGGAACATTTTCCAGGGTCAGTGTCTCTGAGGTGAGCAGGCTGGCGATCATCAGCGGCAGCGCCGCGTTTTTCGCGCCGCTGATGGGGATGGTGCCTTCCAGCCGCGTTCCGCCAATAATCCGAATTCTGTCCATGATACGCCGCCAATTCTTCTGTGATACACCGGCCACCAACCTGCCTGCCGCGAGTTTATACCGTGATGTACACGGGCGGCCAGACCGGCGGCAACCTGCATTTGAGACAATCGTTAAATACGCACCTAATCCGGCTGCTTCGTGACCTGTGCGTTGGAAGCCTTCCCAGCTTGCGTGCCGCGCGCGCGGACCTTGCGGCGTTTCAGGTTGGCGCGAAGTTCAGCGGCGAGCCTTGCTTTGCGCCCGGCGCCAGCTTCGCTTTTTTCCTTTCCGGTATTCGCCACAAATACACCCGGATTGGTCTAGGGACTGTTGAGATTCATGTTTTGATGGAATCAAAACCGCGATCTAATTTTTAGTTTATGCGTATCATTTGTCCGATAACCGGTTCCCGCTTGTCGGTGATACGCACTGGGGTCGGGATCGACTAATAATTTGCACGATGCCGCGTTTGAAACGCAAATCAGTGTCTTGGTTGGGATTACCTGTCGTAGTTAATATTGCCGCTATTCTGGCTTCCACCACCTGCAGGCGGAGGAGGAGGTTCAGGGAATGCTGCTTCGACATTTCTGCTGTCCAGCGCGTCGTTGAGCAGATCGCGCTGCTCTCCCAGAGGATTGTCGGTATCGAGAATGAAATCCTGGCCGCTCTCGATATCGAGTGTCCGCCCGGTCCACGGGGCCGGCCCCGTGATAACCCCGGCGCTTGAAATGGTGATGTATTGGCCGGCCCCCAGTGTGACCGTTGTCCCGTCGGCGCTCGTCACAATGACCGACCCCTCCACAATAACCAGAAGAAGGCTGCCGTCGGGGCTCACATAGCCTTCGACAATGGTGCCACGCAGGCCAATCGAGGCCACGGGCGTCTTGATCCTGTAGCTTCCCGGCCTTGCGGACCCGGATACGAAACGGAAGGCCCCTTGCGCGACATTGATGATGATATCCCCGGTCTTGCGGCTCGAATTATAGACAAAGCGGTCGAGGGTCAGCCTTGCGCTGGCGCCTATCGTCAGGCTGGTCTCGTCACGGAACAGAAGCTGGGCGGAACTCGCGACGCCCGTGGTGATGACTTCATTTTGAAAAACCCCGGCGCCGACTTTGATGACCCGGTTGCTCCCGGCAGCCGATCCGCTCACCTCATTCTTTACCACCGACGCCACGCCGATGCGTTGAGCCATAGCCTGCCCGCCCGCGAGCACCAGCCCGAAAATCATTACAAGAAAGGTCGCGATACGCAGCATCAGAATTTCCTCACCGTTGAGACCGAGACAACATGATTGTCGAAATCCTCAAGAGGGTCGTTGGAATCGTTGGTTTCATAGCGGTAGTCCATCCGCAAATCGAATTTCGAGCCGCGTATTTTCGGCACCAGCACATGCGCAGACGGTGTCAGCATCAAATCCGAACGGTTTTTGGTGCCGAAAGCGACATTCTGGTCGTAGTCACGCAGAAAAACACCAAAGCCAGCGCCAAGAATGACGCGCTTGCCGGCCACCGGTTTGTAATAAACCACCCGGCCGCCATATTCGATGAAATCGCCGGGAAACAATGCGCTCTGGAATACCCGTACCGGCCCGTTGCCGCCGGGCTCGGAATATTGGAAGCGCGGCAGAAAATAGAGCGCATCGCCCTGTTTGAACCGGCTTGTGAACAGGAATCGCCCGTCAATCTGCACAATCAGCCCGTCGTCACTATCAAAACTGGAATTGCTGTTTCGGTATTTGACGGTCGTAGTGACCGATTGCCCATTGCCCTTGTTGCGCCGCTCCAGGGAAACGCGAACGAGACCGTCCTGATAAAGCCAATCGTCATCAAGCCACGCCGCCGCCGCGCCCGGCGCAATATGCAACTTGGTTTTCTTGCCTATATCGAAGACCGGACCCGAAAGGATCGAAAGATAGGCGTCGCTCAGATCGTCCTGGTCAAAAAGTACATGGCCGCCGGCCCGGCCCAGCGTGCGCCAGCGCCGCCCCGCAAGCGAGCGCTCGTCATACATCAGCAGGCTCGCATCGAGCGAAACATCGCTGTCATGTTCCGCATCGCTGCCGCGCACCTGGCGCGGATTCGTTTCAAAGGTTGTGCCGGTGGTGAGCGTGAAGGCGGTGACTCTGGGCTGCAAAGCAATTTTGGCTTTTTTGTAGGCGCGCCTCACCTCGCGATTCTGAGGATCACGCGCCAGCACCCGCTCGTATGCCGCCAGTGCTTTTCGGGTCTCGCCCTTGGCAATGGCCAGTTCCGCATAGCGCAAATTGAGCGCCGGGTCGTCGGGATTGGAAAGAAGCTGCTCGAATATGGCCGCCATTTCGTCGGCAAACACCGCGCCCGGCATCGCGACGAGCGCTACCGCGGCAACGGCAAGCGCGCGCCAAAATCCGGCAAACCTGTTGTTTCTGTTGCGCATTTTATACATTCAAACCGCCGTCAGCGCCTGTTTTTCATACCGGATCATACGACACCACCCTCCCACGAGACGGACCATTCAACAGGAGATAGGGTGCACAACCCCCAGTTTCACGCCCCTGAGCGAATATAATTCATATTTAAAGCGCGGTAGAGTGCCATGTTGCCGTCAGAATTGCGACATTGGGAAGGGAAAAGCGACTGAATTGGGTGGTTTTTTCCGCGGATGTGACCCAACTGCAACAAGCGCGAAACAGAGTCGCAATCCCGCGCGCGCATCACCCGTCTTCACAGCTTGCACGCCGTGGGCCGCTATGGCAGTGTCGCCGCGGCTGATCCGGCCCATCGGTATGGCCAAAAAGCCGCCGTAGCTCAGTGGTAGAGCGCACCCTTGGTAAGGGTGAGGTCGTGAGTTCGATTCTCCCCGGCGGCACCATTTCCTCATATGACGAATTGATGTCCGCCGGCGGGCTTTATTCAGCCGTGCGCCGCCTACCGCCTCACCAGCGCGTCGCGGATTTCTTCCAGCAGTTGCACCTCGCGCGGCGGATCTTCCGGTTCGGAGGGGGCTTCTTCCTCTTTTTTCTTGAGGGTGTTCATGCCCTTGATCAGCATAAACAGGGCGAAGGCCACGATCGCAAAACTGATGATTGCGTTGATGAACAGGCCGATATTGAGAGTTGCCGCGCCTGCGTCCCTGGCCGCTTTCAGCGTCGCAAAATCTCCCCCGCTCAGGGTGATGAACACATTGGAAAAATCGACGCCGCCGGTGATGAACCCGACCATTGGCATCATGATGTCGCCGACCAGCGACTTGACGATGGATGTGAACGCGGCCCCGATGACAATGCCGACAGCCATATCGACAACGTTGCCGCGCATGGCGAATTCCTTGAATTCCTTGAGCATAGAAGGCCCCTCTCCCTAACTGTTGCAAGCCCGCCTTTACCGGCTGTGCCGCGTGATGTCAAAAGGTCAATGGAGTTTGAGATGGCGGGGGGCGAAAAAGGCTCAATCCGGCCAGGAATGTCCGCCATAAACCATCCCTGCCCTGCGGGACTCGCCCGGCGCGCCAACACTCTGTAAGCTCGGCAGGTTAAGTTGGCGAGAAGCGCATGATTGACGGCTGGATCATTATAACGGCGGCCCTGGCGTATCTGGGCTTTCTGTTCATGGTCGCCTATTTCGGCGACCGTCACGCGCGGACCAGGAAGTCGATCGGCGGCCGCCCCTATATCTACGCCTTTTCGCTCGCGGTCTACTGCACCTCGTGGACGTTTTTCGGCAGCGTCGGCCTGTCCGCAACCACGGGCTTCAATTTCATCCCCGTCTATCTTGGGCCGATCATCATGTTCTCCGTGGGCTGGCCGCTGATCCTGCGCATCATTCGCCTGTCCAAGACCCAGAACATTACCTCCATCGCGGATTTTATCGCCGCGCGCTACGGCAAGAATCCGACGCTGGCGGCCCTCGTCACCGTGATCGCGGTGCTCGGGACGCTGCCCTATATCGCCTTGCAGCTCAAAGCCGTGGCGGAATCCGTGACCACGCTCATCGGCCCGGTTGGCGTGGTGCCCAATCTGCCGGCATTCGCCGCGCCCCTCGGCGACATCGCCTTCATCGTGGCGGTTCTCATGGCCGCGTTCGCCATCCTGTTCGGTACGCGCCATATCGACGCCACCGAGCATCAGGAAGGATTGATGCTGGCCATCGCCACCGAGTCCGTGGTGAAAATCCTGGCGTTTCTGCTGGTCGGAGCCTACATCACATTCGAGATGTTCGGCGGCATCGGCCAGCTGATCGAGCGCGCCTCGCAAAGTCCCGAAATTCGGGAACTCTTTACCAGCGGATTCAATGGCGGCGCCTGGATCACCGTGACCTTCCTGTCCATGGTCTGCATTATCCTGCTGCCGCGCCAGTTCCATGTGGCGGTGGTGGAGAACAATTCCGAATACGAAGTCCGCCGCGCGGCCTGGCTGTTCCCGCTCTACCTCGTCGCCATCAATTTGTTCGTGATCCCGATTGCGGTCGCGGGTCTGCTCACATTTCCCGACCAGGAAGTGTCGGGTGACATGTTCGTGCTGGCCCTGCCGCTATCGGCGGGAAACCAGTTCGTAACGCTTGCCGCCTTTATCGGCGGGCTTTCGGCGGCGACCGCCATGGTTATTGTCGCCACGGTGGCGCTGTCGATCATGGTCTCGAATGATCTCGTCGTGCCGCTGCTCCTGCGCCGCCGCCTGCTGGATGTCACCGAGCGCGAGGATGTCGGCACCCTGCTCCTCAATATCCGCCGCTCCGCCATATTCGGCATTCTCATCCTCGGATACATGTTCTACCGGATGATCGGCGACACCGTCGCTCTGGCTTCGATTGGACTGTTGTCCTTTTCCGCCATCGCGCAATTCGCGCCGGCTTTCTTCGGCGGTCTGGTCTGGCGCCGGGCAACCGCCCGCGGCGCCATTGCCGGCATCCTCGCCGGGTTTGCCGTCTGGGCCTACACCCTGCTCCTGCCCGCCTTCGTCAATTCCGGTCTGCTCCCCGGCGACATTCTTGTGAACGGGCCGTTCGGCATTCACATGCTGCGGCCGCAGGCACTGTTCAATCTGGCGCTTGAGCCCATTCCGCACGGTGTTTTCTGGACCATGCTGTTCAACATCTCCGCCTATGTCGGCGTATCTCTCACCAAAGAGCCGGAACCAATCGAGCGCCTGCAGGCAAACCTGTTCATCCAGGACGAACTGGTGCGCCCGCAAACGCCGGCTTTCCGCCTGTGGCGGACTTCGATCACGGTGGAAGAGTTGCAGAACACCGCCGGGCGCTATGTGGGTGAGGAACGCGCGCAGCGTTCCTTCAAGGAATACGCTTCCAGCCGGACGGAGGAGCTGCATCCCAAGGCCGAAGCCGATATCCATCTGCTGCGCTACACCGAGCATCTTCTGGCCAGCTCCATCGGCACCGCCTCGTCCCGGCTTGTTCTGTCCCTGCTGCTGCGCCGGCGCGCCGTGGGCGTGAAATCCGCGCAAAAGCTTCTGGACGATGCGTCCGAAGCCATCCAGTACAACCGCGATCTGCTGCAATCCGCGCTCGACCAGGTGCGCCAGGGCATTTCGGTGTTCGACAAGGATATGCGGCTCATCACCTGGAACAGGCAGTTTCGCGAAATTCTCAACCTGCCGCCGGAATTCGGCCGGGTCGGTGTGCCGCTCGACGAAATTATCCGCTACAACGCGGAGCATGGCGATCTGGGCCCGGGCAATGTCGAAGAGCTGGTATCCGACCGCATCCGAAAATACGCCGTCACCCAGGAAACCTTCCAGGAGCGCCTGATCAGCGGGGGGCATGTGGTCGAGGTTCGCACCAACTCCATGCCCCAGGGCGGCATCGTGACTACCTATACCGACATCACCGACCGGGTTGAGGCCGCCGAGGCCCTGGCCCGGGCCAACGAGAATCTGGAGCGGCGGGTTCGCGAAAGAACCGCGGAGTTGACCAAGGTGAACCGTGAACTGGGTAAAGCCAAGGCCAAGGCCGATGACGCCAATCTCGGCAAGACCCGGTTCCTGGCCGCCGCCAGCCACGACATCCTGCAGCCCCTGAATGCGGCCCGCCTCTATACCACCAGCCTGGTGGAGCGCAAGCGGCGCGGCGAGGAGGGCAAACTCATCCGCAATGTCGATGCCTCGCTTGAGGCGGTCGAGGAAATCCTGGGCACATTGCTCGATATTTCCCGGCTCGATACCGGCGCCATGAAGCCCGAAATCAGCGTCTTCCCGCTCGCCGATCTGCTGATGCAGCTCAAACTTGAATTCGCACCCATGGCGAGGGACAGGGGTCTTGAGCTGCGCGTCCATGGAACAAGCCTGTCGGTGCGTTCGGACCGGCGCCTGTTGCGGCGGGTTCTGCAAAACCTGATCTCGAATGCGATCAAGTACAGCGATAGCGGCCGCGTGGTGATCGGGTGCCGGCGGCGGCAGGGCCGGCGCCTTGAGGTCCAGATTTGCGACACCGGCCCGGGCATTCCAAAAGCCGATCACAAGCTCATATTCAAGGAATTTCAGCGGCTGGACACCAACACCATCGATACCCCCGGCCTCGGGCTGGGACTGTCGATCGTTGAGCGTATCGCCCGTATGCTCGACCACCGTATCACGCTCAGTTCACAGCCCGGAAGCGGTTCGATATTTTCCCTCATGCTGCCGGTTGCAAAGCCGCGAGCGGCGCGGCGAACCTCGGCCAGGCGTGAGGGCATCAACCAGATTTCCGGTTGCATGGTGCTGTGCGTAGATAATGAGCCGGCAATCCTGGAAGGGATGGAATCCCTGCTATCGGGGTGGGATTGCGGTGTTCTGAAAGCGACCTGCACAAGTGAAGCCCTGGCCCAGATACGCACCAGTTCCCGGATGCCGGAAATAATACTGGCTGACTATCATCTTGATGATGAAACCGGGATAACCGCAATTAAGGCGATCCGGACCGAATTGGGATTTGACGTTCCGGCGGTGGTGATTACCGCCGACCGTTCGCCCGAAGTACAGGAGCTGGTTCGCGTTGAAGGGCTGCAACTGCTGCGCAAACCACTGCGTCCCGCCGCCCTGCGCGCGATCATGGCGCAATCGCGCATCCGCCAGGCGGCGGCTGAATAGCCAAGGTGCTGGCATATATTTAAGTAAGCCAGGCCACCCGCTCCCCCGTGCGCGGGCCACCCCCTGAGTGTACCCTTGGGGTGGTTGGGCAAGGGGGAGCGGGTGGCCTGGTTTCGGTTTCATCGAAACCGCTCTGAAGAACGATCCACCAGGAATTCCGGGATCAAACCGGGCTGCTGCGCCACTCCTGCCCTTCAATCTTGTTTACCGCAATCACCGCCTGGGTGCGGCTGTCGACACCGAGCTTTTGCAGGATCGCCGACACATGAGCCTTGATGGTCGCCTCCGATACGCTCAGCTTGTAGGCAATCTGCTTGTTGAGCAGGCCCTCGCTCAACATCATCAGAACGCGCACCTGTTGCGGGGTCAGCGTCGCCAGCCGCGCAACCAGATCGGCGGTTTCGCCGTCGCCGGTCTCGCCCAGATCAATTTCCGGGGGCGTCCAGACGCCGCCTTCGAGCACATTCTTGACGGCATCGCGGATGACCTCCACCGGCAGGGATTTGGGAATAAAACCCGAAGCGCCGAATTCGATACAGCGCCGGATGGCGGACGGGTCTTCGGTCGCCGATACCACAACCACCGGTATTTCAGGATACTGTGCGCGCAGATACATCAGGCCGGAAAACCCCTTGACGCCAGGCATGGCCAGATCGAGCAGCACCAGGTCGGTCTCCGAACTGGCCTCAAGGGCGCCGGACAGACCATCGAGCGATCCGGCCTCGGATATGTTCAGGTCGCTGAATCTGCCACTCAGCGCCTGGCGCAGCGCGTCCCTGAACAGCGGATGGTCGTCGACAATAATGATACTGTATGCGGCCATCGTCCGGCCTTTCATTTTCAACTGCGGAAGCTTTCCCGACAGATCGGCCAGTTCCGTTTCCCCAACCCGCAGGTGGCGCCGCCAGTGTAGTTCGAAAAATCGAGTGGATTCAATGGGCCAATGGGCCTGCACCCGCGTGCCGCCACGCGCGGCGCATTATGCGCCCGGCAGGCTGTCCGAGACGCAATAATTCTGAAGGCTTTGCATCTGGCGGCAAGACTGCTAACCCTCACCCGCTGGCCTTTGAACGGGCAGTCTGGACAAGCCGGGGAGGGTCGCCATGATCGACGAGGAGCAGCGTCCGCGCTACTGGCGCCATACGCTGTTTTTGGCTGTTGGTATGACTGCGGTTATCCTGTTCAGCGCCATTTTGTTGCCGCTGTTCGCGGTTGAACTCAATGAAACGACCCTGCTTGGTTTTCCCCTCGGCTACTATCTTGCCGCGCAAGGCATCGTGATTGTGCTCATTGTCGCCGTCTATTGGGCCGGAAGCCGCCAGGCCAGGACAGACGCCAGGTTCGGCGCTACCGAGGATATGTAGGGTCAGCGAAAATAATGTCCTTGCAAAGCCAATACCGCCCCCTGAACCCCCGCCTGGGCACCCACTACGCCATTTTTGCAAGCGCCTTCATCGCGCTGCTGCTTATCCTGGCGCTGCTGGAGCAGCTTGGCGCCCGCAATTTGTGGCTGAGCCACACCATGATTGTGGTCCCGCTGTTTCTTTACCTGAACGTGGCCATCCTGACCCGCACTCTGGATTTGCACGAGTTTTTTTCCGCAAGCCGCCGGATTCCGCCGGTCTTTGGCGGCCTTGCCCTGTCGGTCACGGCGATCGGCGGCGTCGGGCTGTTCGCCTTTACAGGCTCCCTGTTTCTGATCGGGTTCGATGCGCTTGCACTGGCGATCGGCTGGATTGCGGGCTTCGCACTGGCCGCCATTCTGTTTGTTCCCTATTTGCGCAAATGCGGAGCCTACACGCTTCCCGGTTTCTTCCGCCTGCGGTTTGACAGCCCGCTGCTCGGGGCCGCCGCCGGACTTCTGCTGCTGCCGCCGATTGCCATGCTGCTGGCCGCGGAACTGCGGATTGGCGCCTTCGTCACCTCCCTGTTCGCATCGATTTCATTCGACCTGGCGGTGATCGGCGGCGCGGGAATGATCATTCTGACGCTGGTTCTCGGCGGGCTGCGCTCGCTCACCTGGACGCAGAGCGTCCAGTATCTGGTCGTCTTGTCCGGATTGCTGGTGCCGCTCGTGGTGGCCTCCGTACAGGAGACCAACCTGCCTTTGCCGCAACTGACCTATGGCGGCCTGCTGGCGGATATCTCGAGCGATGAGCTGGCCCAGGGCACGACGCCCTCCAATCCCGCGCCCTTGCTGGCGGGGCTTCCCGGCGAACGGCCCGAACCGGCCACCAAACCGTTTCTGCAGGCCTTCGGAGCCTTTACGAGGTCTGACTTTATCCTGCTGATGCTGTGCATCCTGGCGGGAACCGCGGCCATGCCAAGCCTGCTGCTCAGGGCGGGCACCGCCACCCATACGCTGCAATCGCGGCGTCTGATGGGTTGGGGCACGCTGTTTCTCGGCCTGTTCCTTGTTACCGCGCCAGCATACGCCGTCTTCACAAAATATCTGATCCTGGAGCAGGTTGTGGGGACGCCCCTTGCCGGTTTTCCTGGCTGGATCAATGGATTGCGCGATGCGGGGCTGGCGAATTTCACCGACGGGAATGGCGACGGCGTGATCAGCGCGGGCGAACTTCTCATGTCGCGCGACGGGGTTGCCCTGTCGCTGCCGATCGTAGCGGGCCTGCCTTTCATCCTCGTCGTATTTGCCGCAACGGCGGGCATCGCGGCGACGCTGGGGGCGGGCGCGGCCCATGCCTATGCGGCCGGAGCCACCATCAGCAATGACCTTTATCACGGGTTCATTCACCGCGCGGCGACGCCCGGCAGGCGATTGATCGTCGCACGCCTTGCCATGGCTCTCATGGCCATTGGCGCGGCATGGTACACGACGGTAAACGATTTCGACGTCCTGCGCGCGGCGATTCTGGCGCTCTCCCTGACAGGCGCGGCATTTTTTCCCGCGCTCCTCCTGTCGATCTGGTGGAAGCGCACGACCAAATGGGGCGCGCTGGCCGCCATGCTGTCCGGAGCCGGGATCGCGGCCACGCATATGTATTTGCAAACCTCGGGAATCGGGTTCCTCTGGCCGGGCATGAATGGCATGCTGGCTGCTGTTCTCGGCGTCCCCGCCGGGCTCATTACCGGGATCGCGGTGAGTCTGGCCACGCCGAAACCATCGCTGGAGATTGCCGCGCTTGCCGACGACATGCGCGACCCGAGCGGCGAGGCTTTGCTCGACAAGTCCCTGCGGCTGGCGCCCTCGCGAAGCAAGCCAGAATTGCCGATGACCGCACTCCCGCCGCCCGCCGCGCGCACAGAAAACACCACAGAAAAGACTGATGCCGCGACATAAGCTCTACCCTGTGATCGAGCCCTTTAACAGCGGACGGCTGAAGGTCTCGAAGCTTCACGACATCTATTTCGAGGAATGCGGCAATCCTGAAGGCGTACCCGCTCTCATGATTCATGGCGGTCCGGGGGGCGGATCGAACCCGACCATGCGCCGCTATCACGACCCCGATCACTATCGCATCATTCTGCTCGACCAGCGCGGCTGCGGGCGCTCAACGCCCCATGCGGAACTCGAAGAGAACACCACCTGGGACCTGGTGGCCGACATGGAGCGCCTGCGCGAACATCTGGGGCTGGAGCGCTGGCAACTGCTCGGCGGCTCCTGGGGGTCGACCCTGGCTCTGGCCTATGCGCAAACCCATGCCGAACGCGTGAGCGCATTGGTCCTGCGCGGCATCTTTACGCTCCGCCGCCGTGAACTTGAATGGTTTTACCAGGAGGGGTGCAGCTGGATGTACCCCGACGCCTTCGAGGCTTTCCTCGCACCCATCCCGCAAGACGAACGCCATGACATGATCGGCGCCTATTACAAACGGCTCACGAGTTCCGACCGGGGCGCGCAGCTCGAAGCCGCAAAGGCCTGGAGCGTATGGGAAGGCACCACGCTTTCCCTGCTCCATGACGAAACCCGCGTGAAGAGTTTCGGAGCGGGCGGCTTCGCCCTCGCCTTCGCGCGCATCGAATGCCACTATTTCATGCATGGCGGCTTTTTCGAGCGGGACGATCAGCTGATCGCCAATGCGCATCTTTTGCGCGACATCCCCGGCATCATCGTCCATGGCCGCTATGACGTGGTGACCCCGCTCAGGACCGCATGGGAACTGGCGAAGGCCTGGCCGCGGGCGGAGCTGAAAATCGTCCCCGACTCAGGTCATGCCATGACCGAGCCGGGGATTGTTCATGAACTGGTGAGCGCGACACGGAAATTCGGCCCGGGTGCGGCTGCCTGAGGGGTCACTGATTGGTTGCGGGGGGAAAGCGGATATGGCCCGCGCCATGCCCGATATCCGCAAATGACCTGGAGCGGAAGTCTCAAATCCAAGAATACAGGAGATCAGCGGTTGGCCAGATGGTTCAAATAGTCGAGGAATGGCTCGCCTTCGTATTCTATATGGTTGGAGACCGGATTTGTCCGAATTCCGTCGAAGAACCGGTCAAGGACAGTCTCGCGCTCGTGCTTGAGGGGTAGATCGCAGTAGCACAACTCACTCCACTGGACATGTCCGTCGCTGGTTACGACCGCCCGCTTCATAGAGGCGATGATTTCCGATCCATCGGGCTTCTGTCTCGCCACGGTGCCATCTCCCAAAATTTGCCAAAACTCAGACGCTTTCTCAGGTCGGAATGTCGCTTTAACTTCGTAGATCATTTGAATTTCCATTTGTCTGATGACAATTGAGAATGTCAGGAGTCTGCGATAAAGCAGGCTAAGAGCCAAGAAGTTTTGCTTATTGGGCTTGTTTTGACGTGCCGGTCAGATGGCATGTTCGTCTCTCCCTGACACAGGGTCGTTTGGGGCTCCGAACCCGGCGGCGCAGAATGACGGGTATTTATGAGTCCATGACCTAAACCCCAAGCACGATGACGTCACTTATCCTAGATAGATGGACAGCTGCTCATGTAACATGCTCATATCCATGAGGAGGACAGAGCGATGGCGAGCGAGCAGAAAAAGCCTGGGACCAACCAGATTCAATCCCATCACGAGCCAGCCGATTTCGGTGACCGGATCGCTTTTGGTTTCGTGAGGGGCCTCCGTTTTGTCGCTGATCGCTTTTTCGCGAAGCGTTATGGACACCGCGCCGTGGTGCTGGAAACGGTTGCCGCAGTGCCGGGCATGGTCGGCGGATTGTTGCAACATCTAAAAGCATTGCGCCATATCCGAGATGACGAAGGATGGATCCGCGAGCTACTGGATGAAGCGGAAAATGAGCGAATGCACCTCATGACCTTCATTCAGATCGCCCAGCCGACAGCTTTTGAACGCTTTATCGTCATGACCACTCAGGCGGTGTTCTATAACTTCTATTTTTTCCTCTACCTGTTCGCACCAAAAGTTGCACATCGGGTGGTTGGTTATTTCGAGGAAGAGGCCGTTACGAGTTACACCCAATATCTTGATGAAATCGACACCGGTGGACATGAAAATGTCCCCGCTCCTCAGATCGCAATCGATTACTGGAACCTGGCGGCGGACGCCCGGCTGCGGGATGTAATCTTGGTCGTGCGAGAGGATGAAGCCGGCCACCGTGACCGCAACCACCACTTTGCTGATGCGCTTAAGAGGGGTGATCCCCCGATGAAGGCCCCCGATTCCCAGGCGGCGGAGTAACGCCTCGCACGAGCATTGAGTAGACGTGGACTCTGGTCGATCGTTTCCCGCTTTTCCTCAACGGTTGAAGGCTGCTTATGGCACAAGGCAGACTCTTTGGGTTACCTCCCCCCATGTCCGCTTTCAGAGGTAAAACGGGCACTCTCCGGGGGCAGTTCTGCCGATATGCAAATTGGTACACGCCCCTAACCCAACGCGCCGGTAAACGTCAGCACAACCCGCCTGCGGTGGGGCGCATCGCGATGTTCCACCAGGTAAAGGCCCTGCCAGGTGCCGAGCGCAAGTGCGCCCTGCCGCACCGGGATCGAGAGGCTTGTCGAGGTGACCATCGACTTGATGTGGGCGGGCATGTCGTCGCTGCCCTCGGTTGAATGCCGGTAGGGGTGATCACGCGGGGCGAGGCTGTCCAGCGCGTCGGCCAGGTCGCGCAGCACATCGGGGTCGGCGTTTTCCTGAATTGTCAGCGACGCGGAGGTATGGGCGATGAAGACGCTTAGCAGCCCGTCTCCCGCCCCTTCCGCGCCAAGCCACGCCGAGACTTCTCGCGTTATGTCGGTGAAGCCGGGCCCGTGTGTTTCGAATGTGAGCGTATGGGTTTTCTGCTGAACCGGGTGCGCGGTCATCGCTTGCGGGTCCGCCTCAAAGTTGTTTCTCCTGTTTGTCTTCGCGCGGCGGCTCTATCAGCGCCTTTAACTCGCGCATCATCTTTTCAAGAAAACTCCTGAACTCCGCGACCTCGCGGTCATTGGGAAGCCGCCACCCGGGAGTTTTCCCCTCCGGATCAACTTCGCCGCCCCCGTCGCCGGGCTTGCCGAGTTCCACCCGCAGCCGCCGGTTCTCGGCATTCAGGCGGTTGATTTCATTTTCCAGCGCAATCCGGTCGTCGGGAACGCTCGCGCATGTCCAGTTGCCGGAAACGTTTGAGCACACGGAAACCTCGCCGGTCTGCGTATCGAGGCGCAACATGCCCTCGCCCGCCGGCGTCATGGTGTAGCGGCCGGGCGCCGCCTCCTGCGCCAACGCGGGAAACGCGATGAGAGTGGCCAGCACAACCCCTGAAAAACGGAATATACGCATTTTCTCAATTCTCCCGCTGGTCCCGCCGCCCCGCATCGTGACCCAGACCGGCACGGTATTTAACCTAATATTTACTGTCTGCTGAAACCGTGTGCACTGACAAGTCCACCTTGTAATGCGTAACGGACATTTACGCGATTGCCCAGCGCGAACGCCGGGCAGTCCGGCCGAGTTTGCCTCTTTGCCAATGCCCCGAAAGATGGGCGGCAATGCGGCATTCCCGGCACAGGGCCCTGCGGAGCTGGAATGACCAAAGAATCAGATTTGCGCGGCGGAGCACCTGGCAAGACTCTCGATCCGGGCGGCAATTCACCGGAACGCGCTTCACCGCCGTCTAAAATCCGTATGAACATGCCGGATCGCGGCTCCACCGGCCCGGAACGGAGCGGCGCCGGCGAGGGCGGCGAATCCCAGGAAAGCATTGAGCGTTTGCTGCTCAAACTCATGGGCCGCCTTGATGACAATGACCGCCACTATGGCCAGGCCCTCGACAATCTGAATGGCCGCCTCAACACGCTGTCGCAGCGCGCCCAATCCGCCAGCACCGCCAGCCCCGCCGGGTCCGCCGCCGCACTGGAGCGCGTACACGAACAGGCCTCGTCCCTGGCAGCCCAGGTCAATGACGCGGGCGCCGCGCGCAGGGCTCAGCAATCCTCGCCAATACGCGATCCCGAACAACGCCTTGGCACATTCTCCAACCCCCTCGAGGGGGGCATTCCTCCTGGCGCCGGCGCAGCGGTCAATGACGATTTCGCGGATGTAACGCAGCGTCTGGAACGTTCTCTGGAGGAGGGCGCACCGGCAAGCGGGCTCGATACGCTTACAAGCCGCATGGACGACCTGGCGCGCCAAATGGATTCCGCGCTGGCGTCCAGGAGCGATCCCGGGACCCTGCGATCGATCGAAGCCCGGCTTGAAGAACTCGCGCGCGGATTTGCCAGCGCTCAGCAAAACTATGCTCGCATCGAGGGTATTGAAAGCCAATTGCAGAGCCTGATGAACTGGACCCAGTCAGCAAATGCCCCGGCGGCCGATGGCAATATGTATGCCCGCCTCGACGCCATCGAGCGCGCGCTGCAAGAGCTCAACGACAATGCCCGCGAGATGGACGGCCATACCGGCAGCACGCTTGCGGCCCTGAACGAAGCGGTGGAGTCCGCCCCATCGCGCGGTGGATACCCCGGCGAAGAAGTTCAAATCGAAATCGGGGAAACGGATCCGCCTCAGGCCGCGAGCGGGGAATATGCCGATGTCTGGATAAACGAAGCCCAGCAATTGAATGCGAACCCCGAGCCGGCCCGCTCCCGGTCCCGGTCCCGGTCCGCGCGCGCGCCGGACAACCTTGGCGCCGGTATTCCCGACTATCAGCCCGAACCGGCGGCATCGCCCGAACCGCACGCCCCGGAGCGGCGCGGAGGAAAGTCCGGCCGCCGCGCTCAATTGCAGGACCGCCTTGAGCCGGCTTATGAAGAAGAGAATGATTTTATTGCGTCCGCGCGCCGCGCCGCCGCCGCCGCCGCCGCGCAGGCGCCCGAACCTGAAATCACAGGGTATCGCACACCCCGCGCGGGACCGGTTCCGGTTGAGCCGGCCGAGTCCGCTCCTTCGGGGAGGACGCGCCCGCGCCCGTTTTTCGTTGCGGCGGCAATTGGTCTTCTGCTGGTAAGCGCCGGAATTCTTTTCGGGCAATTGAGAAACCAACCGGCGGCGGAGGCTACTGGCCCGGTCCCGCTGGCAGCGCCTCAGTCATCCGTACCCGCACCGACGACCCCGGCGGACGCCGCGGATAAACGGACCTCGGCGCCCGCGCCGGTTACCGGAGGCGAGAAACTCCATGCGCAGCCGATGGCGCCCGGACAACGCGCCCCCGGCAACGCTGAACGCGCCGCATCGGGCGCAAGCCCCGCAACCGCGCCCGCAACGCGCGCCAGTTTCCCTGCACCGCCTCCCGCAGGCGAACCTCTGCCCCTCCTTCAGCCGCAACAACCCCTTTCGACATCCACACTCCTCGCCGCTTTGTCTCAACCGGCCGGCCGGGACCTGCCGCCGGGCGTCAAGGTAACAATAACAGAGCCGACTGAGCCTTCGCCCGCAACTCGCGCACGCACAGCTGCGCCCGCCCTGGTCCCGCCTGCCGCGTATGGATCGCGTCCCGGCCTGCTGGCGCCGCCAAAACGCGCGCCTGCGGCGCCAGGCGATCACGCCAAAGCGCAAACCCAGCCCACCGACAGTGCTCCGGCCGGAAGGACGTCGCAACCGATGCCGTCACGCAGCGCGGCGATGCCGCCGCTCAGGATTGGCCCGCTGTCCTTGCGCACGGCCGCCGCGCGCGGGAATCCGGCGGCGCAGGTTGAAGTCGCCTCGCGCTTCGCCAAGGGCGCTGGAGTTGCCAAGAACCTGAAAAAAGCCGCCGAATGGTATGGCCGCGCCGCCGCCCAGGGCTTTGCACCGGCGCAATACCGCCTCGCCGCACTGCACGAACGCGGGCAGGGAGTGAAGAAGGATATCGCCGTGGCGCGGTCCTGGTACCGGCGCGCCGCCGAGCTTGGAAATATCCGGGCAATGCATAATCTGGCCGTACTTCATACCCGCGCCAAGCCCGGCAGCCCCGATTACATCGCGGCGAAGAACTGGTTCCTTGAAGCGGCGAGCCGCGGTCTGGCCGATAGCCAGTACAATCTGGGGGTTCTTTATGAAAGCGGGCTGGGGGTAAGGAAGAATGCCGCTGAAGCCTATAAGTGGTTCACGCTGGCCGCGCGCCAGGGCGACGGCGAAGCGCGCAAAAGGCGCGAAATCATACGCCCGAACCTGCCCGCCCGTTCGCTGTCGGCAGTCGAGCAGACTCTCAAGCGCTGGAAGCCTGTCAAATCGGCAGAGGCGGCAAACAGGACCGGACAGCCGCGCGGCGGCTGGCAAAACGCCAAGCTGCCACATGCCGTGAACAGCGCCCCTCCAGCTACCGTCGCGCGGGCACAGAAACTGCTCAACCAGCTTGGCTACGACGCCGGAGTGCCAGACGGAAAACTCGGCCCTCAAACCCTTGCCGCAATCCGCCGGTTTGAAATCCGCACCGGCGCCGCGAAATCCGGCAGGGTAACGCCAGAGCTGTTGAAACAGCTCGGCGCGTTGAGCAGCTAGCATACGGGCATGGTAAAACAGCGTGCCGCAGGCCAGATTTTCCCATGATCCTCCAGCCCAGGCGCTTTGTTTCGAAAAATAGCACAGCACTGCAATCGAACCATTGACTTATGCGCACACCGGGCGTTTAAGAAGCATCTGCCAGACATGGCTTGCCGGAAATTTCATGGCGGGCATTTCATGATTTGACACCCGGTTTTCGTGAACTTCCGCGCCCTGGACACGATTGTCCAAAATCGCAGATACCTTTCGATGTTTGATATCTATCTTCCAATCGCCGGAATGTCGGTGAACCTCCTTGTCATTCTGGGCATGGGAGGTGGGGTTGGATTTCTGTCCGGCATGTTCGGTGTCGGCGGCGGGTTTTTGATGACGCCGCTGCTCATCTTCTCCGGCATCCCGCCCGCCGTCGCCGTCGCCACCGAGGCCAACCAGATCGTCGCCTCGTCCGTATCGGGCGCGCTGGCGCAGTGGCGGCGCGGCAATGTCGACATCAAGATGGGCACAATTCTGCTGCTGGGCGGCATGGCCGGCGCCGTCTTCGGGGTCCAACTCGTCAAATTGCTGCGCGAAGTCGGTCAGGTCGATCTCATGATTTCGCTCAGCTATGTCACTTTTTTAGGGATAATCGGCTCGCTGATGCTGATCGAAAGCCTGCGCGCCATACGCCGCGCCAGGGCCGGCAACCCTATCCCCGCACGCAGGCCCGGCCAGCACAACTGGATTCACGGACTGCCCTTCAAGATGCGGTTCAAGCGCTCCAAGCTGTATATCAGCGCCATACCTCCGCTGTTGATCGGTATCTTTGTCGGCGTGCTCGCGGCCATCATGGGCGTCGGCGGCGGTTTTATCATGGTCCCGGCAATGATTTATCTCCTTCGGGTGCCCACGAGCGTCGTGGTCGGGACCTCTTTGTTCCAGATTATTTTCGTCACCGCCCTGGTCACCATCCTGCATTCCGCGACCAACCAGACCGTCGACGTTCTGCTGGCGCTGGTGCTGATGATCGGCGGTGTTATCGGGGCGCAGTTCGGCGTGCGCGCGGGCCAGAAACTCAAGGGCGAGCAACTGCGCGCCCTGCTGGCCATGATGGTGCTGGGCGTCAGCCTGCGCCTCGCATTCGATCTTGTGGTCGAGCCGGACGAATTGTTTTCCATCGGCCCGGCATTCGGGGGGAATCAATGAGCGCACGCGGAACCTTGATCGCGCTGAAGGCCATCGCCTGGATATGGGCAGCGCTCACCAGCTCCGCGGCGCTGGCGGCCGGCGAGCAGATCGAATCCGACATCTCATCGCGCAATATCGCCATCGAATCAAATTTCACCGGTGAGCGCATCGTCATTTTCGGCACCATAGAGAAGGCCAAACACGCAGAATTCGAGATCTCGCCTTACGACATTATCGTGGTAATTCGCGGCCCCGAAGGACCGGTTGTGACCCGCCGCAAGGCGCGGGTGGCCGGCATCTGGATCAACCGGGATTCCCACACTTTCAAGAGTGTGCCCGGCTATTATGCGGTGCTCGCCACGCGCGATCTCAAGGCCGTTGCCAAACCGGATATACTCAACGCCAACGGGATCGGGTTCCAGAGCCTCGAATTCACAACCTTCGGGGTGCAGAACAACGCCGCCCTGGACGCGGGGCTGAATGCATTCAGATCCGCCGCCGTCAGGATAAAGCAAAAAGACGGCTTGTATCTCTACGATCCCAAAGGCGTCAAATTTGTCGGCCGGAGCCTGTTCCGCGCGACGGTCGATCTTCCCGCCAACGTGCCCGTCGGCGCCTATGCAACGGATGTCTATCTGCTGCGCGATGGCAAGGTGCTGAGCCACAACCGCTCCAATCTCACGATCGACAAACAGGGCTTTGAGCGTTTCGTGTACTCCGCCGCCTTCGACTACCCGCTGCTCTACGGCATCATCGCGGTCATCATCGCGGTCACCGCCGGACTGCTCGCCTCGGCGCTCTCGCGGCGGGACTAGATCGCTTCATGTTTTGATGGAATCAAAACCGCGATCTAGCTCTTTGTTTATGCGTATCATTTTTCCGATAACCGGTACCCACTTATCGGTGATACGCTCTAGGCGCTGTTCGCATAAATGAGGCGTGAACGGCAGCTATTTCAGCGGTTCCATGATCTCGCGCGGTCCAAGCTTGATCGTCAGGCGCAGACTCGTTTTCGCGGAGAAGGCGCCATCGCTGCCGATGCGCGTGCCAACCTGTCCGCCTGCTCCTAACACAGTAGTACCCACAGTAACGTCGACCTGATTGTAGGCCATCTCGGGCACGTAGGAATAATATTCATATTCGCTTTTCAGCGAGAGCATCGCACGTGCGCCAATCCGTTTGCTGGTCTCCAGCACAAGGCCGCCAATGAAAGCGGTATCGGTTCGGGATAGAGACAATGCGCTGCTGGCAGTAAAGCCACTCTGGGTGACCGAATTGTCGTCAACTATCCGCCCCGAATAGTCCGTATCGGCGTAATAGACGCCACCGCGCAAAAGAAACGAGGACCGCAGGCCCAGCCCGCTTGTTACGCCGGATAGAAACGGCAGGGTATAGTCTCCGCCCCATGCGGCATAGGCGCCATAGTAGCGCGTGTCGAGATCCTCGGTATAT
Organism: Hyphomicrobiales bacterium; assembly: GCA_003228955.1. Taxonomy (GTDB): domain Bacteria; phylum Pseudomonadota; class Alphaproteobacteria; order Rhizobiales; family Methyloligellaceae; genus UBA2767. The sequence continues at coordinate 21,708 of QIGN01000030.1, forward strand.
GTCGCGGGTCCAACTACAGGGTTATTCGACAAAAATGAAACATCGAGATCCTGGTCGATGCCGCGAATGTCCGCGCCAAGCGTGAAAGTCCGCCGTTTCGGCGCGCGGGTAACGCCCATAACTTCCGGTGTGAGGTTCCAGCGCGATTCCAGCGACACGCCCCATTGGTCCACATCGCGCTCGGCATCTGAAGCATACGTACGGCCGACAATATTGGCGGTACTGCTTGAATTAAGAACCGCTGGGTCGGGGTCGAAAAGCGGAAACAATCGGCAATTCTGTCCCGCTGCAGTGGTGATGCAGGTGGCAGAATCCTTGTCGTCGATATTCGCCCAGAAACCACCGAGCGAGAGCGTCTTGTTCGCTCCGAACGGAACGGCGATCGAACCGTTCACGTTCCAGCCGATTTCGTCACCGAAATCGTCGGAAAATTTGAAATCCTCCAACTGGGAGAATGGCGCCGCTGATGAATGGCGCGCTATGAGCGACGGCACATCGGGCAGGGTCAGGATCGCCGTGCCGCCGCCGACGGAGACCGTCGTGTTGCCGACCTGCATGGACCCGGATTCCTGGGCCTGAGCGGCAGGCGAAAATGCCGTCAGCGCGGCGAGCGCGGCTCCCGCGAAGAGGTATCTGCAAACTGTCATTAATTGCCCCCCAGCAGGCAGTTGCCCTTGTCAGTATTCAATATATTTTGGGCACTCACGTCCGTTTTTGCAAGTCATTTCACCCGAGCCGGACGCAATTGCGCAAAGCTGTGGCGATTCCACCACAATCTCACGATCAGCAAGCAGGGTTTTGAGCGTTTCGTGTATTCCGCCGCCTTCGACCATCCGTTGCTCTACGGCATCATCGCGGTCATCATCGCCGTCACCGCCGGACTGCTCGCATCGGCGCTCTCGCGGCGCGATTAGGCCGCTGCAAACCAGGCCGGCATCACCGTTTCAGCCGCCAGGAAGCACCCGAATGCTTTGACCGCCGGGGCCGCGCGCAAAAACCTGATCCTGCATTCCTTCCTGACCACCGGAAATGTCCGCGGGCTGGTCCCGTTCCAGCTCCTTGAGATATTTTTTCGCCGCTCTCAGGGCCGCGTCCTCGGTTCTGTATTTTCCCTGGATCGGGTAGCTGTGACCCGCGAATGTATCCCACCCCTCAATGAACCACTCGCCGCGCCAACTGAACAGCCAGTCAAGAAACATTCGATTAAGCCCCGGTTTGATGGCTCACGGCGTATCAGTTTTGTCGGGGCGCAAGTCAGCGCCGCGCGCTAATCGCTTAGCAATTGCGTCTTCGAAACGGGATAAACGTCCCTCTTCCCCAGCATCCAGACATGAAAATCACCGCCCGGAAACAAATCCGCGAACGCCTTGTCGAGCACATTCAGCCCGCCCGCATAGGCGCCGAAGGCCGGGATCACCAGCCGGTCGCCGTTTGAGATGAAGCATTTGCGGCGCACGGTTGCACCGCGGCGGGTGAGCCGGGCGGCCGGGTGCAGGTGGCCCGCGATTTCGTGGGTTTTCGCGCCGCCTGCCGGCTCGTGCTGAAATTTCATGCCGTCCAGCGTCAGCGCCGGACACACCCTGCCGCCAAGCCAGTCGGGCAGCGCGGGATCATGGTTGCCGGTGATCCAGTACCATTCACGTCCCTGGCGCAGGATGCACAGGCGCTCACGGTCCTTTTTGCGCAACCGCTCCGCAGCGCGGGCATCGTGAAAGCTGTCCCCGAGCGCAATGACCCTGTCCGGATCGAAACGGTCAATGAGGCCTGCAAGCCGGCGCAAAGTGGAGCGCGTATCGTAAGGGGGCAGCAGCTGGTCCTTCCCGGCGGCGGCAGAGCCTTTCTCCAGATGCAGATCGGACACGATGAGCGTTTTCTGCTCGGGCCAGTAGAGGACGCCCGACGCATCGGTTGAAAAATGCTTGCCGCACACGAGAATGTCCGCGCCGCGCTCCCCGTAGAGCGGGAGCGGGGCCTCGAACCCAAGCGTGGGCTGGGTGGGTACAGTCTTTCTAGCCGCCACGCCGCATGGCCTCCTCAATCAGTTGAACCGCCGCCTCGCGCATCGCACCCTCGCGCGCTTCCGCGTGGTCCGGTTCTCGTCCGATTTCCAGCATGACCGGCGCCGCGAGCGTTGAAACTCTGTTCAGCGCATTATGCCTGATTCGCCCCTCTATCCGCTCAAGGAATTTTCCGAGCCGTGAAATACCGGGCAACCCAGTGGCCGCATCGGCCCACGCGGCGCGCGGAAGCACGCGGCCCGGTTCATGGCTCCCGAGTACGTCGTAAATAAGGTCGGAGGACACCGGTGACCCGCCACCGGGACTTTTCCCTTGAAGCCTGCGGTCGCGTTCCCACATTCAATATGTTAGGTCTGTGTACTTGGCGCAGTGCGCGCGACTCGAAACTAAGGAGTAACATGATGGAGCGGTTTCTTGGCGGCAGTCCGGGCGTGGTTCTTATTCGCCTGTCCGTTATTTCGCTCATTGTCGGCATTTTGCTGTCGGCGCTGGGCCTGAGCCCCTATGACATCATCAACTCCATCAGAACGCTCGCCCAGCGCATTTACGATATGGGCTTCGACGCGGTTGAATGGATATTCCGCTACTTCCTGCTCGGCGCCGTTGTGGTGTTGCCGATCTGGCTGATCGCCCGGCTGGTCAAGATGACGGGCAAGCGCTCCAGCGCGGGTTCGCTTCATTCCTCCTCGCGTAACGCCGGACAATGAACGCACGCGCGGCGATCATCCGGTGACGCCCCCGGCCGCCGCCGGGGACAAGCGCAAGACAGACCGGCTCGGGCACGCCCATGTACTGGCCATCGCCGTCCCCATCGTCCTCGCCAATGTGACGACGCCGCTGATCGGCCTGGTTGACACCGCCATACTCGGTCAACTCGGTGACCCGCATTATATCGGCGGCGTCGCCATCGCCGCGATGATCTTCAACCTGCTCTACTGGGCCTTCGCTTTTCTTCGCATGGGCACGACGGGGCTGACGGCGCAGGCCGAGGGCAGAGGTGATTCAAGGGAAATTGGCGCCACGCTGATGCGCGCCCTGCTCATCGCCGCCATTGCGGGCGTGGCGCTCATCATTCTCCAACGGCCCATCTCGGCGCTTTCATTCGCGCTGCTCAACGGCTCGCAGGCCGTGGAGGCCAGCGCCTCGGCCTATTTCGATATCCGCATCTGGGGGGCGCCCGCCGCGCTCGCCAATTTCGCCTTTCTCGGCTGGTTCATCGGCATGGGCCGGGCGCGCACCGCGCTGGTGCTGCAATTGCTGCTGAACGGAACCAACGCCATCCTCGACGCCTGGTTCGTGCTCGGGCTGGGTTATGGGGTCGAGGGCGTCGCCTATGGCACGCTCATTTCCGAAACCCTCGCGGCCGGCACCGGCGCATGGCTTGCCCTGGGCATCGTGAAGCAGCAGGGCATCCGTTTCGAGTTGCCGCGCATTCTCGATGCGCCCGCACTACGCCGGACGCTCAATGTCAATCGCGACATCATGATCCGCACCGTTGGCGTGATTGTCGCCTTCACATGGTTCACCGCCAAATCGGCTGAAGCAGGCGACGTGATCCTCGCCGCCAACGCCGTGCTCATTACGCTGACCCATGTGGCCGCCTATTTTCTCGACGGGTTTGCCTTCGCGGCCGAAACCCTGGTGGGCCAGGCCATCGGCGCGAAACGCATCGCCCGTTTTCGCGACGCGGTGCGCCTCTCCACCCTGTGGGCCATTATATTCAGCACTCTGGCCAGCGCGGTTTTCTGGTTCGGCGGCGGCGTCATCATCAATGTGCTGACGGTCAACGAAGAGGTGCGCGCCGCGGCGCGGGTTTATCTCATCTGGGCCGCGCTGGCGCCAGTTATCGGCGTCATGGCCTATCAGCTCGATGGCATTTTCATTGGCGCGACGCGCACCGCCGAAATGCGCAACATGATGCTGCTCTCGCTCGCCGCGTTCCTTGTGGCGTGGATGACGCTGACGCCGCTTTACGGCAATCACGGGCTGTGGGCGGCGCTGGCCATCTTCCTGAGCCTGCGAGGGCTGACGCTGGGCTTGCGTTATCCCGCGCTGGTGCGCGCGGCTTTTCCCGAAGTGCGGTAGGGCAACCAATCCAGTTCGAATAATCCTATATGAAAACAGGCTGAACCGCGGTGGGCGGTCAGCCTAGACAGGTGTCCCGGCACGGCCTTTAACCGGTCGGTTTCTATTCCCCATGTGCCGCATCACATGTTTGACGCAGATCAATGCATGCCGGCGCCAATGGGCGTTTAAAAAACTCATCAAGGAAGATTGCCACAGAAATTGCAGGTGCAAATTCGAAAAGTGAGGCGATGATATGCTTCCTCGAAAGTACAGCATTCCCAGATTCGCAAACCCGACCCGCATGTGGTCCGCCGGGGCGACAGCGGGTCTTGCCGGCGGCGCCGTCGAGATTTCCTGGATAGCAATTTACCAAAATCTCTCCGGCGGCAACGCAGCAACTGTAGCCGCCGGTGTCACTCAGTCGCTGTTTCCGGAGCTTGCGACAACGGCTGCCGCGGTGCCCCTAGGTATCGCCATACATTTGGGGCTCGCGATCCTGCTTGGAATTGCGCTCGCCGTTTTCGTCCATTCACTGTTGCCACGTTCGGCCCCGGCGGTGCTTGAGCCTGTTGCCGTGATCGGACTGCTAATTGGCATCTGGGTAATAAATTTCTTCCTCATATTGCCGGTGATCAATCCCGCATTCGTCACGCTCGTACCCTACGCGGCGAGCTTGACCTCCAAGTTGCTTTTCGGAGTCGCGGCGGCGCTGGCATTAAAGCTCTTTGACGGCCCCCTACCCTTCGCCGGGCAGGAGTAGAGAAGGAGATATGAAATGTCCAAGGAACTGATTTTATTGCTCCACCCGACTTTCGGAGTTCTTGCGATGATCGCCGCGGTATGGGTGTTCGTCGAGGCGCTGAACGCGAGCGATGCGAACATCGCCAGGCTTCGCGGCGCGAGCGTGCTTTCGGCCATCCTGATGTGGCTTGCCTACATCGTGGGAGGCTACTGGTACGTGGTATTTTACGGCGGCGACAAGGCGCTTATCAAAGCCGGTCCGTGGCCTTTCGCGCACAGCTTCTTCATGGAGACCAAGGAGCACGTGTTTTTCATGCTTCTCCTGCTCGCCATGTTTCTGCCCATCGCTGCTTACGGCGATGTCGTGAAGAAAAAGGTGACGCGAAATCTGGTCCTGTGGACCTCCGCGCTGGTGGTCCTCATTGGTCTCGCCATGGAAGGCGCGGGCGCATTTATCAGCATGGGCGTCAAAGTCGCCCTGACTGCCAGTTAGATGAAAGGAGCAGGGACTATGGCCAAGGATCAAACGATTGCGGATGATACCGTCAGCGCCAAAGTGGCCGGATACGGTGTTTCCTATGCCATCACCAGCATTTTGAGCGCACTCCTCGTCATGCTCAAGGAAACCAATGAGAGTGTGATGGGAGCTCTGGTTTCAATCACCGGGCACCATTGGATCACGCAGGGTCTCCTGAATGTGGTCCTGTTCGTTGTGCTCGGCGCTTTGCTAAGCCGTCGTGAAAAGGGCATGAGCGGCAACGCACTCATCTCGACAGTTGTCGGCGCGACCGTCCTGAGCGGACTGATTGTCGCCGGGTTCTTCATTCTTTGAGGAACGCGTATGGCGGCAGGGGCGCCCTCCTGAGGGGGGCGCCCTCCTGTGAGGGCGATCCAGGGTATGAACGCGGCTACTCGGCGCCCGCCAATCGCTTGAGCTCCACTTCCGCACCCGTGTATTCGTAAAAACGTTTGACTCCGGTACCGATAACTTTCCTGAAATACGCAATGGCGGTCTTTTTATCTCCGCTTACGAGGAAATACTGGCCGATGTAGAAATAGGCCTCGGCCTCGCGTTCCCGCCGTTCACCCCGCTTCCCGTTCCTGGCCGATTCCAGCACCTGTTCGGGGGTGATTTTGCCAAGATAAAGCAGGGCCGCATTGTAAATCCAATGTCCCTTTTTCGCGCTTTTGAAATAGCCCGCGAGTTCTGCTTTGGGGTCCTGACCCGTCCGGGCGCGCGCCAGGTACAGCCACAGCATGGGATACACATGCGGCGGTTTTATTTTCAACCGGCTTTCGAATCTCTCGGCGGCCTTGGAATATTCACCCTGATAATAATATGCCCGCCCCATGTTCGTGTAGGCGAATGCAAGATCCGGCTTGAGCTCGAGAGCGGAGCCGTAATCCGAGATGGCCCGGTCATAAAGCCCCTTTTTCGCAAAAACGAGAGCCCGGCCGTTCAGCGCTTCGGCCAGTTTGGGGTTTAGCTTCAATGCCGTGGAGAAATCGGAAGTGGCCTGGTCGTAAAGACCCTGTTCGCGGTACGTGTCGCCCCGCTTCACATAGACCCCGGTCAATGCCGCGCCGTCTAGATGACCGGACTTGATGGCCTGGGTGTACAGCCCGGCCGCTTCGCTAAACGCGCCGTCGTGAAGCGCTTTGTCTCCGGCCTTCACGTCGGCGCGGACTTCCGCCTGGGCCGGTGCGGCCCCAGCGAGGATGGAAACGGCGATGATCAATAGTGCATATTTCATGACTGAACTTTCCTGAATGTTATTCCCCGGTTGGATCCTGAAACCGGCGCCGGCAATAGGTGAACCGGACTGATCGCTATTTTGACACAGGCTGGCGCGGCATGGCTGAACTTCCCGTGACTGCATGACAATACCCTAACCAGCTTATCCAGCCCCGAAGAGCATGGTTTTTCCGTCTTGGCAACACACAGGCCTACCCCCAAAGCGCCCCTTCGGCTGGATGAATGAGGCTACCTTCAAAGCGCATCGGTGGCTCCCGGTCCCTGTCCAGCAGAAGCGGCCCGTCCAGATCGACGATACTTACCCCCTGCGCAACGAGTACCGCCGGTGCCATGGACAGCGATGTGGCCAGCATACACCCGACCATGACACCGAACCCGGCCGCCTCCGCGTCCCGTTTCAGCGCCAGCGCTTCGGTGAGGCCTCCGGTTTTGTCCAACTTGATATTCACAATGTCATAGCGCCCCTTCAGCGCGGGGAGCGACGCGCGGTCGTGACAGGCTTCGTCGGCGCACACCGGCACCGGGCGTGTCATTTCACCAAGCGCCGCATCGTCTCCCGCCGGCAGGGGCTGCTCGATCATCTTCACCCCGAGGCGCGCCAGTTCTGGCGCAAGCTCGGAAAAGTTCTCGAGCGACCAGCCCTCATTGGCGTCGACGATGAGATCGGCTTGCCCCACGCCCTCGCGCACGGCGCGCACGCGTTCCAGATCGCCGGGTCCGGCGAGTTTCAGCTTGAGCAGAGGCCTCATCGAATGGGCTTTCGCCGCCGTGCGCATGGCGTCCGGCGTATCCAGTGAGAGCGTATAGGCGGTCGTAAGCGGTTCCGGGGCGGGCAAGCCCGCCAGCTCCCAGACCCGTTTGCCCTTGCGTTTCGCCTCCAGGTCCCAAAAAGCGCAATCGAGCGCATTGCGCGCGGCTCCCGCCGGCAGCGCCTCCTGCAACTCTTCGCGCGTCAGCCCCGAAGAAATTGCTCCGCCAAGGCTTTCGATCTGCTCATGGACGCTTTCCATGCTCTCGCCATAGCGGGCATAGGGGACGCATTCGCCGCGGCCGCGGTGATCGCCGTCGACAAGTTCCGCGACGATCACTTCTACCTCGGTTCGGCTGCCGCGCGAAATGGTGAAGGCGCCGCGCACCGGCCAGGTCTCGGAGCGGACTTCCAGCGTCACCATCACTCCAGATTATCGACTATTGGCTGAACCCCGGTCCTCACCGGGTCGGCGGCGGGCAGCCCCAGACGCGTTGCTGTTTTTTCAAGGAAAGCGAGGGCTTCGTCCTCTTCAAGCCGGGAGGTGTCGATTGATACGCCCACGAACCGGACCTTCGGATTTGTCAGCGACGCCACTTTGAGGTTGGCCTCCATGCAGTCTTCGAGTTCGGGCAGCGGGTAATGCGGCAGCCCGCGCATATGGGTGCGGGTCGGCTCATGGCACAGAATGAGCGCATCGGCCTGCGCGCCGTGCAGCAGCCCGGTCGAGACCCCCGCATAGGAGGCGTGGAACAGCGATCCCTGCCCTTCCACGATGTCCCAGTGGTCCGCGTCGTTGGCGGGCGCAATGACCTCGATGGCGCCGGAGATGAAATCGGCGACCACCGCGTCCACCGAGACGCCCTCGCCGGTGATCAGAATGCCGGTCTGGCCCGTCGCGCGGAATGTCGCCTTGCGGTCCTGTTTGTGCATCTCGCGCTCGATCGCGAGGGCGGTATACATCTTGCCGCAGGAGCAGTCCGTTCCCACGGGAAGCAGACGTTTGCCTTCGCGCTTTTCGCCCGACCCCACGGGGAAAGTTTCGCTCGGGTGGCGCACGTCGAAGATGTTGCGCCCGAAATGTTCCGCCGCCTCGCGGAGCTCCGGCACGTCGATGAGACGGTTGTGCAGGCCCGCCGCGAGATCAAGGTCCGCCTCCAGCGCTTCGCGCAGCACACCGGCCCAGGCTTTCGAGATCAGCCCGCCGCGATTGGCGACGCCGGCCACCAGCGTGCGCGCGCCGGCCTCGCGGGCCTCATTGATCGTCATGTCCTTCAGTCCGACATCCGCCTTGCAGCCCTTCAGGCGCAACTGTCCGACGCAATTGTCCGGGCGCCAGTCCCTGATGCCCTGCGCCGTCTTGGCGGCGAGCTGATCGCCCGCGTCGCCCAGAAACAGAAGATAGGGCTTTTTGAGTTTCATTGATGCACCCTTTTTAGCGGGCCCTTAACCACCCGCTCCCCCTTGCCCAACCACCCCAAGGGTACCATTGCGGGGTGGTTGGGCAAGGGGGAGCGGGTGGCCGGGCTTTGCGGGGTTTCATGGAAAACCGCCTCTACAAAATATCGAGAATGTTCTCCGTCGGGCGGCCAACAGCGGCCTTTTCGCCATTCACAACGATGGGCCGCTCGATCAGGATCGGATGGCCCACCAAGGCGGTGATGAGCGCCGTATCGGAGAGGCTCTTGTCCGCCAGCTCCAGCTGTTTGTAAATTTTCTCGCCCCGGCGCAGGACATCGCGCGGACCAAGCCCCAGTTTGGTTAGGATTTCCCGGAACTCCTCCGCGCTCGGCGGGGTCTCAAGGTAATCCACGACTTTTGGCTCGATGCCGCGCCCGCGCAAAAAGTTCAGAGCCGCGCGCGATTTGGAGCAGCGGGGGTTATGCAGAATGGTGACGGTCATGATTGTTTTCTCTCTGTTGGTTCCTTTGCCGCCCAGCTTTCCGCTTTTTTGCCGACGAGCCCGGCAATAGAGGCGACGCCTGCGCGCTCAACGCCCGCGATCAGGGCTTTTTTTATCCCGGCGACAAGACCCGGACCTTCATAGACAAGCCCCGTATAAAGCTGGATCAGCGATGCACCCGCCTCGATCTTGCCCAGCGCCGCGTTACCGGAGTCGATACCGCCGACGCCGATGAGCGGGATTTGACCCTGGGTCAGCACATATACTTTTCCCAGCAGCCTTGTCGAGGGCGCATAGAGGGGCGCGCCGGATAATCCGCCGGTTTCGTTAATATGTTCGCGGCCCCTGAGACCGGAGCGGTCAATTGTGGTGTTGGAGACAAGTATGCCGTCTACGCCATGCGCCACCAGTCTCTCGCAGATGGGAGCGATATCATCTTCCGCGATGTCGGGAGAAATTTTTACGGTAATCGGCCGCGAGGGCACGCCCGCCTGAACAAGGGCGTCGCGTTTCTCCATCAGCCGCGCCAGCAGGGCGTCGAGCTCGCCCGGCGCCTGGAGATCGCGCAGGCCCGGCGTGTTGGGGGACGAAATATTGACGGTGAGATAGTCCGCCACGGGAGAGAAAGTTTCCAGCCCGGCCACATAGTCGCCCTGCCTGTCCCCGGTGTCCTTGTTGTAGCCGATATTGACGCCGACGATGCCGCTGGATTTGCGCCGGGAGAGCCGCGCCAATGCGCGCGCGTGGCCTTCATTGTTGAAGCCAAGCCGGTTTATCATCGCGCCATCGCCGGTGAGCCGGAAGACGCGCGGGCGCGGGTTGCCCGTTTGCGGGCGCGGGGTGAGCGTGCCCACTTCCGCGAATCCGAAGCCCGAACCCAGAATGGCTTGCCATACCCGGGCGTCCTTGTCGAACCCGGCCGCGATCCCGACAGGATTGGGGAAATCCAGCCCCCAGATTTTTTGCTCCAGCCGCTTGTCGTCGCTCTCCAGCTGGCGCGGATAAAGCCCCGCTTCCAGCGCCTTCAGCGTCACCTCATGCGCGTGCTCGGGATCGAGCGCACGCAGAAACGGCAGGGCCAGATCGGCAAGGGCTGAAATCATGACAACACCCCTTGCGGAAACAGATGCGCGCCATCGGGCCCAAGCGGAAGGTCTTGAGCTGACAGGACGGCGCTCATCGCCAGAGACCCATAGAGATGCGGAAACAAAACCCCGCCCCGAGAGGGCTCCCATTTGAGCGCATCGCCAAGCGCCGCCGCATCGACCGCAACGAGCAGTAGATCGTCCTGGCCGGCAAAATGCCTCGCCGCCGTTTCGGCAACCTGCGCCGCGGTGGAAAAATGGATATAACCATCGCGCAAATCAACCGGCGCGCCCGCAAAGGCACCCTTCCCGACGGCTTGGCGCCAAGCGTCGCCCGGGCAAATTTTATAGAGAGTTTCAGACATGATGCTCGATCCGGTGGCGCACATTAGCGCGTTTTTGAAATAATCCAAGCCACCCGTTCCCCCTTGCCCATGAAGTCAACAAGGGCCGGATTGCGATGAATCGAAAAGCGTGACATTTTAGGCTGAAATTC
>QIGN01000174.1 GCA_003228955.1 Hyphomicrobiales bacterium
CGTCAATGTCGTCTTGCCATGGTCAACATGGCCAATCGTGCCAATGTTGCAATGCGGCTTGTTGCGCTCAAATTTCTCCTTAGCCATGTCGCTCTATCTCTTTGCCATCTGCCGTTTCGTATCTTTGTGTTCCGCGATCAGGGCGCGGTTCCAACTGGAGCGGGTGAAGGGAATCGAACCCTCGTCGTCAGCTTGGAAGGCTGCTGCTCTACCATTGAGCTACACCCGCTTTCAGCACTTGCCGAATTCGCAACCCTCAAATCCGGGCACCTGAAACTCAATCCGCCGTCTCACCCCTGAATGTTCAAATATCAGACCTCCAAATGGTGGAGGGGGTTGGATTCGAACCAACGTAGGCATAGCCAACGGGTTTACAGCCCGTCCCCTTTAGCCACTCGGGCACCCCTCCTCGAACTGGTATGAATTTTTCCACACAAAAATGCCCCGCCGTCACCGGCAGGGACTGTTACTGCGGTTTATGGAAAGAGAGGCCTCTTCTGTCAACCGCAAATCACCGAAAATAATCGGAAAAATTCCGGTTTGGCCGGATATTATCCTGCCTGCGGCTTGTCAGACCCGGCCGGAGGGCGAAATTGGCCCCGATCAGCAATTTATTGCATTCCCGCCAGGCTTTCGAGCACCCGCCCCAGATTGTGAAAACGCTGAGCCCCCCAAGGCCGGAACCCGGCAACCCCCGTTACAAGCATATACCCGTGATCGAGCAGCTATTGCGGGCGTCAGGCGGGATATTCACACCCGCAATCCGAGGTGGAGGATCTCCACAATTTCCGCTCTCCCCGCATGCGCGGATTTGTCATGTTGGCGGCATTGTGTTACGATTTTAGTCGGCTGTGGTTCTGTTCTTTGGGGGGACACCAAAAACCCATTTTATGGAAATTTCCCGATCCGGGAGAGATCGTCCCAACATCTGCGTTTTTTGTTGTGACGGCGCCGAAGGTGCAACCGCCCCGGAAACTCTCAGGCAAAAAGACTGGATCGGGAACAATGGCTATCTGGAGAGCAAGCTGCCGGTCGTGACATTTACCGGCAGTTTCACCGAAGGGGTAAGAGGGTGTTGATCGAACTCCCTCGCTTCTCTCAGGTTTTTGTACAGATGGGGCCTCGGACCGGTTTTTTCGGCCGGCGGGGCCTCTTGCGCGCTTTTTTTACCCAGGCGCGTGATCGGCCAGCCTGACTGAATGGTCAGCCGCCGGTGTCCGGTTCCGGGAATTCAACGTTTCAAAACCTTGGGCGGCCTTTGGTCCGCCTGGCGCTCAGGCGTGCGGTTTGGAACATAACCATTGAGGGGAATGAACTCATGGAAGCGATTACAAGTGCAGTAGGCTGGCTGAACGGCATCGTCTGGGGCGTGCCGATGCTGGTTCTGATTCTGGGCGTCGGGCTGTTTCTGACGCTCGGACTGAGACTTCTGACAATCCTGAAAATCCCGTTCGGCTTCAAGTTATTGTGGCAGGGACGAATACCGGGCGGCAAGGGCGAGATCACACCGTTCAACGCCCTGATGACGTCGCTGGCGGCGACAATCGGCACCGGTAACATTGCCGGCGTGGCGACCGCCATCTTTCTCGGCGGCCCGGGCGCGGTCTTCTGGATGTGGATGACGGCGCTGGTTGGCATGGCCACAAAATATGCCGAAGCCGTACTGGCTGTGCGGTATCGCGAGAAAGATGATCGAGGCAAGTTTGTTGGCGGGCCGATGTATTACATCAGGAACGGCCTCGGAAAAAAATGGAGCTGGATGGCCGCCACCTTTGCCCTGTTCGCCGGCATTGCCGGGTTCGGCATCGGTAACATGGTGCAGGCAAACTCCATCGCCAATGCGCTGAACGCGAACTTCGCCATTCCCGAATGGCTGACCGGTGTCGTCCTCGTCGTGCTGGTCGGCGCGGTTCTGCTTGGCGGAATTGAGCGCATCGCAACCGTGGCCGGCAAGCTCGTACCGATTATGGCAATTGCCTATATTTCGGCTGGAGCTCTGGTTCTGATTCTGAACGCCGAAGCTATTCCAGCCGCCTTTGGCCTGATCTTCAAATATGCGTTCACGCCTTCAGCCGCGACCGGCGGCTTTGCCGGCGCCGCGGTTTGGGCGGCCATCCGCTTTGGTGTCGCGCGCGGCGTGTTCTCGAACGAGGCCGGCCTCGGTTCGGCCCCGATTGCCCACGCGGCGGCACAGACCAAGGGTCCGGTGAGCCAGGGCCTCGTCGCCATGCTGGGGACCTTCATCGATACACTGATCGTCTGCTCCTTCACCGCCCTTGCGATCCTCGTTACCGGGGCATGGACCAGCGGCGAGACGGGCGCGGCTCTGACCTCCAGGGCCTTCGATCTGGCCCTGCCAGGTGTCGGTGGATATGTCATTGCGGTGTCTCTGGCTGTTTTCGCCTTCACGACGATCCTTGGCTGGAGCTATTATTGCGAGCGCTCGCTGCAATATCTGTTCGGCATCAAGATCATCACGCCGTTCCGCGTCCTGTGGTCTCTGGCGGCGCTGGTCGGCGCCACCTTGAAGCTCAGCTTCGTCTGGCTTCTGGCGGATACGATGAATGCATTGATGGCAATCCCGAACCTGATCGCGCTGGCCCTGCTCAGCCCGATTGTGTTCAAGCTCACAAAGGAATTCTTCGATTCGAAAGGGAAATCGGAGGACAACCCGTTTTAATCGCCCTTAAGTGATAGATCGACAGAGGAGCGCGCCCTGCCAAAACGGGGCGCGCTCTTTATATTGACGACAGGCCATTGCGCCGTGATCCGGCGCTCTCTATCAATCGTGGCCATGAGCAAACGAAAACGCAGCGCGGCATCGAACAAGCGCAGCCCCGCATTGCGCCAATCCTCTCCACGGCATGACGAGCGTATCCATGGCATCCATGCGGTGCGCGCTGCCCTTGCGAACCCCCGACGCAGCATTTCGGCGCTTTACGCCACCAAAAACGGCCGTGACCGGCTGGCTGACATTCTCGACCCTGTCGCGGCCAGGGAAATCGAGGTCAGTCCGGCCGAGTTGACCCGCCGTCTGGGCGGCGACGCCGTCCACCAGGGCGTCATGGTCGAAACCGCGCCGCTTGAACAGGCCTCCCTCGGCAGCATTTTGGAAGCGGCGGGAGGGCGCGGACCCATTATCGTGCTCGACCAGGTGACGGACCCGCACAATGTCGGGGCGGTCCTGCGTTCGGCCGCCGCCTTTGACGCAAGCGCCCTCATCATGACCCGGCGCAACAGCCCTCCCCTGGACGGAACCCTCGCCAAGGCGGCCTGCGGCGGCGTTGAACATGTGCCGGTGGTTCTTGTGCCCAATCTGGCCCGTGCGCTCGAGGAGCTTGGCCGCGCGGGTGTTTATCGCATCGGGCTCGAAGGCAGCGCGAACCAGCCGCTAGAAACCGCCGCGCCGCAACATCCCTGCGCATTGGTGCTTGGATCGGAGCATAAGGGCCTGCGCCGACTGACAGCTGAGAATTGTGACCTATTGTGCCGCCTGACGACGCCCGGCGCGCTGGCCAGCCTGAATGTCTCCAATGCGGCGGCCATTGCCATGCATATGCTGGCAACCCGCGCCGCCAAATGACAGAGCCGCCCGGGGATCAATGAAATCCCGGGGCGGCTCTTAATCTGACTATCGCCCGTTGCGCCGCGACATGTTCCGCAACGGATCGCCGCTAGTAGCGGAAATAGTAGCGGCCATGCGGGCGGTGGCGCTTGGCATATCTATGGCGCTTCTTATAGTAGCGACGGGCGTGGCGGCGCTTCTTATAATAACGCTTCTTATAGTTCCGCTTTTTGTAATAATATCCGTAAGTTGGATAGTAATACGACCCGTAGTAACGCTTCCGGTGGGGCTGGTAATAATATTTGCGCGGATAGTAGCCATATCCGCCGCCATACCCAAAGCTGAGATTGACTCCATATGAGCCGATGGAAATGTACCCGCCCGCGTCCGCTTTATCGGGCTTGGCCAGAACCAAAGCCAAAACGAACGCAAGTGCGAGAGCAACGCTTCGCAACTTCATTGACGCCTCCTTGTAGCATCAAGCCATACCCCCGGCATGAGCACCCTAACCCAGGGCGCGCAGAGAGTCCCCATGAAAGATACGTGCGTGGTATAGCCAACCCGTCGCGCATCTGGAATTACGCACGAATCGGGGATATGGGTTGATCGCGCCATTGAGGTCCGCGCAAAATTGATTTATCAGCCTCGCATCCGTTGCCACTTCCGGGCCCCTTGGGGGACGCCCCGGCAGCATCAGGGCCGGCTTAGCTCAGTTGGTAGAGCACCTGATTTGTAATCAGGGGGTCGGGGGTTCGAATCCTCCAGCCGGCACCATTATTTTCAATGGGTTATCCCCACAACCTCATATCGTGAATTTAGCCGCGCGCACGTTTGAAACTAATATTTTTTGTTGCCCGCCAATATGATCTTGGTACAGAGTGTGGTGCCCATTGCGCTTGGGCTGGGGGTAACGAAACAATGCTAATTCGTGCGTTTGAGTTTTTGTGCTTTGCCGCGCTATTCGCGGCCCTCTCGATTATCCTGCAAACTCCCCACGCCTTCGCCGCAAGCGACATGGTGTGGAGTTTCTCCGAAGGCAACGACGCCAGCAACCGGGGCCGGATGACCGCCCGGCTCGGCTACGGCGTTCCTGAAACCGACAACGTCCAGGTGGACGGCGTGTGCGAAGCGCGGCGCGGCACGGGCGTTATGAGCGCCAACCTGATCCTCGGCGCCGAAGTCGGAAAACTCGAAGATGGCTCGAGCGTCAATGTCCGCTTCACCGGCGGCGGCTTCAATCACTTCGTCAGCGGCAGCGTCTATGGAACAAAGCTCGAAGAAGGCATTACCGGCATCTCGCTTGACGTGAAGGTCAACGACCCGCTGTGGAAGGCGCTGATGGAGCAGGACTCGCTCGATTATCTGGTGCCGGGCTATTCCGCCTCGAAGCTCGCTCTGAAGGGCGGGCAAGACAAGATCAGGCAGTTCATCCGCGCCTGCCGGTCCTACGCCGATGTGCTTGGCCCAGAGAAAACGTCTGAGGCGAAGCCTGCATCTGAAAAAACGGTCAAGGCCAACGGCGAGCCGAAAAAGACCGCGCGGTACCAAACTGCTTCCGGCCCGGAGAAAAAGGCATCTCCCTCCGGCGGCGCTTCGGAAAAAGAAGCCTATGACGCGGCCAAGGAGCTTGGCACGCTCGAAGCGTGGGAAGCGTTTTTGAACAACTTCCCCAAGGGGTTTCGCGCCGATCTGGCCCGGGCCTATGTGAAGCGGCTGGGGAACGAAATACCCAGGACGGCGAAGAAACCCGCGGCACCCCCTGCGCCAAAAGTGACCGCAGCGCCCATAGCGCCCGCACCCCCGCCCCCGCCGCCAGGGCCGGCGGATATTTCCATAACCCAGACGGCCAACCAGGGGGCCTGCAAGGGCGGAGACAATTGCAGCTATACGACTGTCGCCACAAATACCGGCGGCACTCTCTTTACCGGCCAGCTGGTCATTGCCAATTCGCTCGCGCCGCGCGGCGCGACGCTCACCTCCCCCGGCAGCGAGCCCTGGTTCTGCCAGGGCATGGGCGGCGGGGCAGTCTGCACGAACGCCGCCGCCAATCTCGCGCCAGGCGCATCGACCACCCTGTCGCTGACTTTCACGTTGCCGCGCAATGCCGGCGGCTCCGTCACCTCTTGCGCCAGCATTTCATGGGGCGGCGCGCCGACGGGCAGCTCCGTGCGCGATGTGCAGGCGGCGCTTGCCCAGCGCGGGTTTAACCCCGGTCCGGCCGACGGACAGGCGGGCCGCAAGACGGTGAACGCCATCCGCGAGTTTCAGGGCCGGAACGGCTTGCAGGCCAGCGGCAAGATCGATCTGCCCCTGCTGATTGCCCTGTTCACGACGCCGCGCGCAGGCGACGCGAACCCGGGCAACGACCAGGCCTGCGCCGGCTCCGCCGTAACGCCGGCGCCCACGGTTTTCACGCCCGCGCCGCCGGCGGCCAGATGGCAACCGCCACGCGGACAAAAAGCCGTCACCAGGAAAAGCCCCACGGGTAAATGTTCCAGCCGCAGCGTCTGGCTTGAAGGCCAGTGCATTCTGAAATCCTATGTCGCATCCTTTTGCGGCCCCGGTTTTCACCGCGCGGGGTCGAAATGCGTGTCGAACGCGAACAGGGCGGCCACGGCGCCGCGCGGCGACCAGCGGGCCGGGTGCCCCTCGGGCCAGACGCGTGTCGGCAATTCCTGCGTGAACACAAAGCTGGCTCCGGTGTTCGGCAATGCCGGGCGTGGGGGCGATGCGACCACCCGGACCGGCGGCGGGCAGCCCTTCGTGAATTTCAACCGGTCCCAGTTTGGCGGACCGAGCCAGACCAAAGCCTGCCTGCCCGGTAAAATCCGCTCCGGCAACACGTGCAAGTGCCCGCCCAGCTATCCCAAGCTCAGAAATGGGAACTGCTACGCGGTAAAGGACGGGAACGAGAAGATGCACCCGGCGCAGCAGCAGCTCATGGAACAGCAGCAAATAAAGGCTGAAGCGGGGTGTCCGAACGGGGAATTTAGGAGTTCCAGCGGCCAGTGCACATGCGGCTATTTTGGTCAAAGAGACAAAAAAACCGGTAAGTGCACTGCGGCCTGTTTTGGGGGCATGGTTCCGGCCTACGGCGATCCAATGGTTTCATGCAAATGCCCGGCAGGTCTCGTCGAAGTAAACGATGGCGCCGGGATGGGCTGCGCCAGGCCCGGCACGCCGAACACGCGCGTCGTTCCCAGAAAGTCAAGCAAATGCCCGGACCCAAGAATGATTTTGACCACATCGGGTAAATGCCATTGCGGAGATTTCGCAAAGGTCGGGAACAAGTGCGTCACCTTCAGCGAAATGAAAAATTATCGCTGTATCGATCTCGGACTCACTGACGCGCAAGCGACTAACCCGAACATTGCCTGCAAGCCTTCCGGACAGGGCTTCAGTACAAACGTCGGCGAACAGATCTGCGGTTCCGGGCAGATTATCGACAATGCAGGCCGCTGCACCTGCCCCCAGGGCAAGGTCTGGCGCAAGGGCAGATGCAGGAACCCCAAGGCCGAGGATGTGCTGAAGCAACTTTTCCAGCCGCAGAACCAAAACGCACCTGCCACGCAGCCGCGACAGCAATTCCAGCAGCAGATCACCTGCACCGGCGGGCGCGTGGCCAACGCGAACGGCCAGTGCAAGTGCACGGGCGGCAAGGTCTGGCGCAGCGGCAAGTGCCGGAACCCGAAAGCGCAGGATATTCTCAAGCAGTTCATCCAGCCGAAGCCGAAGCCGAACCAGCCGAAGCCTCAGCCGAACCAGCCGCAGAACCAGAACCAGCAGTTGCAGCAGGGCATCAACAACCTGCTCAATCAGTTCTCCGACGCCCGCCTGAAGCGCGACGTGACGCATCTCGCCACGATGGAGAGCGGAATAAGACTCTACGCTTTCCGCTATCTGTGGGAGGACACGCTGCGCGTGGGCGTCATGGCGCAGGACCTTCTGGCCAACCCGGTATGGCGCGATGCGGTCATCCTGCACCCGAGCGGCTATTACGCGGTCGATTACGCGGCGCTCGGCCTGCGGATGGTGACGCTGGAGGACTGGAACAGGCGCGGCTCCTTGGCCGTTCGGCTGCAACCTTCCACCGCCGTCGTTCCGGCGAACGCCGGACTCCGGTTCTGAGTTTTCAGAATACCGAGAGGCTGTAACTGGACCCCGGCTTTCGCCGGGGTGACGAATGAGGCCCGGGTGACGAGAGTCGCCGCGCAACAATTTGAACCGCGCAACGCGCCTCGCCGGCGAGCCCATGCCGGTATTAAGATTAACACGGGCAAATTCTTACATTCCCCTGCAATTTGGCGTTCACTTACACGTGAACACTAGCCCGTCAGCTCTGCCCGCCGCGTTGGCAGACAGACGCCAGACAACCATTTTCGGGGTTGATAATCAGTATAATGAAAGTGCCATTTTACAAGCATCAGCTCTCCGGTGACGCGGCGCGTCACATCGCGCCGGTACTCGACAGTGCGATCCTCACTTCGGGACAGACCGGGCGCGATGTCGAGGCGCGGATGTGCGCCTGTTTCGACGTCCCCCACGCCTTTTTGACCAACAGCTGGACCAACGGCGCACTAGCCGCGCTTCTGGCGCTGGATATTTCCGCCGGCGATGAAGTCATCGTTCCGGCCATGACCTTCATCGCCACCGCCAATGTGGTGGAGCTGCTCGGCGCGAAACCTGTTTTCGCCGATGTGTGCCCGGACACGCTGCTGATGACGCCGGAGACCGTGAAAGCGGTCCTCACGTCAAAGACGCGGGCCGTGATCCCGGTCCATCTTTACGGGCAAATGGTAGATGTTGCCGCGTTGCGGGCCGTGGTGGGCGATAAGATTCATATCATCGAGGATGCCGCCCATTGTTTTGAGGGTGAACTCAATGGCGACAAGCCGGGCACCCATTCCGACGCGGCCATCTTTTCCTTCTACGCCACCAAGAACATCACCTGCGGCGAGGGCGGCGCGGTCATTTCCAGACATACGGAATTTGCCGAAAAACTCGCCGCGACGCGGCTCCACGGCATGTCGGCGGGCGCCGTGGACCGGTTCCGCAACGAGAAATACAATCACTGGGACATGGTCAGAATGGGCGTGAAGGCCAATCTGCCCGACCTGCTGGCCGCACTGCTGCCCGAACAAATCGAAGCGGCGGATGCGAAACTCGCACAGCGCGAGGAGATTGCCGGGCGCTATGAATCCGCATTCGAAAATGACAAGCGCATCAGATTGCAAAAGCCCATCAAGGGCGCCCGCCATGCCCGGCACCTGTTCCCGCTCGGGGTCGACCCTCTGATACGCGATGAGTTCATTCTTGGCCTGAACTCCGCCGGGATCGGCTGCACGGTGAATTATCGCTCCGTTCCCACCCTCACCTATTACCGGGACAGTTATGGTTATGGCCCGGATCATTTCCCCGTCAGCGAGCACTGGGGACAAGGCACGCTCAGCCTGCCTCTTTACCCGACCCTGGAGAAAAAGGCGCAAACCCGCGTCATAGACTGCGTACGGCGCGAACTGGACCAACTGACCCGTCAAGCGGCGTAAGGCGCTTAACCGGCGACCGGACGCAAGAAACACAAAGGAATTTAACAGTGGCGCGAATATTGATCACAGGTGCAGGCGGTTATATCGGAACCACATTGGTCGAAATGGCGCTGGCCAAGGGATATGACGTCATTGCGCTGGACCGCTTTTTCTTCGGCGAGGATCTGCTCGAGGAATTTGCGGCCAATCCGCAATTCAGCACCATCAAAAAAGACATTCGCGACATTCGCGCCGATGATCTGACGGGCGTCGATGTGGTGGTTGACCTCGCCGCACTGTCAAACGACCCAAGCGGCGAACTCGACCCCGATCTCACCACCTCCATCAACCATCGCGGCCGCGTTCACGTGGCGGATATCTCCAGGGAAGCGGGCATTTCCCGCTACATTCTGGCGAGTTCCTGCTCGGTGTACGGATTTGGCGAAACGTCCGAGCTGACCGAAGAGTCGCCGACCAATCCGCTCACCGAATATGCCCGATCCACTTTCGATGCGGAACGCGCGGTTATTGCCATGGGCGATAAAACTTTCTG
Source organism: Hyphomicrobiales bacterium (assembly GCA_003228955.1). Lineage (GTDB taxonomy): Bacteria > Pseudomonadota > Alphaproteobacteria > Rhizobiales > Methyloligellaceae > UBA2767. Next base: position 9,644 of record QIGN01000174.1, read on the forward strand.
TGTGTCCGCGCTTCGCAACGCCACCGTTTATGGCCTCTCCAAGCGCATGCGGTTCGATCTGGTCGTGAACACCATGACCCGCAACGCCATCGACAGCGGTGAAATTACCGTGGCGGGCGGCGGCCACCAGTGGCGCCCGCTTGTCCATGTGCGCGACGTTGCCCGCGCCATTTTGAATATCGCCGCCCAGCCAGCGGAAAAGGTCAATCAACAGGTCTTCAATATCGGCAGTGAGAACCAGCAAATCCGCTGCCTGGCTTGAGGTCGAACCGGATAATGACGACAGGCGCAGCTACAATGTTTCATTCGAAAAGGCGGGAACCGTGCTCGGGTTCGAGCCGAAATACGATGTCCCTTTTGCCGTTCGCGAGATTTACGAGGCAGTGAAGGCGGGCATTGTCGACCTTGGCGCGCGCACCGTGACCGTGGACTGGTACAAAAGTCTCTTGAAGGCGGATCAGCTTGTCGACGCCACGCGGCTGAATGGACGTATGCTGTAGGGCAAACAGCCGGTAGTCTCCACGGCCTATCTCGGATTTCACAATCCCGCGGAACCCGCCTCGCCGCGCAAGGCGTTTTGCGCCGCCGCATGCTTGCGCCTCAGCCGCCCCTCATGCGACAGGATTTCATAATAGACGCGCAGCAGGGCGAGATGGAACAGAGATAAGGGGCTGGCCCTGTCCGGCCGGCTCGGGTACGGCTTCTCGGCCAATGGCGATATCATTGGCTTCGGTGTTGGCGCCGATGACACGCGAGAAACCCCCGACCGCGCATCCTCTCGGGGGGGCGCGGCATGGGCGTAGATGCCAGCAGCGGCCTCGCAAATCACAAATGTCTGGTTTTCCGCCAGTCTTCGGACACAGGCGGCGAAGCCGTGCGCCCTGGACTGTATGTCTGTGATGGCTCAATCATGCCGCGCTCTCTGGGTGTCAATCCCCTGCTCTCCATCACCGCGCTTGCCGAACGCGCCATGGTGCTATTGGCGCAGGACAAGGGGTGGCGCGCCGGTAAAAAAACCGGCCAGCATGAACTCATTCCGGCGGAATAGTAAACCTCAGCCGCTTACCGCATCCGCGAAAATCAACAACAACCCGAGAATGACAAAAGCGGCGCCGACAAGCGCGAACCGCGCGGCCAGCTCGGAATAGACCATGCTGGCCAGCAAGGGGCTGCGAAGCACATCCTTCAGCCAGAACGCCAGGAGAATGCATCCCAGTAGTGCGGCGCCAGCGAAGAACAGATAGTACATAGAGGACATGCCCCGGCCAGCCGAACTGGCGCCTGAGCCTATCGTAATTTCTGTTACGTGAATATACGCACAAAAAAAGAGGCCGGACCCCGTTTTGCAGGGTCCGGCCCGAAAAGCGCATGCAAGGGAGGAAGCGTGCGCACAAAACCGATTGGTTATGAAACGTGGTTAGCTGGTATGACCTACCGCGTCGCCACCGATACCGGTGTGCCGGCCGGAATCGCGTGATTCACTGGCGCTCTTCGTCGTCCGCTTCAGCCACGCCGCGATCACCAACCCCAGTTCCACCAGAGGTGCGAAGGGATAGCGGGTATAGGTGGTCTCGAATTTCGTTGTCCTGGTCATCGTCCATACCCTCCTTTGTTTCTCGTGGTATACATAGCACCAATTCTGCGCTGCACAAGATGATGAAGGGGAAAAGAGGCAAAATTTGGCACTTTTTCGCGCATGGCAGCCATGCACATTGTGCAGAGCACAATTACTTTTTGCTGAATTTCAGGCGAAAAGCGCCCCCTACTCGGCCGCCATGGTCGCGGCCGGTTCCACGCGCGCGGCGCAGAATTTGAACTCGGGGATTTTTCCCGTCGGGTCCAGTTGCGGGTTGGTGAGCAGGTTTGCCGCCGCTTCGGCGAAGCAGAAGGGAACAAACACCATTCCTTCAGGCACGTCCCGGTCCTGGCGCACCTTGAGTGTGATTTCACCGCGACGGGTGGTCACGGTGACGAATGCGCCGGGCTGAACGCCCAGCTTGTCAATATCGCGCCTGGAGAGTCCGGCAACGGCTTCGGGCTCAAGGGCATCGAGACTGGCCGCGCGGCGGGTCATGGCGCCCGTATGCCAGTGCTCCAGCAGGCGGCCCGTCGTGAGTACCATGGGGTAGGTTTCATCGGGCAGTTCATCGGGCGGAACGATGTCCGCGGGCACGATTTTCGCTCGCCCCGACTGCGTGGGAAAACCGGTCGCAAAAATGATCTCGTTGCCCGGCTTGTCCGGCGCGTCGCAAGGGTAGGTGACCGACTCCTCGCGCTCCAGACGCTCCCAGGTGATGTTGTCGAGCGAGGGCATCATCCGGCCCATCTCCGCGAACACATCGCGCGGATGCTGATAGTTCCAGTCGAGCCCGATGCGCCGCGCGATCTCCTGCACCAGCTCCCAGTCCTGACGCGCCTCGCCCGGCGGATCGATAACCGGGCGGGCGATCTGCACCTGCCGGTTGGTATTGGAGAAAGTCCCCCATTTCTCCGCATGGGCGGACGCAGGAAGAACGACATCGGCGTGCCAGGCGGTCTCGGTGAGGAAAATATCCTGCACAACCAGATGGTCCAGTTTGGCAAGCGCCGCGCGCGCATGGTCCTGATCGGGGTCCGACATGGCCGGGTTCTCACCCAGGATATACATCGCACTGATCTCACCATCGAGAATGGCATTCACGATCTCAACCACCGTGAGGCCGCGCTCGGGATTGAGTTTTTTGCCCCAGGCCTCCTCGTAGCGCGCGCGAATGGTTTCATTTTCGACAGACTGATAGTCCGGGAACACCATCGGGATCAGACCCGCATCCGATGCCCCTTGCACATTGTTCTGCCCGCGCAGCGGGTGCAGCCCCGTGCCCGGGCGCCCTACCTGCCCGGTGACAAGCGCAAGGGCAATCAGGCAGCGGGCATTGTCAGTTCCATGCACATGCTGGGAGATGCCCATGCCCCAGAAGATGAGCGACCGGTTCGAGGTGGCGTAGACGCGGGCGACTTCCCGGATGGTTTCGGCGGGAATGCCGCAAATCTCCGCCATCTTTTCGGGCGGGAACTTTTTGATGTTTTCCTTGAGTGCCTCGAAGCCTTCCGTATTCGCTTGCACATATTGCACGTCATAGAGATTTTCCTCGATGATCGTGTGCAGCATCGCATTCAGCAGCGAGACATCGGAACCCGGCTTGAATTGCAGAATCCGGGTCGCGTGACGCCCGAGCCCCTGGTTCTGGCCGCGCGGGTCGATGACAATGAGTTCCTTGCCCTGTTTTGCGGCGTTCTTCAGGAATGTCGCCGCAACGGGATGATTTTCACCCGGGCGAGCGCCGATGACGATGATGCAGTCGGCGTCTTTGGCAGCGGTAAAGGGCGCCGTCACCGCGCCGGAATTCACCCCTTCCATGAGCGCCGCAACGGAGGACGCGTGGCACAGCCGCGTGCAGTGATCAACATTGTTGGTCTCGAACCCCTGGCGGATCAGCTTCTGGAACAGATAGGCCTCTTCATTGGAGCATTTGGCCGACCCGAAGCCGGCAATCGATTTGGCGCCATTGGCCTCGAATACATCCTTCAGACCGCTTGCGGCTTTATCCAGCGCCTCTTCCCAGCTCGCCTCGCGGAAGACGCTTGCAACATCTTCGCGGCGCAGCTCCATGCCAGCGTCTTTAGGCGCATCGTCGCGGCGAATAAGCGGTTTTGTCAGGCGGTCGGGGTGGGCGATATAATCGAAGCCGAAACGGCCCTTGACGCAGAGCCGGTTGTTGTTGGCCGGCCCGTCACGCCCGTCGATATAGAGGATTTTGTCGTCCCTGACATGGACCTTCGTCTGGCAGCCGACGCCGCAATAGGGACACAGCGTGTCGACGCTGCGATCCTCGAACCCGGTACGCGTTCCTTTTTCATCGAGCAGATTCGCTTCCATCAGAGCGCCCGTCGGGCAGGCCTGCACGCACTCGCCGCAAGCCACGCAGGTCGATGACCCCATGCCATCGTCAAAATCGAACACAACCTTCGCGCCCGCTCCGCGATAGGCCATGCCGATAACGTCATTGACCTGAACCTCGCGGCAGGCGCGCACGCACAGATTGCAATGGATGCAGGCGTCGAGATTGACGGCAATGGCGGTATGGGTGGAATCGGCTTTTACCTGCTCCCGGCGCGGAAAACGGCTGACAGGTTCCACGCCCATATCGTCAACCCAGTTCCAGAACCGTGACCTGGAGTCATGGGACTGATCGCGTTCCGGCTGATCGGACAGCAGCAGCTCAAAGACCATTTCGCGCGCTTTTTTGGCGCGCTCACTCGCGGTGACAACCTTCATGCCCTCTGCGGGCGTGCGGATGCAGGAAGCCGCAAGCACGCGTTCGCCCCCGATCTCCACCATGCAGGCGCGGCAATTGCCGTCCGGGCGGTATCCCGGCTCATCGAGATGGCACAGATGCGGGATGCGCGTGCCTTCGCGTTTTGCCACCTGCCAGATGGTCTCGCCCGGCAGCGCCTCGACTGGCACGCCGTCGAGTTCGAATTTGATACCCTCGCTCATTTCAAATCCTCGGGGAAATATTTTAGCACACAACGCAATGGATTGGGCGCGGCCTGCCCCAACCCGCAGATCGAGGCATCGGCCATGACACCCGCCAGATCCTCAAGCACGTCCGGGTCCCACTGCCCTGTTGCCATCAGCTTGACCGCCTTTTCCGTCCCGTTGCGGCAGGGCGTGCACTGCCCGCAGCTTTCATCTTCGAAGAACTTCATCAGGTTCAGCGCCACATCCTTCATGTTGTCCCTGTCCGACAGGATGATGACGGCGTGAGAGCCGATAAAACAGCCATGCTCCTCGAGCTTACCGAATTCGAGCGGGATATCCGACATGGACGCAGGCAAAATTCCGCCCGAAGCGCCGCCCGGCAGATACCCCCTGAAGGCGTGCCCCTTGAGCATTCCGCCGCAGTGATCCTCCACCAGTTCACGGGCCGTCGTGCCGGCGGCAACGAGCTTGACGCCGGGCTCTCTCACCCGGCCTGAAACCGAATAGCTGCGCAAACCCTGCGCGCCGTTCTTGCCTTGCGAGGCAAACCACTCCGTGCCTTTGTCCAGAATCTCCGGCACCCAGTAAAGCGTCTCCACATTATTGACGAGAGTAGGCCTGCCGAAGAGGCCTACCTGCGCCACATAGGGGGGGCGGTGACGCGGCAGGCCGCGCTTGCCTTCGATGGATTCGATCATCGCCGATTCTTCGCCGCAGATATAGGCGCCCGCGCCGCGGCGCAGAATTATTTGGGTATGGCCCGCGAGCCCGGCTTTCTCAACCTCTGCAATTTCCTTCAGCAGGATTTCACGCGCCGCCGGATACTCATCGCGCAGATAAATATAAACCGCTTCCGCTTCGACCGCCCACGCGCCGATCAGCATGCCCTCAAGAAAGGCGTGCGGGTTGGTTTCGAGATAATGGCGGTCCTTGAAGGTTCCCGGCTCGCCTTCATCCGCATTGACGGCCATCAGGCGCGGACCTGCTTCAGCGCGCACAAGGCCCCATTTGCGCCCCGTCGGAAAGCCTGCGCCGCCCAGCCCCCTGAGACCGGAGCCGGAGAGAAGTTCAACCACTTTCTCAACTTTTCGCTCCCCGGAAAGGCATGATTTAAGAACGCTGTAGCCGCCATCTCTAATATAGGACTTAAAGTCGCTATAGACGGGTATCTCAGGGTGCAAATGCCCCTTCTCCACCACCTCCAGCACTTTGCCGGCGTCAATACCATCAAGATGCCTGTGCCCGGCCTCGCAAACCGGCGCTGTATCGCAGCGCCCCATGCAGGGCGCCCGCAGAATACGCACGGTTTCAGGTGCGTCCTTCTTTAGCTCCGCGATCACCTTCTCGGCCCCGGCCATCATGCAACTGAGCGAGTCGCACACGCGCACCGTCACCGGCGCGGGGCGCTCCTCGCCATCGCGCACGATGTCGAAATGGGCATAGAAGGACGCCACCTCATAGACCTCGGCCATGGGTATATTCAGCTCCTCCCCGAGCGCCTGCATATGACCCGCGGGCAGGCACCCTTCGGCATCCTGAATGAAATGCAGATATTCGATCAGCATGTCGCGCCGGCGCGGATGATCCCCGAGCAGTCCGGCGACGGCCTCGGTCTCTTGGCTCCTGAGCAACCGCCCCTTGGGAAATATTGCCGCCTTGCGCCGGCCCGAACCCGGGTGGATGCGGCGGTTTTTTCCGCCGTCTGGCATCTCGTTCATGCTCTAAACTATTCCAGTGACTGGCGCATGGTCTCCGCCACATCGTTGGGATTGGGCGCGATATGCACACCCGCGAAGCGTAGCGCTTTTATTTTCTGATTGGCGTCCGCGCGCCCGAATAATGTGAGTGTTCCCGCGTGGCCCATGCGCCGCTCAGGCGGGGCGTGCCGCCCGGCAACGAGGGCGACAATGGGTTTGGAAGCCTTCACGGAATTCAGATAGTCCGCCGCCATTTCCTCCTCGGCGCCCCCGATTTCACCGATCAGGATCACACCGCGTGTCTCCGGATCCTCGAGGAATAACTGGAGGCAATCGACAAAACCAATGCCGTGAACCGCATCTCCGCCGATACCGACAGTCGTGGACTGACCGAGCCCGGCAGCGCTGGTCTGGGCCACAATTTCGCTGGTGAGGGTTGCCGAGCGCGACACAATGCCGATGGAGCCCGGACGCTCATGCACGGTCGACATCACCCCCAGCTTACAGGCCTGCGGCGAAAGCACGCCTTGTGAATTCGGGCCGACAAGCCGGGTCACCGACCCTTCAAGCGCCGCTTTCACCCGCACCATATCGAGCACGGGCACGCGTTCGGTCACGCAAACCACGACCGGTATTTCCGCTTCAATCGCCTCGATCATCGCCTCGGCCGCGTTTGGCGGCGGGACGAACACAATCGAGGCGTCCGCGCCGGTTTCGGCAACGGCGTCGCTCACGGTGTCAAAGACCGGCACATCCAGATGCCGTGACCCGCCCTTGCCCGGGCGCACGCCGCCGACGACATTTGTGCCATAAGCCATCGCCCGTTCGATATGATAGGAGGCCGTGCGTCCGGTCATCCCCTGACAAATGACCTTGGTTTCGGGTCCAACGAGAATAGCCACTACGCAGCCTCCGAACGCACGAGCGCCATCACACGCTCGACCGCGTCACGCATGTCCCGCGCCTCGACATAAGAAATACCGTAATTGCCGAGCAGCGTGCGCCCATAGTCGGCATTGTTACCGGCGAACCGCAGGACAATCGGCAGGGAACAATCGCTGCGTTTCATGGAAATGCCAATCCCCTCGGCAATCGTATCGCAACGCTGCATGCCGCCGCCATGCACATTTACCAGCACCGCCTCCACATTGGGGTTGGTCAGGAGGAGATCGAACCCGGCGGCAATGTCAAGGCTGGACGCGGTTGTGCGAATATCCATGAAATTGGCGGGACTTCCCCCAGCGTCGCTCAGCATGTCATGGGTGGCGAGCGCCAGCCCCGCCCCGTTGACCACAACACCTATATTGCCATCCATACGAACATAATTGATCTGGTTGGCCTGGGCCTCCATCTCCACCGGATCGAGTTCGTCCTTTTCGCGCATTTCAAGAAAATCCGCGTGCCGGAAAAGCGCATTGTCATCCAGCACCATTTTCACATCCAGCGCCAGCAACTCCCCCCCAGGCGTAATCGCCAGCGGATTGATCTCGATCAGGCTGGCGTCACTCTGAACAAAGGCTTTAGTCAGACCGTGAAACAAAGACACGGACTTTTTTACCAGGGCGCCGGTCAGGTTCAGTTTTTTGGCGAAACTTTCAAACGCCCCCTTGGCCGCGCTGCCGTCGGAATTGACGAGAAGAGTCTTGATTATCCCCGGTTTCGCCGCCGCCAGTTCTTCAATATCCTCGCCGCCCTCTTGCGAGCCAATGAGCGACACCTTGCCGGCCTGCCGGTCGACCAGTACCCCGATATATATATCGCGCTTCGATTCGACAGCTTCTTCCACATAGACCGCGCGCACGCCGCGTCCCTCAGGACCTGTCTGTTCGGTCACCAGGGTCTGTCCGAGCAACTCCGAAGCCGCCTTGCCGACGGCAGAAGCAGAGTCCACAATCTTGATACCGCCCGCCCGGCCGCGTCCACCGGCATGGACCTGCGCCTTGACGGCATACCGCTTGCCCGGCAGCCCCCGCGCCACACGCTCCGCGGCGGCGGCGGTTTCCGCAACCCCGCCATCAGGAACCGGCACGCCATATCCTTGGAGTATCTTTTTTGCCTGAAACTCATGGAGGTTCATTGGCGCCAGTTCCTCTCCTCCAAATAATCCCCGCTACAGCGGTAACGGCTGTTTTCCGGATCAAATTCTTCTATCCGGAGCAATTTTGCCTGTGTCCAGTAAATTCAGAAGCCAGTTCATTGAATTCTATGGTATACCATATGCCAGATCGCGCGCCCTGTCGACCCGCCATGCCGTGCGCCGGCCAGTTCGATAACCCGGAAACCGTGACCGGTTCATGTCCATATACAACAAGTTCCAACTCTAGCGGATTGCATTCGTTTCGGCATTGGCATACATTAGACCAAATACCATATGGGTCCGCTCAAGAGACCCAATCCGGCTGCTCCCTTGCGGGGGGCGGATAACAACAGGATAATGCGCAAAGTCGTATTGCCGGGCGCCACGGCGCTCACCACCAAGGGAGGAATATGATGATCCAAACGAAACATCAGCTCTGTGGCCTGGGATTAGCCTTGGGCCTGGGAGTAGCTGCGGCCGGACTTCCGCAAGCAGCATTTGCTCAGGCAACCATGGCCTGGGAGCCGAAAAAACCAGTTCAGTTCGTGGTGATGGCCGGCAAGGGCGGCGGCGCCGACAAGGCCGTCCGTTTCATGCAGAGCATCATTGCCAAGAACAAACTTGCTCCGGTCCCGTTTACTCCGATCAACAAGCCGGGCGGTTCTGGCGCTGAAGCGCTTGTCTACTTGAAAGGCAAGAAGGGTGATCCCCACACCATCATGTTCACCCTGAACAGCTTTTACACCACTCCCCTGCGCCAGCCCGCGCTTGGCGTGAACATCGAGGATTTTACTCCTATCGCACGCATGGCCGAAGATACCTTCTGTCTGTGGGTCAATTCGGACCGCAAAGACATCAATAACGTCGATGATTTTGTGAAAGCCGCGAAAGCCAAGGGCAATGGCTGGATCATGGCCGGCACCGGCAAGGCATCGGAAGATAACCTGCTCACCGACTTCCTCAATTCGGCCTATGGCCTGAAGATGAAGTATGTGCCCTACAAAGGCGGCGGCAAGGTCGCCAAGGAATTGGCGGGCAACAACGCCGATTCCACGGTGAACAACCCGTCAGAGCAGCTCGGCTTCTACGAAGCCGGCAAGACCAAACCCCTGGCCTGCTTTACGCCTGAGCGTATCGACCTGTTCAAGGACGCGCCGACGTTCAAGGAATTGGGCAAGGACTTTGTCTATTTCATGCAGCGTACCGTCGTTGGCGCGCCTGGCATGAGCAAGGATGCGGAGGCCTACTATCAGGGCCTGTTCCAGAAGGTGTTCGATTCCACCGAATGGCAGGGCTACATGAAGAAGAAAGCTCTTCAGGGCAAAGCTCTCTCTGGTGACGCTCTCATGACGTACTGGAAGAAAGAGCGTGCCGTACACAAGCAGATGTTAATGAAGATGGGCGCCATCAAGGGCTGATCCGTTTCCAACGGCATTAGACTGATAGAGGGGGGGAGCTTCCTGTCATGCGCAAGGCTGAATTGGCGATGGCCGTCGTGATGGGAATCTTCTCCCTTTATCTGATGTGGAAGAGCGCCGAACTTCCGATCGGCTGGATACAGGGCGAAGGCCCCGGCGGTGGCGCCTGGCCATTCTGGCTGGCGGCTATCATGCTCATCTCATGCATCACAATCATCATAAAATGGGTCCGCAGGACCTCTCCCCTGTCCCGGTCCGATGAGATCTACATGGACCGCGGAACCATGGTCGCGGTAGGTCTTGTCGCCGGCTCCCTGATCGTCACCGTCGCCCTGTTCTATGTAATCGGCGTTTACGGCGCCTTGCCCCTCTTCCTGATTTTCTATGTCCGTTACCTCGGCCGGCACACATGGCCGGTCACGGCAGCGATGGCGACCATTGCGCCTGTCGCCACATTTTTCTTCTTCGACATCGCGCTGAAGATCACCCTGCCAAAGGGACTTCCGATCGTGGAAGAGACGATCTTCTACCCGCTTTACAAGATGTTTCTGTGAGAACCCGTTCGGGCGGCCGTACAAGGCCCCGGTTGAGCCCGCCGGCAGACGGCACCGCTGAAAGGCATGATCAAATGAGGCAGCTACACGCATCTGGATCCGGCGATGGGTGAAATTCTGACACTGCTATGGGGTGGCTTTCTGATTGCGTTCGAACCGCTGAACCTCATGCTGATCATATTCGGGTGCACGGTTGGCCTTTTCATTGGCGCCATGCCGGGCCTCGGCTCGGTCAACGGCGTCGCGATCCTGCTGCCCCTGACGTTCCTGGTGCCGCCGACCGGCGCCATTATCTTCCTGGCCGCGCTCTATTACGGCGCCATGTATGGCGGGGCCATAAGTTCGATCATGCTCGGGATTCCGGGTGCCTCGACAGCCGTCGCCACAACGTTTGACGGGCGACCGCTTGCCAAACTGGGAATGGCGGACAAGGCGCTGACCGCGGCGGCCGTCGCCTCCTTTGTCGGCGGTACTATTTCTGTTGTGCTGTTCACCTTTTTCGCCCCGCCGCTCGCAAATGTCGCTTTGCGGTTTGGCGCGCCGGAAGAGTTTGCCCTGATGCTGCTTGCCTTTGCCACATTTGTCGGCCTTGGCGGCGACGATATTGCCAAGACGATTTTTTCGATCGCAATCGGGCTGGTGCTCTCCGCAGTCGGCCTGGACATTATTTCCGGCGAGCCCCGCCTCGTGTTCGGCGATATTCCCGGCTTCATGAGGGGCATCAATTTCCTGGTGCTCGCCATTGGCATCTACGGCATCGGCGAGATGCTCTGGACCGTTGAGGAAAACCACAAGGCCGGCGGCAAGAGCATGATGTCGGAAGCGGTGGTCACGGTTGAACGCACTCTCAATAACCTGAAAGAGCTTCTGGGCACCTGGAAGACCATGCTGATGGGCTCGTTCCTTGGGTATTTCGTTGGCATTCTGCCGGCGGCCGGCGCCACCCCGGGCTCGTTGATGTCTTACGGCATCGCCAAGCAGATTTCGCGCGATCCGGACAAGTTCGGCAAGGGCGCGGTCGAGGGCGTCGTCGCGCCCGAAGCGGCCAATAACGCCGCCAGCACCGGTTCCATGCTGCCCATGCTCACCCTTGGCATTCCCGGCTCGCCCACCACGGCCATTTTACTCGGCGGCATGGTCATCTGGGGTCTGGAGCCCGGCCCGCTATTGTTCACCCAGAACGCTGATTTCGTTTGGGGCCTGATCGCCTCGCTCTATGCGGCCAATCTGTTTGCGGTCATTATCAATGTGGCTTTCATTCCAGTGTTCATCTGGGTCCTGAAAATGCCCTTCACCCTTCTTGCACCGATCATTTTCCTGCTGTGCCTGATCGGCGGCTATGCGCCGACCCAGAGTCTGCACGATGTCTGGCTGATGATCCTGTTCGGCGTTGTCGGCTATTTCCTGCGCAAGCTGGACTATCCACTGGCCCCGGCGGTGCTCGCCATTGTGCTCGGCCCGCTTGCGGAACCGGCATTGCGCCAATCGCTGCTGATCAGTAACGGGTCGTTCGAAATTTTCTTCACGCGCGTCTATTCGGCTCCAATCATGATCGCCGCCCTGATCCTGCTGGCGCTGCCTCTGCTCAAACCTCTCATGGGACATTTGAGGAGGAAAAAATCAAAGGCCTGACCGCGCCGGCGCGCGCCGCGCGTCCGGCGATGGATATTGCGTTCGCGGACGCCCTTGGTGTATGGTATACCAGAGTTCCGGTTGATGTTTACAACGCAAAGGAGATGATCGAAAACACGGCGTAAGAGGCGCCATTGTGGGAGATCGGGCGATGTCAAATCTGCAATTGGAAATACAGCCCATAGGAGATGGATTCTCATTGAAGTCGAGGATCTATGAGTCTCTGAAGGCGGCGATCATGGATACGAATATCTATGACGGCGACGCGGAGCTTCGGCTGGATGAGCGAAAACTGTCCGAGCAGTTCGGAATCAGCCGCACACCGCTGCGTGAAGCACTGGCGCGTCTCGACCAGGAGGGACTGGTCAGGATTGTTCCGCGCCGGGGCATTTATATCGTCCGCAAATCCAAAGCGGAAATTCTTGAAATGATTACGGTCTGGGCGGCACTGGAAAGCATGGCCGCCCGCCTTATCACCCAGAATGCGGGCAATGAGGAAATTGCCAGCCTGAGGGCCTTGTGCAGCACCTTCGACGGCGATGCGGTCGAGGCGCATATCGATGAATATTCCGACACGAATATCCGGTTTCATCAGGCCATTCTGAAAATGAGCAAATGCGATCTGCTGAACGATCTGGCGCAGAGCCTGTTCATGCATGTGCGCGCCATCCGCGCGCGAACCATTTCCGAGAAGGATCGCGCGGACAAGTCGATCGTCGACCACATGCACATTATCGTGGCGCTGGAAGCGCGCGACACGGAACTGGCCGAGCGGCTGGTGCGCGAACACACACTGAATTTGAAGGCCCATGTCGAGCGTTACGTAGAATTGGAATAGGACAAGCAAGCGTCAATTCGTCCGGTGGATGCCAGGAAAGAGGAGATGTGGTTCTATGCCGACCACTGCCACAGATACACTAAGACAAAAAAGCCATGATAAATCCGCACCACAGTCACTGACGGACGGCTTTCACCTCATCATCGACGCGCTCAGGCTCAACGGCATCAACACGATCTATGGTGTGCCCGGCATCCCGATTACGGATTTTGGCCGTCTTGCGCAGGCTGAAGGTATGAGGGTCATCTCATTCCGGCACGAACAGCACGCGGGCAACGCCGCGGCAATCGCCGGCTATCTGACGCAAAAGCCCGGCATCTGCCTGACCGTGTCGGCTCCCGGTTTCCTCAATGGTCTGACCGCGCTGGCCAACGCCACGACCAACTGTTTTCCGATGATCCTGATCAGTGGATCGTCCGATCGCGAGGTCGTCGATCTGCAACAGGGCGACTACGAAGAGATGGACCAGCTGGCCATCGCAAAACCACACTGCAAGGCGGCCTTCCGCGTGCTGCATGCACAAGACATCGGTATTGGCGTGGCGCGTGCCATACGCGCCGCCTGCTCGGGGCGTCCCGGCGGCGTCTATCTTGACCTTCCGGCCAAGCTCTTCGCCGAGGTCATGGATGCGCAAGCCGGGCGTGAATCGCTCGTCAAAGTCGTCGATCCGGCGCCTCGCCAGTTTCCCGCCCCCGAGGCGATAGTGCGGGCGCTCGATGTGCTGAAGGTTGCCAAACGTCCATTGATTATCCTTGGCAAGGGCGCGGCCTATGCGAGAGCAGATGAAGATATCCGCGCTCTGGTGGAGAAAAGCGGCATTCCTTATCTGCCGATGAGCATGGCCAAGGGGCTGCTGCCCGACGACCACCCGCAATCGGCGGGGGCGGCGCGCTCACTGGCGCTGAAGGAATCCGATGTGGTCATGATGATCGGCGCCCGCCTCAACTGGCTTCTCTCGCACGGCAAGGGCAAGACCTGGGGCACGGAGCCAAAGAAATTCATTCAGATCGACATCGAGCCAAGGGAAATGGACTCCAATGTCGAGATTGCCGCCCCCGTGGTTGGCGACATCGCTTCGTGTGTCTCGGCCCTGCTTGACGGCATGGATGGCGGCTGGCCTGCCCCTCCCCCTGAGTGGACCGGCGCGATCAGAGAGAAAGTCGAGGCGAATATCGCCAGGATGGCGCCGAAGTTGCGGAACAACAATGTACCGATGGACTTCCATGCCGCGCTTGGCGCCCTGCGCACCATTATAAAAGAGCGCCCGGATGCGATCCTCGTCAACGAGGGCGCCAACACGCTCGATTTCGCGCGCAGCATCATCAACATGTATCAGCCGCGCAAACGTCTTGACGTTGGCACCTGGGGGGTGATGGGCATTGGCATGGGCTTTGCGGTCGCCGCCGCCATCGAAACCGGCAAGCCAGTTCTGGCGGTCGAAGGCGACAGCGCGTTCGGCTTTTCCGGCATGGAGATCGAGACCATCTGCCGGTATAACCTTCCCGTTTGCGTGGTCGTCTTCAACAATAACGGCATTTATCGCGGCACGGACGTCAACCCATCAGGCGGTACGGACGTGGCAACCACGGTTTTTGTCAAGGATTCGCGGTACGACAAGATGATGGAGGCTTTTGGCGGTGTCGGTGTCCATGCGACAACGCCCGATGAGTTGACCCGCGCCGTGAACGAGGCCATGGATTCCGGCAAGCCAACCCTCGTCAACGCGGTGATTGACGAAAAAGCGGGCACCGAGAGCGGCCGCATTGGCGATCTCAACCCGCAGAGCGCGGTGTCAAAAAAATGATTCAGTTCAATCAAATCAACACTTCAAGAACAGGTGCCCGCAATGAAAGCACTTGAGGGCGTCCGTATTCTGGATATGACGCATGTACAGTCAGGGCCAACATGCACCCAGCTCCTGGCGTGGTTCGGCGCCGATGTTGTCAAGGTTGAACGGCCCGGCGTCGGCGATGCCACGCGCGGCCAGTTGCGCGACATCCCCGATGTGGACAGCCTCTATTTTACGATGCTGAACCACAACAAGCGCTCGATCACGCTCAACACCAAAACCGACAAGGGCAAGGAAATATTCGAAGGACTGCTCAGGGCCTGCGACGTCATGGTCGAAAATTTTGCACCTGGCGCGCTCGATCGCATGGGCTTTTCATGGGAGCGGATACAGGAAATCAATCCCAAACTGATCTACGCCTCGATCAAGGGTTTTGGCCCCGGCCCGTATGAGGACTGCAAGGTCTATGAAAACGTCGCCCAGTGCACGGGCGGGTCGGCGTCTACCACCGGGTTTGTTGACGGACCGCCGCTCGTGACCGGCGCCCAGATTGGCGATTCCGGAACCGGACTTCACCTGGCGCTCGGTATCGTCACGGCGCTGTTTCATCGGGAGAAAACCGGCAAGGGCCAGAGGGTACACGCCGCCATGCAGGACGGCGTGCTCAATCTGTGCCGGGTCAAGCTGCGCGATCAGCAGCGTTTGGCGCACGGGCCGCTCAATGAATACAGCCAGCATGGTCAGGGACTTGCGTTCGGCGAAGCGGTCCCGCGCGCAGGCAATGACTCAGGCGGCGGCCAGCCGGGCTGGATATTGAAATGCAAGGGCTGGGAGAGTGACCCGGACGCCTATGTGTATTTCATTACGCAGGCGGCTGTATGGGGCAATGTCTGCGACGTGATCGGCAAGCCGGAATGGAAGGAAGATCCCGGATATGCGACACCGCCCGCTCGGCTGGACAAGATCAAACAGATATTCGACACCGTCGAAAAGTGGACCATGACCAAGGACAAGTTCGAGGTCATGGAAATATGCAATCCGCTCAACATTCCCTGCGGCCCGATCCTTTCAATGAAGGAAATCGCCGAGGAACCTTCCTTGCGCGCAACCGGCACCGTCGTCGAAGTCGATCATCCGGCGCGCGGAAAATATCTGAGTGTCGGCAACCCCGTCAAACTGTCCGACTCGCCATCCGATGTCACCCGCTCCCCGCTCCTGGGTGAACACACGGACGAAATTCTCAAGGAAATTCTTGGCTTCAGCAATGACGACATCGCCAAGGCGAAAACCGACGGAGCAATCGGGGACGAAATGGCGCAATCCAAGGTCGCGGCGCAGTAGCCTGCGCCGGCCCCAAAGCGATTCTCCCCCGGAACAGGCTGCCGCTGGGCAGACCAGAACCTGGCAGGCCGGGAACCGCGGCTCCCGGGAGCGCTTCACGCGTCTTTCGGTTCAAGGCAATTGATTTCGATTTTTGGTCCATGCATATTGTCGCCCAATACAGAATTCATGGACCTGACGGTTTCACGACATCATGGCAAAAACCAAGAACGCCAAGGTGCGCACCCGCGCCGCCGGCCCACACGATACGCCGTCTCGCGCCGGGGAAGACGACCCGCTTTTGCGGTTCGGCGTCATGGGCAAGGCCTTTTCCATATTGCAAACCCTGACCTTGAATACGCAGCCCCTTTCCATGGCCGAACTGGCGCGCGAAACCGGGATGACCAAGCCAACGGTTCACCGCATCATCTCCGTTCTGGCGGAGTTGGGTTTCGTGGAGCGCGATCACGGCAAGCGCGGATATGTCGAGGGGCCGCGCCTGATAAAGTTCGCACTCGATACGCTGAAAGCGACGACGCGCCGCAATATGCGCCATTCAGTATTGCGCGCGCTTTCGCAGGAAACCGGAGAAACCTGCAATTTCGGAATCCTGACAGGCGCCGAAGTGATTTATCTGGACCGGGTCGAAGCCAAGCAACCGCTGGGGCTGAGATTCGAACCGGGCAGCTTGGTGCCGGTCCACTGCAGCGCTATCGGCAAGCTGCTGCTCAGTCTGGAACCGGCGGAACGGCGCGAGGAATTGCTGCGCGCCATACCCTTGACCCGCTACACGCCGAGGACCCTGACCTCCATCGCCGCCTTGAGCGATGCACTGGACCGGATTCAGCATGATGAGATCGGGATCGACGATCAGGAATCCATTGAGGGGGTCGTTTGCGTCGCGGTTCCGGTGCGAGCCGCCGATGGCGGGATTGTGGGCGGCCTCGCCCTGTCCGCGCCCGAAGCGCGGATATCATTGAAGGATGCGCTGCGCCTTGTCCCGCAACTGCGCCGGGCGGCGGCCACGATGGGCAAAACCTTTTCCCTTGGAATGACATCTTGACGGCAGCACTCAAGAGCAGGTTTCATTGATATTTTTGTGGCTTCCAAAGCGTATTCATGCGTTGAAATAAACTCCACACACCCAATATTCCCTTTAGCCTAAAAATGCCGGGAATGCGATTGGGCGTCCGTGCCCGGAGCATGAATAAGAAGGCGGACCGATGTCTGCATTGACTGGTGCAATCTTGCTGGCGTTCGTCGTGCTGACGGTAAAACATACGATTGCCGACTATTTTCTCCAGACGTCCTATCAGGTTCGCAACAAAGGAAGCTATGGCCATCCTGGCGGGCTCATCCACGCCGGTATACATGCGCTCCTCACCCTGCCGGTCTTTTTCTTCCTGCCCCCCTCTTCGATCACGCTCGCCGTCGCAATCATTGCCGGCGAGTTCGTGGTTCACTACCATTTGGACTGGTCGAAGGAACAACTGACAAAGCGCTACGAGCTCACCCAGGAAAATCCGATGTTCTGGAACCTTTTCGGGCTGGATCAGCTTTGCCACCTGCTGACTTATGTGGCAATTATCGCCATCCTGGTCAGCTGAAATCCGGTCAGACGAGCGCGGAAACCTCACGATTTGCGAATTCGAGCCGGTCGGAAAGAACCCGCACAATCAACCGGAAAAACGCAGCGGCGGCTTTGGGGTCTTCGTCCTGCATACGCTCAAAGTTTTTTCGTGTCAGCCTGAACACGATGGAGGGCTGTTCCGCGATAACGGCGGCTCCGCGCGGAACTTTTCTGAAGAAGCCCATTTCACCGATGACGGTCTGGGCCGCCATACGCCGCAAACGTATCTTGTGCCCCTTTTCATCGGTTATGGTAATGGCGACACTGCCCGTGGCCAGGATATCAACGGAGTTCGAGCGCCCTCCCTGCTTGAGGACCACCTGACCTTCCTTGTAGGTCCGGCGGTCGAAATAGGACATCAGACGGCCCGGTTCGAGTTCGCCCCCGAACGCACCCTCGAGCCAGCACTCGAAAGTCTCTTCGGTTGCATCCGCGGATTCGTGCTCGCTCAGAAGAAGGTTTTCGCACCATTCAAGGGCCTCGTTTCGATCAGGGAAAGAGCGGTGCGGGCCGTCGTCACCAATGACTTCGGCGGTCCTGAACGTATCCTCCAGTTGCTGATTTAATCCGGCGAACGCCATATAGGCGGCGCGCTCATCGCAATAATTCTTCAACTTGACCATACTCAGAACAGCGGAGGTATCCAGGCCGGAAACGGCGCTGAAATCCAGCGCAAGAAATCGAACCTTGGGGTTGTCCTGCGTATCCATTACACTTTTTATGAATTCGAAAAGCCGGTTTGAAGAGCCGAAGAAAATGAAACCGGAAAGCCACAGCACGTGGATTTGTCCGCCGTGTTTTTCGAGCAAACCCGTCTCATGGGGAGAGCGATCGACATTGCTGGCGAAGTTGAGGCGGGTCAGGTGGCGGCGCACGATCCCGATCCGGCTGTAACTCAGCGCGAAGAGAAGGCACGCCCCGACGACGCCCAGAACCACACCCAGAAGATATCCCGAGTAAATAATGACGGCCATGATCGCGCCGGCGAGCAAAGTTTCCATACCCGACCTTTGCGCCGGCGAGCGGATCAGGGCTTCGTTCAGTACGACGAGCCCCAGGTAAGCCAGGAGGCCGCCAAGCAATGGCGTGGGAATATAGCTTGCCACATCCGCCCCGAAAAACAGCACCAGGGCAGTGAACCCCGCCGCCGCGACACCGCTGAAACGCGAAACCGCGCCGGCTTCCTGAATGAGAATACTGCCGCTCAGGGACAGGTTTCCAGCCGCGCCGCCGGCAAGGCCGGACAGGATATTCGCCACGCCGTTGTAACGCAGTTCCTTGTCCAGATCGGCCGATTGCTGCCGCGCCACCTCAAGGCTTGCCACATCAAGCAGCACGGATATCGCCGTCACGCCGCATACAACGCCAATTTCCGCGGAACTGAGAATGAGCGCGCGCCAGTTAATGTCATTCTCGAGCACCGCCTGAACCGGCGTCCAGAACTGGATCTCGGTCAATCCATCGAGATACCAGGCCGGTCTGCCGCCCAGGGTGTCCGAGAAACCAAAAACGAGCAGGAACAGATTCACAACCACGACAAGCACGAAGAAAGTGACCGGCAGAACAAGAAAGCTGTTGGTCACCCGGCGCAAAATGAAAACGCCAATGGCGAAACCCGCACCCAGCAGGAGTTGCGGCAGCCGATCCGCTCCGAACAGCGCCGCAAAGGGCTCAATCGAGAACCCCAGCGCAATCCCCGTCATAACCTCGATACCGCCGGTGACCAGCAACCAACCCGATGCCGCCAGAAAGCCGCCAATGACGGGATAGGGGATGAAGCGCAGCCAGACCCCCAGGCGGAAAGCGCCAAGTGCAAACAACAGAATCCCGGTAAGAAGCGTGGCGACGGAAATAGCCACCATCACGTGGATGACCGCCAGCTCCTCGCCCATATTGGATGCCGCCACATTTGTTGCGATCGCCGCGGCCAGGACGCTCATGACAGCGATAACGGGCGTGTCCGGCCCGGCGCCCGCGGGCGTCAGCGTGGTTGTGAGCGCCACCACCAGTCCGGTTATAACCGTGCCGGTCAGCAGCGCCGACAGGCCCAGGGTCAATCCGCCACTGAGGTTGCCCTGGAAGATAAGCGCACTGAACGAGATGCAATAGGTAATGATAACAAGCGCGAAAACGAGGCCGCTCAGGCCGTCGCGCAGGAATCCCCGGACGCCTAACCCGTCAAGGCCATGCAAGGGCCGGTGCCCGAGATTGCGGAGCTGGATCAAGACGTGCGATCACCACATTGAAGGAAAAATACCGTCAATGATGAACAGCCCCTGCGCTGACATTGCAAGGGAAAACGTATGAGCAAGGGGTGCGTTAGCGCCGGTTACGGCCCTAACTTTCCAGAGTGCTGCGCCGGCGCAGGTCCAGATAGGCGGCATTGTGGTCAAGATCGCCCTGTCCGTTCCCGACGAGATTGTTATAAGTTTCGCGGGCCTGGGCGGTCATTGGCAGCACCAATCCCAGTGCCGCGCCCAGCTCTTGCGCCGTTCGGGTATCCTTAAGCTGGATACGGCAGCGTCCTCCGGCTTTGAAATCGCCGGCGATCATGCGGGCACCGTGATTTTGCAGGATTGGCGAATCCGCAAAGCCGCCCTTAAGCGCCTCAATCACGGCATTCGGGTCCGCGCCGCCCGCCTGCGCCAGCAGCAGCGCCTCCGCAACCGTCTGGATGGTATTGCCGACAATCACCTGATTGGCGAGTTTGGCAAGCGATCCGGTGCCGGCCGGACCAACATGGGTTGAGCGGCCCAGAACCGAAAAAACCGGCTGAATATCCTCGAAGGCCTGCGCGTCGCCGCCTGCCATAATGGTCATCTTGCCATCCCGGGCCCCGGACTCTCCGCCCGATACCGGGGCATCCAGATAGCGGATTTTGCGCGCCTTCGCGGCCTTCCCCTGCGCGGCGGCTGTATCAACCGGGATTGAACTCATGACCAGGAGCGTGGACCCCTGCCCCATCTGCCTCAAGATTCCGGATTTTCCATCCTTGCCGAGTATGACCTCGTCACTGGAAGGCCCATCGGCAACCATGACAATTGTGATGTTGGCATCCCGGGCCGCGGCCGCGGGCGTCGCGGTGATATCCACACCGAATTCGCGCAGCGGCAACGCCTTCGCCGCGGTCCGGTTCCAGGCCGTCACCCGATAACCGGCTTCCGCCAGACGCCGGGCCATATGGAAACCCATTATCCCGGTGCCAATAAATCCAATGGACGGCTGAACCGGCATTGTCTTGTGACCTTCAGGTTGGCGAAAATTTTGTTCCTGTCATCCAGGACTCAGGCCCTGGGGTCCCAGTTGCCAACATCGAGCGTATCGTCGACTGCCCACGGGCCTTGCCTGCCAACGGCGGAACAATGTCGCGCCAGCAAGGCGTTGAACTGACTGCGGGGCATGACTTCAAACCCGGCCTGGGCCAGATGCCCGTTGTGGTATTTGCCATCATTGAGAACAAAACCCCATTTCTGCAGGTGGCAGTTGAGGGTGGCGTAACCGACTTTTGAAGCATCGCGCTGGCGGGTGAACTGGGATTCGGTAAAAAAGACCCGGCCCGCAGCAACCCCGAATGCACCCCCTGCAAGATTTCCCTCACCATCCCACACCTCAACCGAATGGGCGTGCCCTGCCCTGTGCAGATCCAAATAGGCCCTGAGCACGTCCGGCGTGATCCATGTCAGGTTTGGGCGGCCCGGGCGCGGCTCACCGCATCCCAAAACCACGTCCTCGAACGCGCGGTCGAATGTGACCGTGAAATGCCTGTTCCTCAAACGCCGCCGCAGGTTTTTCTCCATATGGAAATTTTGCAGGGCCAGCACCATACGCATACTTGGCGCCCACCATTTCCGCGGGCCGATATGACTGTGCGGAAAAAGCCCCGCCCTGTAACCCGCCATGAGGCTCTCCACACCCATATCGTGGCAGATGCCCGCCAGACCGTCGGGATTGGTCAGAGCATCTTCCGGGTCTGGTATGCCCTGTGTCGCTTTGCGCAGGCCCGTATAGTGCGAGGCGACCAACCATAGTGTCGCCGGCACGCCCCAGATGCGGGGCGGCAGGAGGCTCCAGGCCGCGCCAAGCACCCAGCGCCGGAACCTGTCCGGCATGGCTTCGCAAGGCTGCCGCCCGGACTTGATCGTGGCGTCAAAACCTGGCGCCGCAACCGTTGTCTCGCTTGTGGAACTCACGACACCCTCCGCGCGCTCGTATATTTGTCCGGTATTGTGCGGGCGCCACCGCACCCCGACTCACCCGATAGCAGAAGGATATTAAATTTGGCTTGCCGCCGGCCCGCCGGGCGCAATCTCACACGGCGCACCGGGGCACGAAGAAAGTGTATCTCCCTAAATCGGCAGATCAAATCTCCCTGGATCAAGTATTATAATGTGGCCAAATTTTGTCTTAAGAATGTTCATTAAACAATACAAATGACATATTTGAGTTAATTCACTTATTCACAAATTTATTGTGTATGCTTCCTCAATTAACGCAAATCTGTCGACAAAAAATATTCAGATTATTCTATCGTCTGACAACATATATTGTTTCATTTTTTTATGCGTCCTGCTCATATACTGGGTCGCCTTTCCCCCGTTCCGTGTTATAGTTGCAATCGTCAAATGCCGAGCGGACGGGAAAAAGCAACAAAAATCAAAGTCTGACGTTTCGCCCCTCTGATCGGCCTGGAGATGGAGGCAAGAGATGCTGATTCCCTGTACCCCCCTAGAGAATCCTTCCTTCCCGAAACATTTCTGGCTGGGTCTGGCCCTGGCGGCGACAATCTGGGGATTGCTCAGTCTTGGAACTGCGATCGGGTAGTTTTTTGAGTTTGCAACCTTCTTCCATGGCTTGGCTGCGGGTCAGTTAAGCCGGACCAAAGGCAATGAGCAGGAGACCCAAGAGCGGGAAAAAGCTCAATCCGGGTTCAAAGACTGCGGAGACATTTAGATGCGGCGGGCAAGACAAATGCTCGCCGCTTTTTATTGGCCCTGTGCCATGCCGGTCTGCTCCGCAATCCAGGCGGCAAAGTCGGGATCCACTTTCAAGGGCTCAATTACCAGCAGGGCGGGCGTGTCGTATGGGTGCATTTCCTTTGCCCGCGCAAGCGCTTCGTCAAGACAGCCCTCACGGGTTTTAATCAGCATCACAACTTCCTCCGCTTCCTGCAGTTCACCCTGCCACTCATAGATCGCGGTCATTGACGGGAGAATGTTGACGCAGGCGGCAAGTTTCGACTCCACCAGCACACGCCCCAGGGTCTTCGCACCCTCCATGGAGTCCAGCGTCGTGTAGATCAGCAGCGGCTTGTTCTCCCGGCCAGTCACGTCCGCCCTCCTCGCGCTCCGTCAGGCTTTGCCCCAAAGACGGTCGCATGAGCCCGCGCCTTGCGTCTATAGTGCCTCCCGCAACTTCAAGAGTGGTTGGAAATGCCGAAAGACAAGAAGAAACTTGTGAAGATCGCGTTTGTCGCCAGTGACCACCGCGAAGCGCGAGAAGCGGCGGACCGGTTGGTCTCACGCTATGGCAGCGTCGAACCTGGGGACGCGGAGGCCATAGTCGCGCTTGGGGGCGATGGTCTCATGCTGCAAACGCTTCACGCGCATATGAACGCCCAGGTGCCGATCTACGGTATGCATCGCGGCTCCATTGGCTTCTTGATGAATGAATATAGCGAAGACGATCTGGGTGAGCGCCTGGCGGCGGCGAAAACCAGCGTCATCCACCCCTTGCGCATGAAGGTGCGCGGCAGCGATGGAAAAACCGAAGAGGCTTTGGCCATCAATGAGGTCGCGTTGTTCCGAGGATCGTATCAGGCGGCAAAGCTCAAAATCTCGATCGACGGAAAACTGCGCATGGAAGAGTTGATTTGTGACGGCGTTCTGGTCGCCACGCCAGCGGGCAGCACCGCCTATAATCACTCGGCCTACGGCCCTATCCTGCCCATAAACGCGCCCCTTCTGGCGCTTACGCCCATCAGCCCCTTCCGCCCAAGGCGCTGGCGCGGGGCGCTGCTCTCCAATGAGGCCAAGGTAACCGTGGAAGTGCTCGAATCGGAAAAACGCCCGGTCAACGCGGTTGCCGACCACACCGAATTCCGCTCGATTCAGGAAGTTCAGGTCGAAGAAGACGCCTCGATCGATATGCATATGATGTTTGATTCCGATCATGCACTCGATGAGCGGATACTGACGGAACAGTTCCGCTACTGACGCTGGCGCCTACTCCTCCCCGGCGCCGAATATTCAAGGATTATTAAGCTAACGGGGAGACGATGGTTTCGATTTGTCAAACCAGCGTTCGCGGCACGATTCATGCCGCACTGTACCGAGTTGTTAGCGTATGGCCAAAATCGCGTTCGACGAGCTGAGATTCGTGGTCGCCGACGATAACGCGCATATGCGCCGAATCGTGCGCACGCTTTTGCGTGCATTCGGCTCCCGGGAAATCTATGAGGCCGAAGACGGCGCCTCGGGCCTTGAAGCGGTTGAAGCCTATTCTCCCGACATCCTCATTACCGATATCACGATGCCGATTTTCGATGGAATCGAACTGACGCGGATGATCCGCAATCCGGAAGGGTGCCGCCATCCCTTTTTGCCAATCATTGTTCTTTCCGCTTACTCGGAAAAGAAGCATGTCATCGCGGCGCGCGATGCCGGGGCGACGGAATTTCTGTGCAAGCCCGTCTCGGCCACCGCGCTCTACCGGCGGATTCAGAATGTTATTTCGAATCCTCGCGACTTCGTCCGCACCAAAACATATTTCGGGCCGGACCGCAGGCGTTACATAAATTCGAATTACTCCGGTGTTGAACGCCGCACGGGCAACCCGGGAGACAATGTCGTCGACCCAAATCAAGTGGAGCTTGAGGCCTAGGGCCTTGGGACTCAAGAGGAACACATGCAGCAACACGCATCCAGCACCGAAACGGGCATGACCCGCCAGGTCAATGAAACGGGCATCAATTTACGCGACAAGTGCCTGAAGCCTGGCGACGACAATGAAGCGGCACAACAGGCTATTGCCAAAGCCGAACAGGCGATGGAGCAATTGTCAGTAAATTTTGACGATTGGATAGCGACGGAATCCCGCCAGCTGTCCAAGTCGCGCGATGACGCCAGGGCGGCCAGCTATTCCGACGACACACTTAGAGACCTGTTCCAGTCCGCCCACAATCTGAAAGGCCAGGCCACAACCCTGGGCTACCCCTTCGCCGATGAGATTTGCGCCTCCCTGTGCCGCCTGATCGACAAGATCCCCGATAAATCACGCCTGCCGTTTCTGCTGATCGATCAGCATGTCGATGCGGTTCGCGCGGTCGTGGCGGAGAGAGCCAAGGGCACGGACAACCCAAAGGCCTCCGTGCTCGCAAAACGGTTGCACGATGTCACTGGAGACTTCCTGGCGCAGGAAATGGCGCGGAACAGACCCTAGGGTCCAGCCTTAATTTCCGCCCATCGTCATCTGCTCCCAGAAATTCGCCGAGGTGAAGGCATCGGCTGCTGACGCCGTGCGGATTGATGCGCGCGCGGCGTTACGCCTCGCGCTGACCTCAAGAAGACGATCGGGATGGGGATGCGGTTTGCGATTGACCGCGCGCCGCCTGATTGGGGCGGCCTCATCTTCGTTCTGTTTCGCGGCTGAAATTGTGCCGGCAGCCAACTCAGCCGGCAGCCGGACATTGGTCGTCCAGATGCCAATGCTTCCTGGCGCGGCGTCGCTCATTGTTTCCGGGGCCCTGGCCTGGTTGCTGTTGGCGAGAGCCGCTACCTTGGTCATCGCGGCAATCGGCGAACCCTTTTGTCCCAGCAGCCCGACCGCTTGCTTCGTATTGACCTCGCCAGGCAAACCGGCGACCGGCATTTGAGTTGCGGAATCACGCGATCCGGCTCCGGCACCGCCCTGCATCGCAAGCGCTCCGGACAGGCGCTCTGGTGCTCCCGCGGACGCCTGGGCAATCTGTTTCAGCGGCTCTACCGCCGGCTTGCGTGCGGCGCCTGCCGGAGTGGCGGCGACAGCCTGCGACTTTGCATAGTTGCTCACCAGATCATTGTAGACTTGCGTGACCGTGAGCGGGCGCCCGCGAGAATAGAATATCGGTTTATTTGCCCTGGCAGCCCTGGGGAAATACTTGTCCGCGCGCGCATTCGGGTTGTTCTCCGCGAGTGAGATGAGATTGGACGCCCCCTTTGGTCCCAGAAAATGAGCGATATACAGCTCGCCCTGGGTCGGATTGCGTCCCAGTTCGGATGTGATGAACTCAGAGTTCTTTTGCGTAAAGGCGCCGGCCATCACCGCCGAGATTTCAGGGTTGTTGCGAAGCTGGAGTATCTCGGCCCGCAGCTTCTCGTTGGGCACGTAGTGGCGGCCACTTTGGGTCTTGAAGATATACGGCGTGTATTTGCCGAGGCCGAATTTGTTACCCGCCTCCTTCACGGTCTTGAGCCAGGTGCTTTCGATGAACTGGAAAAGACCTGTTGCGCTCGAGGTTCTGGCCTTGGCGCTTGACTTGAAGGCGCTCTCGCGCGCAGCCGTCTTCAGCAAATAGGAAAAATCGGTACCCGTTGCCTGGCTTGCCTTCCTGATGGCATTGGAAATGTTCAAGGGTGCTTTGATCGCGGAAACGAGAGACATAAGGATCTTTCACCGGAACATTTTCGCGCAGCTTCGCCAGCCGGGCTGCCTGACCATGTACTCCTGCTAAACTACTGATTTATGGTAAACGCCACGTTAACTCCTGCGTCAAAATAGCGTCGGGGACATAAAGCAAGGGAGGCACAATGAACGGGATGTATTTTGAGGATTTAGATACGGGTCAGGCATTTGAACACCCGATCCGGCGCACAGTCACGGAAATGGACAACATGCTGTTCAGCTCGCTGACATATAACGCCCAGCCGCTGCATATTGACCGCCATTTCTGCGAAACCCAGACCGAGTTCGGCCAGCCCCTGATGAACAGCTATTTTACGCTGGGTCTGATGGTCGGCATTTCCGTCACCGATATTACGCTGGGCACGACCATCGCCAATCTCGGCATGACCGACGTGCGCTTCCCCGCACCTGTGTTTCAGGGCGACACGCTGCATGTGGCCACCAGCGTGCTGGGCAAGCGCGAAAGCAAGTCGCGCCCTGACGCCGGCGTTGTTGAATTTCAGCATGAAGCCTTCAATCAGGACGGCACGCTGGTGGCGATCTGCAAGCGGCAGGTGTTCATGCGCAAAAAGCCGGCCGAATAATCCCGTGCGGTCCCTCCTTTTCACCCCCGGCGACAGCGAGCGCAAGCTCGCAAAGGGCCCCTCAAGCGGTGCGGACGTTATCCTGATCGACCTGGAGGATTCCGTGGCCAGCGATGCCAAACCCGGCGCCCGCAACAAGGTGGCGGAGTTTCTGGTGCGGCGAGAGTCCAGCCCCTCCGGTCCCTCCATTTATATCCGCATCAATTCTCTTGATACGGAATGGGCGGAAGCCGACCTTGCCGCTGTCGTACCTGCCGGCCCGGACGGCATCATGCTGCCCAAGGCGCGCTCTTATGACGACGTGAAGCAGCTTACTGAAACACTGGAGATACTCGAAAAGAATGCGGGGTTTCCAGTGGGCCAAACTTCCATTCTTGTTATTGCTCCGGAAATTCCCGAGGCCGTCCTGAACATGGCTTCGTTTCAGAATTGCGGTCCAAGGGTGACGGGCATCACCTGGGGCAGTGAAGACCTGGCGACCGGGCTTGGGGCACACGCAAGCAGGGATGATCAAAACCGCTACCGTGCGCCGATGGAGCTTGCACGCACGTTATGCTTGTGCGCGGGGTCGGCCGCTGGTGTCCTCGCCATAGATACCGTCTATCCCGATTTTCGTGACCTGGAGGGACTTGAACGCGATGCGGAGCGCGCGGCGGCGGACGGCTTTTCCGGCAAGCTCGCCATTCATCCCGATCAGGTTCCGGTAATCAACGCAGCTTTCACCCCTGGCGACGATGAAATCGCCCGCGCCAGGCAAATCGTCGAGGCTTTTGAGGCGGACCCGGGCGCGGGCGTTATCACTCTGGAGGGGTCCATGATCGACCGGCCGCATCTCATTCACGCGCAAAAACTGTTGCGGCGAGTGAAACCTGCCTAGATTCAGCCCTCAGGGCCGATCCAGCGAAAACACCTCATCCACGACCGAATAATCCATATAGCCGAGCCGTGCGATGGGCCGCATTCCCGCGGTATCCACGCGGCCATCGGCAATGGCGTCGTCGTCGATATGAATGCCGACAACCGCGCCCAGCACGACAAGATTACCCTCCGCGCCGTTGAGGCCGGGCAGGACAATCGTCTTGTAATATCTGCATTCAAAGGCAACGGGAGACTCCGCGACGCGCGGTGGTTTGACGAGTTTGCAGGGCGCCGGAGTCAGTCCGGCAAGCGCCATCTCATCGACCTCCGGGCCAACCATCGCGGAAGTCGCATTCATCTGGTCTTTCAAATCATATGTCGCGAGCGAGCACACGAACTCGCCCGTCGCCTCGATGTTGCGAATGCTGTCCTTGCGCCCGCTGGAGGAAAACATCACGAAAGGCGGGCGATCCGAAACCGCATTGAAAAAACTGTAGGGCGCGAGATTGACGACGCCATTGGCGTCAAGCGAGGAAATCCACCCGATCGGACGCGGCGCCACCAGCGCCTTGAACGGATCATGCTTCATCCCATGCTTGTTTTCTTCTGTTTCGTAAAACACAAATTCTGCTCCCCTTCGAGCCGCGGGCCCGGCCGGCCGGTCAGGCCATCGTCTCAGGCGCCCACGAACTTGTTATCCGGTCAATATCCGGGCGCTCGCGCTCGGCAGGCGGCTCCCGCGCCGTCCCAATATAGACAAACCCGGCGACGCGCTCACCATCTTCCAGGGCAAGCGCCGAACACACGGACGCATCATAGGCGTACCACTCGGTAATCCACTGGCTGGAAAATCCGAGCGCATTGGCGGCGATCAGCAGATTCTGGCAGGCGGCGCCGGCGGAGAGAATTTGCTCCCATTCAGGCACGCTTGCGCTCTCGACGGTTTTTGAAATCACCGCAACCACCACCGGCGCGCGCGAAAACCGGGCGGACTCGGTTTCGAGCCGAGTGTCACTGGCATCGGGTTCCGCGCTCGCGCAGGCCGCGGCCAGAACGCCGCCAAAGGCCGCGCGCGCATCGCCCTGAAACAGGATGAACCTCCAGGGGACCAGCTTCTTGTGATCAGGCACCCTTGCGCCGGCGGTGAGAATTTCGCGGAGCTGGTCGCTATCGGGTCCTGGCGGACCGAGTTTGTTGGCTAACACCGAGCGCCGCTCAAGAAGCAGTTTCATTGCGTTTTCGGGCATGTTGCAATCGCGCATAACGTCAGGAACCGCATTGCCTATCTTAAAAACGCAGTACAAACAATGGCCCGGCAGCTTTCCCCGCGCCTGGAACCGTTGACATCTAAACGCCCCGGTTTGAAGCTATGCCGAGCCGTGATATTTTACGAATCAACGGATCATCCTCCAGGCTGGCAACTCGCCTGAATTCACGCTACGGGGATACCGATACGGGAGACACTTCATGTCCACGGCCGCGCCCCGGCTCATCCTTGCGCCAATCGTGATTGCCGCGACCGCTGGCGTTTGGGCCTTCACCCATGACATAACGCCGGCCCGCGCGCAGGATGCCAAACCCAATGTCGTCCTCATTCTGGATTCTTCGCGCAGCATGTGGGGGCAGATCGACGGTGTGAACAAGGTGGTCAGCACGCGCAATGTGATCGGCGGCCTCGCCAGGGACCTTGAAGGCCGCCTCAATCTCGGCATCGTCTCCTTCGGCCACCGGCAGTCAACAGGATGCGGTGATATCCAGTTGATCATGGCCGTCGGCGAGCAAAAAGCCTCGGATGTCATCAAGACCGTAAACAGCATCAAACCCAAGGGCTCGACACCGATTGCGGCATCTTTGAAAAAGGCCGCCCAGGCCGCCCGCTATAAGGACCGGCGCGCCAGCCTGATCCTCATCGCGGACGGGCTCGACAATTGCAATGCAAACCCGTGCGATATGGCGCGCGAATTAAAGCAGGATGGCAAGGATTTGACGATCCATGCCATCGCCTTCGGCGCGAAGGAAAAAGAAAAACTCAAATCCCTGAAATGTATTGCAGAAAATACCGGCGGCACGTTTGCATCCGCCGTCAGCGAAAGCGAACTGGCGGCAGGCCTCAAAGCCGCCTTTAACATTGTCATGACCCCCCTGATACCAAAAATTGCCGTGGCGGCGCCCTCGCTCCCGCAAGCTCCACCCGCGAGTGACCCGCAGCCCCAGGGCACCCCCGAAAGCGATCCGGCCGCCTCCGGTTCCCTGCGCCAAGCGCAGGCGCCTGGCCCGCAAACCGCCGAACCGGCGGCGCCTTCAACCACGGCAAAAACACCGCCGCGGACCGGACTCGCCGTACGCGGTGAGTCCGTACCGGTCACCCTGTCGGCGCGCACCGTGGACGGCGGCGCGATTATCAAATCCGGACTGGTCTGGTGGGTTTACAAGAACAGCAGGGGCAAGGACGGAAAGTACGAACTCGTTGACACCTTGCGCGACGCGACGCCAACCGCCGCGCTACCGCCCGGCGCCTACCGGATTGCCGCCACTTACGGCAAGGTCAACCTGATCAAGGACATCAATGTGGAACGCGGGCGCGCCGTGCGGGAAATTTTCACGCTGAATGCCGGCGGGCTGCGTCTGGCCGCGGTCACCCTGAACGGCACAGCCATCCCGCCCAATTCCGTGCGCTATGACCTGTATGCCGATGAAACGGAAACCGACCAGTTCGGAAAGCGCAAACTTCTGCTGCGCGACGCCAAGCCCGGCGTTGTCCTCCGGCTTAATGCGGGCGCCTATCATGTGGTCAGCACCTATGGAGATGCGAACGCCGTGGTGCGCGCCGACCTGACAGTCGAGCCGGGAAAACTGACCGACGCGGTCATCAATCACAGCGCCGGAAAAATAACGCTCAAACTGGTGAACCAGCCCGGCGGCGAAGCCCTTGCGAATACGCAATGGAATATTCTCTCCACGGGCGGCGACATCGTGAAGGAAAGCGCGGGCGCGCTGCCAAGCCATATTCTCGCGGCAGGCAGCTACTCCGTTCTTGCCCGCTATCAGGGCAAAAACTTCACCCGCGAATTTACCGTTGAGCCCGGCGAGTCAAAGCAGGTCGAGGTTGTGATCCAGTAGCTTCGGAAAAACTCCCGCGCATTCTTATATTTCAGGAAGCGGGATAAATTCGCTTTCACCTGGAACATCCTCGAAGCGTTTTGCGCTCCAGTCCGCCTTGGCCTGCTCGATGCGTTCCTTAGAGCTGGAAACGAAATTCCACCAGATATGACGCGGACCATCCATCGGTTCACCGCCCAGCAGCATGAACCGGCTGGATTCTGCGGCCTCTACCGTGATCTCATCGCCGGGCCTGAACACAAGGAGCTGTCCCGCGCCAAATGTGTCGCCCGCTATTCGGATTTTTCCGGATACCACATAGATACCGCGCTCTTCATGTTCGGCGGGAAGCGGCAACCGCGCGCCGGCCTGCAAAACCGCGTCGGCATAGAACATTTCGGTGAATGCCTTCACCGGCGAGCGTTCCCCGTAAAGAGACCCGACGATCAGACGCACCTCCTTGCCCCCGTCACTAAGGACAGGGAGATCGCTCTGCTTGTGATGCGAGAAATCCGGACTGGTTTCCTCTGAAGCCCCGGGAAGCGCAATCCAGGTCTGGATGCCAAACAAATTTGATGTCACTTCCCTCAATTCCGGCGCGGTGCGTTCGGAGTGGACAATACCTCTGCCTGCCGTCATCCAGTTGACTTCACCGGGCTGGATGGGCTGGTTTGTACCCAGGCTGTCGCGATGCATGATTTCACCTTCAAACAAATAGGTGACCGTGGCGATCCCGATATGGGGATGCGGACGCACATCGATGCCGTTACCAATCAGAAACTCCGCCGGCCCCACCTGATCAAAAAAGATAAACGGTCCAACCATCTGCTTGTCGGCCGATGGCAGTGCGCGGCGCACCTCGAACCCGCCGAGATCGCGTGCGCGCGGCACAATTACGGTCTCGATCAGATCGCAGGAACGTGCGTCACCCGGAATTGGATCGGGACAAGGTTGCCAGCTCATTTTTCAACTCCTTTTCGCCAGAGCATATATGCCGAACATAACGGCTTTTTTATCACCAGGCTGAAAGAGCTTGAGCCAATCACGCCGCCCCGGCCTCATAACCGGGCCTCAGATCCGGCGGGATGACCTCGCTCGCCAGTGCCGCTATTGCGTCATCCAGCGGCAGTACCTGCTGATCTTTCGAGCCCAGACGGCGAATGGAAACGTTGCGCTCCTCCGCCTCGCGTTTGCCGACAACGAACAGCACCGGCACCTTGGCGACCGAGTGCTCGCGCACCTTGTAGTTGATTTTCTCGTTGCGCAAATCGGCTTCCCCGCGCAACCCCGCGCTTCCCAGCGCCTCAAGAACGTCGCGGGCATAGTCATCCGCGTCCGAAACGATTGTCGCGACCACCACCTGCACCGGCGCGAGCCAGAGCGGGAAATGCCCCGCATGCTGTTCGATCAAAATGCCGGTGAAGCGTTCCAGCGATCCGAACATGGCCCGGTGCAGCATGACGGGCACGTGTTTCTCGCCATCCGCCCCGATGTAAAAGGCGCCAAGGCGCTCGGGCAGGTTCAGATCCACCTGCAGGGTTCCGCACTGCCAGTCCCGGCCAATGGCGTCGCGCAGCACATATTCGAGTTTTGGCCCGTAAAACGCCCCCTCGCCCGGATTGAGTTGAACCTCGCAGCCCGTGGCCTCGACGGCGGTTTTCAGCGCCGCTTCCGACTGGTCCCATATTTCATCGGAGCCGACGCGTTTTTCCGGCCGGTCGGAAAATTTGATCACCACATCCTCAAATCCGAAATCGCGGTAGATCGACAACATCAGATCGTTGACCTTGACGCATTCTTCCGTGATCTGCTCGTGGGTGCAGAAGATATGCGCATCGT
>QIGN01000171.1 GCA_003228955.1 Hyphomicrobiales bacterium
GCTCCATTTCAGAATGAGTTTCGTGAGCACCAGCCGGCGCTCAATTGCGCCGATGGCGGGAGGCAATGCGAGCGCAAGTTCCGCGTCGCTTCCCGCTTCAGGCGGCGGGGACAGGACAAGCGCGTCCTCGTCCACATCCCCGAGCGGGCGAATGCGGGGCGCGAGCATGGCGGTGTCTCCCGAGACCCTCAGGAACGCCTCGGCAAGCGCGCGCGCGGCGCGGCGGGTAGGCAGCAGGATTGTCCAGCGCGTGAGGTCGAGCTTGTCCGGGGGCGAGCCACCGGCAACCGGCAGGTCGCCCTTCAGGATGGCCCCGGCCAGCGTGTCGAGAAACGGTGACGCCGGCGCAATGGTGTAGAGCCGCGGAAGCGGCTCCAGCGCGGTCTTGCTCTCACCCCTGATCACGCCTCATACGCTCCTCTGCCTCACGCACGGCCTCTGGCGTGCCCACATGCATCCACACGCCCTCATGGCGCATCCCATGGGCCCGGCCCTTCGATATGGCTTTGTCCCACAGTTTATTGAGGGAGAATTTTCCCTCCGGCGCACCCTCGAACAGGCCCGCGTCCGCAAGCGATACCCCTGTGAACGCAAAAGGAGCCTCGCCGCTCCCGCCGGGTCTGGCGACCGCGCCATCGGCGCTCATATCGAAATCGCCCCGGCCATCATAACCAAGAGTTGCGGCTTTGGGGGCGAGCAGCAGCAATGTGTCCATAATATCCGCATTCCAGACCTCGGCCATCTGTACAAGACAGGGCCGGGGACCCTCACTCCAGACCGAGTCCGAATTGTGGATGAAAAACGCGTTCGCGCCCAGCATCGGCAGAGCCCTCGCCACGCCTCCGCCCGTGTCGAGCAGCAGATCGCGTTCATCCGAAATTTCGATTGCGGGAGATGTTCGCGCCTCCAGATGGGTTTCGATCTGGCCCGCCATGTGGTGCACATTCACGACCGCCCTCTCAACACCCGCCAGCGCCAGCCGGTCGAGCACATGATCGACGAGCGCTTTGCCGCCCAGCGGCACCAGCGGCTTTGGCACAGTATCGGTCAGGGGCGCCATGCGGGTCCCGAGCCCGGCGGCGAGAACCATCGCAGTGCGTATTGCGCTCATGGTCCCCCGGCCGCTCTAAATATCAAGGGGTTTGACGCGCGCCGCCGCTGGTAGACTGGTGTCAAACCATTCACGCAACCGTCCAAGCGCGCTGTGCTCCAGATTGCGTTCCAGATAGGCGGAAACGCGCGGGATATGGGCCAGGTAGCCATGCTTTGCGTCCCGCTTCGCAAGCCGGGCGAATATGCCGAGTATCTTGGTATTGCGCTGAGCCCCCAGCGTCGCATAGGCGGCTGAAAAGGCCTGCCCGTCGAATTCTGAATCGCGCTTCTCGCGTGCGCCACAGTAGTGGAGGAGCAAACGCCCTTCAAGGCTGGCGGGAATATCGCGGCGCGCATCCTGAAGCAGCGACACAAGGTCATAGGCGGCATGGCCCCTGACAGCGTCCTGGAAATCGATGACGCCGACGCGCGCCAGGCCCTCACGCTCAGGCAGCCACAACAGATTGGGCGAATGATAATCGCGCAGCACCCAGTCCTCGTCCTGCCCTTTCAGCGCCTCGAACAGCGCGCCGAATGCGGTATGGAAAGTTTCGCGCACAGTCGCCGGCGCCGCGCGGCCGTGAACCGCCGGATAAAACCAGTCGAGCAGGAGGTCCGCTTCGCTCTGAAGTGCCCCGGCGTCGAAGCGGGGCAGGGTGTGGGTGCCGCCGCCGGGCAGGGGAAGCCCGCCTTCCGGCGGGTGGCCCCGCAGCGCGGCCAGTACATCGGTTGCGGCCTCGTATAGCTCTTCCAGCGGCGGGTCGTCGCCGCGCTCCGCCGCGAATACCCGGTTCCCCAGATCCTCGATAAGGAGAAACCCTTCGCTCATGTCATGCGCCAGGATGCGCGGCGCGCTCAGGCCGGCCTGTCCAAGCGCATTGGCCACCGCAACGAAGGGTTTTACGTCCTCGGCCAGATGCACGCGCGCACTGTAAGATTTACCACCCCGGATTGGCGGGCCGTCACTCAGAGCGGGCGCGTCCATCAAGATGGCCGTCTCATCGCCCAGATGGAGGCGCGCATAGGCGCGGGTCGAGGCGTCGCCCTGCAGAAAGACGGGCCGGGCGCGCGCCCAGGGCGAAGCATCGCAGAACGCCACCATGCCCTCAAGCCGCGCCAGACGTTCGCCCCACTTCCCGTGCCCGGTGAGCGTCAGGTCGCGTACATCGTCATGCGCGCCGTCGCGAAATGCGATTTCCAGATGATCTTCAGGAAGGATTTCGGGAAAGCGCCCAGCCCACTCGATGACGGCCGCACCCTCTTCAAGCGCTGCGTGGAAGCCGATTTCACGCACTTCCTCCGCGCCCTCCATGCGGTAACAATCGATATGCGCGAGCGGCAGCCGCCCGCCGTCATAAGTTTGCACGAGCGCAAAGGTCGGGCTGGGGATTTCAAGTGCCGTATCTTCAAGCACCGCACCGGTCAGCGCCCGCGCGAATGTCGTCTTGCCCGCGCCCAGCTCACCATTCAGGGCGATGACATCGCCGGGCTTCAGGACCAGGGCAAGGAAGGACGCAAGCCTGGCAAGCTCCTCAATGTCCGCATCCCGGAGCACCCAGGGAGCACTCATTCGGCTGCTACGGCCGCGCGCCTGTCCGGCAGCAGCACCGTCACGGTTGTGCCCACACCAGGCGCGGAGCGCAGCGACACGGTGCCGCCATGCAACTCCACGAGGTTCTTGACGATGGTGAGCCCGAGCCCCGCGCCGCGATGGAGCGAGCCCTGCGAGCGCGACTCAAAGCGGTCGAAAGCGCTGTCCTGATAATCCTCCGGGATACCGCGCCCCTTGTCCTCCACGGAGAGTGAGATCATGTCGCCCTTGCGCGCGCACTCGAGTGTAATGGTCCCGCCGGAATCGGAAAAACCGATGGCGTTCGACAGCAGGTTGAAGAGCACCTGGGTCACGCGCTTGCCATCGGCCACGAATTCCTGGACATCCCCGCCAACGCGTATCCGCAAATTCAGACCGCCGATCTT
This sequence comes from Hyphomicrobiales bacterium, assembly GCA_003228955.1. GTDB lineage: Bacteria > Pseudomonadota > Alphaproteobacteria > Rhizobiales > Methyloligellaceae > UBA2767. The sequence goes on from QIGN01000171.1 coordinate 3,070, forward strand.
CAGGCGTTCGCGCACGCCGACAACCGCCGCGTCAATAACATCCCTGGCGCGTATTTTTGTGGGCGAGAGTTCAAGCGCCCCCGCATCGATGGTCGCCAGATCGAGAATGTCATTGATGATGGTGAGCAGGGCATCCGATGACCACTGGATATCCCCCAGATACTCGCGCTGGCGGTCATTCAGCTCACCTGTCTTCGGGCTGTTGAGCAATTCCGCAAACCCGATGATGTTGGTGAGCGGCGTTCTGAGCTCATAGGACACGTGGGAGATGAAGTCGCTCTTCAACCGGTCGGCCGCCTCCAGCGCTTCGTTGCGCTCGATCAGCGCATTTTCGACACGCTTTGAATCGGTGATGTCCACATAGGTCAGCAGTGTCGCCCCGTCGGGCAGCGGCAACCCGGCAAAGGCGAGCATACTCCCGTCGGGACGGCTCAGATGCCCCTCAAGGGGCGCGCGCTCATCGTCGATACTTGTGATCGCGCGTTTGACCTCGTCCCACGCCGCATCGTCATCGAGCAGCACGCGGCACCAGCCGATCACCTCGTCGATATGCGGTTCATCGGCAAGAGCTTTCACGTTCAGTTTCCAGATACTGGCAAAAGCCGGATTATACAGTTTCAGCCGGCCGTCGCTGGCGAACACCGCCACGCCCTCGCGCAAATGATCGAGGGTCTCTTTCTGAACTTGAATGAGAGCGTTGTAGCGGCTTTTCAGCGCCAGCTGCTCGGTGATGTCTTCGTAGAGATAGGTGGCGCTGCCGTCGGCGGCGAAATTGGCGACCACCTGAATGGTGCGCCCGTCGGGCAAATGCCAGCGGTCTTCATGGGTGGAGGTGCTTTCATAGCGTCCAAGCTGCTTCTGCTTCCAGGCGCGATAGTCGGCCTGCTCGGGCAGGCAGCGGCGCTGGCGCAGCGTGTCCAGGGTTTCTCCATCGCTTGGACCCGCCGCAAGCCAGTCCTCGTCCAGCTTCCACAGACCGGCAAATGCCTGATTGAAATATTGCAGCCTCTGATCGGGCGAAAAAATAGCGACGCCGGTAGCGATCCGGTCGAGGGTTCGGGTGTTTTCCTCGATCTGGCGGCTGAGCGCGCTTTGCGCCGTTTCCAGCGCCGCCGCGTCAATGGCGATGCCGGCGCCGGCGCTGGCGGGACCGGGGGGCAGCGAAATGATATCGAAGGCCCGGCGCTCTCCCGATACGACCGCGCGGATACGATGGGTTTCGGACTTGCCCCTGCCCGGCTTCTTCGCAAGACCTGTTCTTTGACGCGTGCTCAAAAACTCGATCTGCTGCCTGCACACATCCTTTGGGGACGCCGCTTCGACCGCCCTGGCATAGGCGTCATTCACCCACTCCAGCTTACCCTTCGAATCGCGAAACCAGACGGGCATGGGCAACGCTTCGAAAAGCGAACGGGTCCGCTTGATATCGCGGTCAAGCCGCTGGCGCTCATCGCTCAGCGCCGCCAGTTCCCTGCGATCACCGGCAATATCGCGAAATTTGACAATGGCGCCGGTTGCCGAAGCCCGGCCCGCGGCCTCAATATGCGCGCCCGCGGTGGTTTCGACGTAAACGGTAAAACTCTCGCCCGCTTCGAGCAACGCGCCGGTTCGCTCTTTGAGTTCGCGCGCGGCGGCGGGCTCAAGCCAGCTGGAGAAACGCGCCACATCCCTGGCTGTCGAGGGTATTCCGGCGCTTGTATCGAGCGTCGCCGCCGCCAGCTCCGGCGCGCCATCGCCCTCCCACCGCACAAGCACTTGCGGCTCCGCGGCAATCAGGGAACTGAAAGAAGCCCGTTCGATGTCCAGTTGTTCAGCGCTTTGACGCGCGCGCGCCGCCGCACGCCGTGCGCGCCCCGCGGCGCGCAAAAAGAGACCGCCGGCGAAAACCGCGAACACCATGCTTCCGGAAAAAATTCCGGCCACCAGGAGGGAGCGGGCGTCAAAACCGAATTCCTCAATCAGGCCGACCGGAGCCGCGGTGGCCATATGCGGGAGCGCCGTCAGGGCGAGCAGTATCCCCGGCCCTGAAACTTTCAGCGAATCCTTCAGCCCCTTGCCGCCAAGCATTCCCTCGCTCCAAGCCAAACCCCGTCTGGTCTGCACGCGATTCGCAACGCAGCAAACGCCTTATCCAAGGCGCGCATGGACCGGTCCCGTCGGGCGAATCACTTGCAGATTACCCGACAAAGAGTCCCCTTGCCCACATGCAGGGGAGCAAATTGCGGAGAAAAAATACGCCGCATATACGCGCATGATCGCCTGACCGCTTCCGGCTCAAATAAATGACTTTGCGGCAGTGGAGAATATCGCAAATTGAATGAGGACGCCCGGCCGGCACATCTCACTCACGGACAACAAATCAGAACGTGTAGCTAGCGAACTGCACAACTAACGTGGGTTACTTTTGGTTAATGATTAACACCGAGTATACCCGTCTGAAAAGCGCCCAGTCCTGCGCGCATTCGCAATATGAGGGCCTCCATGGCAAATTCATTTCTGACAAGCAAGTTCCGCCCCTTCAAGGACAAAATGGCCGGCGCAGGTGGAAAAAGCCTGTCGTGGCGGCTGATTCTCCCCGTGCCCATCGCCATTGTCTTTTGCATCGCCGCGATCGCGCTGATTGTACCGAAAATCATGGCTGACAATGCAAGACAAGAAGCGACCCGGCAGGGGCAGCAGATCGCCGACCAGTTCAAGACCATACGCGGCTACTACACCAGGAACGTCATCAAGAAGGTGTTGAAGTCGGGGTCCATCAAGCCCTCGGTCGATCACAAGAACGAAGCGAACAGCATCCCGCTTCCCGCCACGTTCATCCATGATGTCTCCAAGCTGCTGGCCAAAAAGGACACCAACGTCAATCTCTATAGCGGCTTTCCATGGCCCAACCGCAAGGACCGAAATCTGGACGAGTTTCAGAAACAGGCCTGGGCCTTTCTGAGCGCGAATCCGGACAAGGTTTTTTCCCGGCAGGAAATGATCAACGGCAATGAAGTCGTGCGCGTGGCGGTGCCCGACAAGATGGTCGCCAAGGGCTGCGTGGCCTGCCACAACTCGAATGCGACCTCCCCAAAAACCGATTGGAAGCTTGGTGATGTGCGCGGTGTACTTGAGGTTTCAACAGTTATCACACCGCAACTCGCTGCCGGGACCGCCATTGCCAACAAGATGGTTATTGCGGCCATTGTCATCGGCGTCATCCTGACCTTTGTGACAATCCTTGGCGTCAAATCGGTCACCGGACCGTTGCTGAACACGGTTGGCGCGATGAAACGGCTGGCCGAAGGCGACCATGACGTCGAGATACAGGGCTTTAAGCGCCAGGATGAGATCGGTCAAATGGCTGGCGCGGTGCAGATATTCAAGGAAAGCTCAATCCGTAACAAGGAGTTAGAGGCCGAGCAGGTGAAGCAAAAAAAGCGCGCCGAAGAGGAACAGCGCGAGACGATGAACAACCTCGCGGACGACTTTGATTCAAGCGTCGGAGGGATAATCGAAACCGTTTCATCAGCCGCTGCGGAATTGAATTCCACGGCCCAGTCGATGGCCAGCATCGCGGAAGAGACGAGCAGCCGGGCAGGCGCGGTCGCGGCGGCGTCTGAGGAAGCCTCTGCCAATGTGCAGACGGTTGCCTCGGCGACGGAGCAAATGTCAACCACTGTTCAGGAAATCAACACCCAGGTGGCGGATGCCTCCCTTGCTGCAAAGAAGGCGGTTGAGGATGTTGCGACGACGGCCGGCCAGATGAAAACACTGGCGGAAACGGCGGACAAGATCGGCGATGTTGTGTCGCTGATTCAGGACATCGCCGAACAAACCAACCTTCTGGCTCTGAACGCGACGATCGAGTCGGCCCGCGCGGGCGAGGCCGGCAAGGGGTTTGCCGTTGTCGCAAGCGAGGTGAAAGCGCTGGCGACCGAAACGGCGAAGGCGACCGAGAGCATTTCCGAGCATATCCTGGAGATCCAGTCAGCGACCGGCGATGCGGTAACCTCAATCGACGATATCGGCAATGTGATCAAGCGGATCGAGGAATCCTCCACCGCTATCGCGGCGGCAATGGAGGAGCAAGGTGCGACTACTCAGGAGGTCGCCCGCAATGTTCAGGAAGCCGCATCGGGAACCCAGGAGGTCTCTTCCAATATTTCGGGTGTGACCCAGGCATCCCAGGAAGCGGGTGCCGCTTCGGGACAGGTCACGTCTGCGGCAGGCGAGCTATCCAGGCAGTCGGAACTGCTGAAGGCCGAGGTTATGAAATTCCTTGAACAGGTCCGGGCCGCCTGACCTTCCTGGACCCTGGTTCTTTGATTTAGCGTGTTTCTTACCGGAAAAACCGGTTCCCACTTTTCCGGAAGCACTCTAGTAGCGGTAATGCTCGGGCTTGTAGGGTCCCTTCACGGGCACACCTATATACTCGGCCTGTTCGGCGCTGAGCTGGGTCAGCGTGACGCCGAGCTTTTCAAGATGGAGATGCGCGACCTTTTCATCGAGATGCTTGGGCAGCACATAAACTTCGTTGCCATAGTCATCGCCTTTGGTCCACAGCTCGATCTGCGCCAGCACCTGATTGGTGAAGGAGGCGCTCATGACAAAGCTGGGATGCCCGGTGGCGTTGCCGAGATTGAGCAGCCGCCCTTCCGAAAGCAAAATCATCCGCTTGCCGTCGGGAAACTCGATCATGTCGACCTGCGGCTTGATATTGGTCCATTTGAAATTCCTGAGCTGCGCCACCTGAATTTCATTGTCGAAATGACCGATATTGCCGACGATCGCCATATCCTTCATGGCCCGCATGTCGTCGAGCCTGATGACGTCCTTGTTGCCGGTGGTGGTGATGAAGATATCGGCGGTGGGTGCGGCCTGCTCCAGGGTCACAACTTCGAACCCGTCCATGGAGGCCTGCAACGCGCAGATGGGATCGACTTCGGTCACCTTGACCCGCGCGCCCGCGCCCCTGAGCGAAAGGGCCGAGCCCTTGCCCACATCCCCATACCCGCACACCACCGCAACCTTGCCCGCCATCATGGTGTCGGTGGCGCGGCGGATGCCGTCGACGAGAGATTCCTTGCAGCCGTATTTATTGTCGAATTTGGACTTTGTAACGCTGTCATTCACATTGATCGCGGAGAAGGGCAGCAGCCCCTTTTCCACCAGCTGATAGAGGCGGTGAACGCCGGTGGTGGTTTCCTCGCTCACGCCCTTGATCTTGTCGCGCTGGGCCGTGAACCAGCCCGGGTCGGAGGCCATGCGTTTCTTGATCCGGGCGAAGAAATATTCCTCCTCCTCCGATTGCGGATTCTCGATGAGGTCCATCTCGCCCGCCTCGGCGCGCGCGCCGTTGAGGATGTACATGGTGGCATCGCCGCCATCGTCGAGGATCAGGTTGGCGCCGTCCTCGAACGCGAATATGCGGTCGGCATAGTCCCAGTATTCCTCCAGCGTTTCGCCCTTTACCGCGAACACCGGTACGCCCGATTGAGCGATTGCGGCCGCTGCATGATCCTGGGTGGAAAATATATTGCATGACGCCCAGCGCACGTCCGCCCCCAGAGCCGTGAGCGTCTCGATGAGCACCGCCGTCTGGATGGTCATGTGCAGGGAGCCGGCAATCCGCGCGCCCTTCAGCGGCTTTTTTTTCCCATATTCCTCGCGGATGGCCATGAGCCCCGGCATTTCCGTCTCCGCGATATCGATTTCCTTGCGGCCAAAATCGCTTAGCGAAATATCCTTGACCTTATAGTCCATGGCTCGTGACCTCTTGATATCCTGATTGCCGGGGGAACACGCGAACCTGCCGCCGGGGTGTCACGGCAACAGCCAGCTTCGCGCGCTTCTCTTAGCCCAGCCCCAACCGTGATGCAAGAGGGACATAAAGAAATCGTTATATGTTACCCGTCTCTGAAATGGCCGATGCCCCCGGCACAAAGTAACAATATCGAAAGAGAATTCTGCTTTGATGTTTTTGCGCGCTGGTCCGTAGTCCCAAGACGATATGGCGTCGAACACCCACTTCTTGAGTAAGGCCTGAGACCATGTTTAGCGGCAAATCATTGAATTTCCTTGTCAATTTCTCGCGTCGTTTAAACCGCAGCGGATTGCGGAAGTTCCTTACCGACCGGCGCGGCGCCGTTGTGCTGCTGTTCGGCCTGACCCTCATTCCAATCATCGGCTTTGTCGGCGGCGCGATAGACTATGCCTATGCCTACCGCACGCGCGCCAAAATGCAGAACGCGCTCGACGCCGCGGCCCTGGCGGCGGGCCGCGTCCTGGATGTCAGCACCAGCGAAAGCGACGCCCAGGAAGCCGCCCTGAAAGTCATGGAGGCCAATCTCGGGTCCAATTTTCCGGCCGGACTTACCCTCAACATCAGCATCTCCGGCACCGTGGTCACGGCCACCGCGAATGTGACCGTCAACACCTATATTCTTGGCGCGCTTGGTATCGATACCTTCCCCGTTGGCGCAACCAGTACGGTGAATATCGCCGGCGGCACATTCGAGGTCGTCATGGTGCTGGACAATTCCGGCTCCATGGCCGGGTCCAAGATCAGCAGCCTCAGGACGGCCGCCAGCAATCTTGTGAACATTCTTTTCTCGAACCAGCAGAGCTCCGCCAACGTCACCATCGGGCTGGTGCCCTTCGCAATGGCGGTCAATGTGGGCACTCAGTATTCCAATGCAAGCTGGATGGATCAGACGCCTGGATCGTCAATTCACTCGGAGCATTTCAGCAACGCCAACCGCTCGCGCTGGTGGGTTCTGAACAAGATGAACAATGTTTCCTGGGGCGGATGCGTCGAGGTGCGCCCCGCGCCGCATGACGTCGACGACACCCCGGCCACCGGCGGCGATTCCAACTTCGTGCCGCTGTTCGCGCCAGACGAGCCCGATTCGAGTTCCAGCTATCCAAACGACTATCTCGACGACAGTGGCGGGACTTGCAAAAAACCGCCCAACAACGACACTCAGGCACAGAGGCGTCTTTGTAAATACAAGACAGCAACCCCCAATACTTCATTGGCATTCGGGACCCGCATGGGACCCAACTGGGGGTGCGATTCCAACCCCGTTCAGGAGCTTACCAGCAACAGCGGCAGCATCGTCACGTCGATCAATGCAATGCAGGCCTATGGCGGCACCAACATCCACACCGCACTGATGTGGGGCTGGCGGCTGCTGTCGCCGGGCGAACCCTTTAGCGAGGGCAAACCCTATAACGAGCCCAACAACACCAAGATCATGATCCTGATGTCCGATGGCGCGAACTGGGCGCTGGGAACCTCGACGCATAATGAGTCCTGGTACTCGGCCTATGGCTACCATGCCCAGAACCGGCTCGGCTCCTCGTCAGGTTCAACGGCCGCGATGCGCGCAACCATGAACACGCGGACCGCGCAATCCTGCACCAACGCAAAGGCCGCGGGGGTCGTGATCTATTCCCTGGCGCTCGAGATCACTGACCAGACGACCCTGGATATGCTGGAGGCCTGCGCCACAAGTTCGAGCCGCTTCTTCACGCTCGACAATTCCAACCAGCTCGACGATGCCTTTGAGGCGATTGCCCAGGAGATTTCCAACCTGCGGATCACGGGCTAGGAGTCTTCGTTAAATCCGGCCTCGACCAGTGCGGCAAGTGCGGCGAGCGCCTGTCGCGCGGCGGCGCCTTCGGTTTCAATTACAATCCCATTGCCCTGACCGGCGGCCAGCATCATGAGCCCCATGATGGATGTACCCGGCACGGTCTGCCCTTCGCGCGTCACCCGCACCTCCGCATCGAACTCTTCGGCGCATTTCACGAATTTCGCGGATGCGCGCGCATGAAGGCCCTTCAGATTGGGGATGACCACTTCGCGGGAAAACACGCCCCGCGCCGATGGCCCGCCGCGCGGCTTGCCGCCTTCGCTCATTACAACCGCACCGCGCCGGCACGGCCCGGCTCCGGCCTCATTTCTCGCTCAGAATCTTGGAGGCGACGGAAATATATTTTCGCCCTGCCTCCTGCGCCTGCGAGATGGCGTCTTCCAGATCGCACTCGCCGCGCACGCTCGCCAGCTTGATGAGCATCGGCAGGTTGACGCCCGCGATCACCTCGACCCTGGCCTGTTCCATGACCGAGATCGCCAGATTGGACGGGGTCCCGCCGAACATATCGGTCAGAAGAACCGCGCCCATGCCTGAATCCACCTCCTTGATCGCCAGCAAAATATCATCGCGGCGGGTTTCCATGTCGTCATCGGGACCAATGGAAATCGCGGCAACCTGCTTTTGCGGTCCATGCACATGCTCAAGCGCCGCCTGAAATTCCTGGGCAAGCCCGCCATGGGTGACAATCACCAGTCCGATCACTGTATGTACCCCCGCTATACGCCTGGTCCGTTCAAATGCCCGAATATTCCATTGCCAGCGCCGCGGCTGGCCCCGGGCACCGGCAATTCTCACTTTGTCGCCGTCAAGAGTCCAGCGTGTTTTGCAAACAATTTCCGGAGCGCGAAGCGGTCCGGATCAGGGGCTGCCTGTCAGGGCCAGCTTGAGCTTGAGGGGGGCTGAAACTTCGAAGGGGTTCAACTTCAGGACCGGAATGTGCACACCCAGTATGTCCTCGCGCGGCAAGGGGTCGGGCGGCAGGCGCGGCACAGCCCCGGCCGCGGCAAGATCGACGATCAGGGTGAGCGGCGCGTCTTCGCAATGGGGAACCTCGACAATGCCGACTCCGCGCACTTCGAGCCGGCCGGCGATTGCCTGAGGTGAACGCGCGAGGAGCCCCTGCCCATCGCGCGACAGCAGCACCTGGTCGTCAGCGACCAGACAGGCGCCAGGATTTCCGCCGTCCCGCGCGCCGAAGAGCGAAATGAACCGCAGGGCAAGATCGGATTTCCCCGCACCCGGCGCGCCGCGGAGCAAGGCGCCCGAAGCGGACATGGCGATACAGGTGCCATGAACCAGCACTTCGCCGCGCGTGCCGCCGCCAGTCAATTTTCACGCCCGCCTGGTATTTGCCGCGGGAAGCCTGATGATGAAACGCGCGCCGCGCTTGCCCGCCCCCCGCCGCCCCTTGCGTGGCGGGCCCTTGCGGTTCTCGGCCCAGATTCTCCCCCCATGAGCCGTCACGATCTGTTGCGAAATATTCAACCCCAAACCGGAATTCTTGCCAAACGCATCCTCTCCGGGACGGTCGGTGTAAAACCGGTCGAAGATTCTTTCGAGATTGCCGGGTGGAATGCCCGGGCCGCCGTCCTCGACCACGATCTCCACTTCACCGCCAACGCGCCGCGCCGATACGGTTATCGTGCCACGCCTGGGAGAGAATGAAACCGCATTCTGGAGCAGATTGACAAGGACCTGTCCCAGACGGTTGTCGTGCCCCAGGACCATGTATTGGCCCGGCGCCCCGGGGCCGGGCTCGGGGATGTCGACGACGATCTTGGGAGCGGGCGCGCGAACCGACTGGGCAAATGCGGGGACAACGGTGTTCAGCATATCCTCGATATCCACGGGCTCGGCGTCTTCACGGGTAAGTTCCGCGTCCAGCCGGGAGGCATCGGAAATATCGCTGATAAGCCGATCGAGCCGCCGCACGTCATCGGCAATGATATCCATGAGCCGCTGGCGCGATTCCCTGGTTTTTACCCGCGGCAGGGTTTCCGCGGCGGATCGCAGCGAAGTCAGCGGGTTCCTCAACTCGTGAGAAACATCGGCGGCGAAACTTTCTATTGCGTCCATGCGCCGGTAGAGCGCGGAGGTCATATCGCGCAGGGCGCCGGACAAATGGCCTATCTCGTCCGACCGGTGGGAATAATCGGGAATCTCCGCGCGTGCCTTGATGCGCCGGCGCACCCGCTCGGCCGCATCGGACAGCTCGCGCATCGGCCCGGCGATGGTCCGCGCCATCAACATCGACAACAGCACCGTAACCAACGCCGCATAGAGCCCCATGCGCATGATCTGCCAGCGCTCGCCGGCGACGATGCCGTCGATGTCCCCGCCCCGGGTGGACAGGAGCAGGACGCCGAGAACCGCGCGCACCGGCTGGATCGGAACGGCGACCGAAACGATCAACTCGCCGCGATCATTCACCCGTACGATGGGCACCGAAACGCCTGCCAGCGCCGAGGCGACTTCCGAGATCTGCCGGCCATCGATAACCGTCGTCTCACTGTAAGGCGGCAGGTCCGGCGACCACAGCCACTTGGAAAACCGGCCCCAGTATTTGGTAATGACATCTGGTTTCTGGCCACCCGTTGGCGGCAGGTCGTAGCGCAGAATCTGACCGCGTGAATAGAGCGATTCGGAATCGAGGATGAGCGCACCGCCACGATCATAAATGCGCGCCCGTGTCCTGGTCGGCTTTATGAGGTCGCGCAGTTCCGGCGCGGCGCGCTCGGGATTGATCGAGAATTCAAGCGACTCCAGGCCCTGGCCGGACTGGATTATGGCGACCTGCCCGCCGGTTTGCGCCTGGAGAGCGGGTTCGATTTCCAGCACCACGCGCGCCGTGTCGATCGCCGCCGAGGCGCCGATGGCGCTGGCGATGATTTCGCCTTGCGTAAGAAGTGACTGCACCTTGGCCTCGATCAGCCCGGCGCGGAACTGATTGAGGAACAGGATACCGGTCACCAGTATGGCGAAGCTGAACAGATTGAGGATGACGATGCGCTGGGTGAGGGACGCAAACGGAAAACCGGAATCGATCTTCCGTGCGATCCGGCGGAGTGCATCAAGCGGGCCGCGCAAAAGGCGCCTGGTTCGCAGAAATGATATCGATCTGTTCAGTTCAACGGCCATTACCGGGCGCGCTCATCAGCTTTCTCTGAATCGATAGCCAACACCATAGAGCGTCTCAATCACATTGAAGCTGTCGTCGACTTGCTTGAATTTCTTGCGAAGCCGCTTGATATGGCTGTCGATCGTGCGATCATCGACATAGACCTGATCATCATAGGCCGCATCCATCAAGGCGTCACGGCTCTTTACAACGCCGGGCCGCTGGGCCAGCGATTGCAGAATAAGGAACTCGGTTACGGTCAGCGTCACCTGGTTTCCATCCCACTCGCAGGTATGACGTTCCGCATCCAGCTTCAGTTTGCCGCGCTCAATGACCTTGTTGGCATCGGTAACGGCGGCCGTGGCCTCGCGCGGCTGCGCCCGGCGCAGTACCGCCTTGACCCGCTCCACCAGCAGGCGCTGCGAGAAGGGTTTGCGGATATAGTCGTCCGCGCCCATCTTGAGACCGAAAAGTTCATCGATCTCTTCATCCTTGGAGGTAAGGAAAATAACAGGAATTTCCGTTATCTGGCGCAACCGGCGCAGCAACTCCATCCCGTCCATTCTCGGCATCTTGATGTCGAGAATGGCCAGATCGGGTGGAGAGCCCGACAGACCATCGAGAGCAGACGCCCCGTCATTGTAGGTCTGGGTCTTGTATCCTTCGGACTCCAGAGCCATTCGCAGGGATGTCAGAATATTGCGATCGTCATCGACCAGTGCAATCGTCGGCATTTACATGTTCCTTGCGGTAGACATCGTCCCCCACGTGGCGGTCTATGGCCGCAACTGGGACAAATTGTGGCACAAGCTATAGTTGCTTTCGTGCTGGAATGTTACTGCAAGCCAACAATATGGCAAACGCGGAGGATATTACAGCCCCCATGAAAACCGGCAGCAAATCCCCTGATTCCTGGTCGCGGGCGATCATGCGCCGCGCGCTCAAGGCGTCGCTGGCGACGCTCGACCGCGAGACCGGCGACCCCTATGCCTCTCTGGTTACGATCGCCGCGCAGAGCGATGGTACGCCGCTGACGCTCATCTCCACGCTTGCGGAGCATACCAAAAACATACTCAAAAACCCCCGGGCCTCGCTGCTTTTCGACGAAACCGGGGGCCTCGGCGACCCGCTGGAAGGAGCGCGCGTCAGCGTTTTCGGGCGGATGGAAAAAGTCAGCGACCCTTCGGCCCGCGCCAGATTCCTGAGCCGGCACCCTTCAGCGGAGATCTATGCGGATTTCCAGGATTTCGCCTTTTACGCGCTCAAAATCGAGGGCGCGCATTTCGTGGGCGGGTTTGGCCTCATTACGGACCTGAGCGCGGATGAACTGACAACCGATGTGTCGGACGCCGCCGCGCTGATCGGGGCGGAAGCTGACATCGTGGAGCATATGAACTCGGACCATGGCGACGCCGTGGCGCTTTACGCGGCAAAACTGCTGGGCGCGCCGCCCGGAGACTGGAGATTCGTCTCCTGTGACCCGTTGGGGTGCGATCTGGTCCTTGCACAAACGGGTCTGCGCCTCGATTTTCCACACCGCGTTACAACGCCGCAAGCGGTACGCAAGGCCCTCGTTGAACTGAGCCAGAGCGCCAGGCGTTAACCATTGCGCCCTTTGTGTGACACTGAACCGCGTAAAATCAGTTGATTCAACCGGCCAGATATAGACCAATGGCGTAGATACATTATTGTGTTGAGGGAGTGGACACAATGACGGGCGCCGGAGCGCAGGCAGCCGGTAAAATCTCGTTTCCCGTGGAAAGTGCGGGAAAGGTTTTCCGAAACAGTTCAGCCGGGGAGTTGCTCGCGCAATCGCTGGAGCGGGCCGAGGGCAAACTCACCCGCGGCGGCGCGCTGGTGGTGGAAACCGGCGCTCATACGGGCCGGGCCGCGCGTGACAAGTTCATTGTCCGCGACGCCACCACGCTAGATACGCTCTGGTGGGACAACAATCAGGCCATGTCGCCAGAGCATTTCGAGGTGCTTCTGGAAGACTTCATTGCCCATGCGAAGGGCCGCGATCTGTTCACGCAGAATCTGTTTGCCGGGGCCGATGAAACCCACCGCCTGGCAACGCGCGTCATTCTCGAAAATGCCTGGCACGCGCTTTTTATCCGCCATTTGCTGCGCCGCCCGGACGCGAGTGAACTGGAAGGTTTCTCACCTGAATTCACGGTGGTCAATCTGCCCAGCTTCCGCGCCGACCCGGAGCGCCACGGCACAGCGTCGCAGACCGTGATTGCCTGCGACTATACAAACAGGCTGGTGCTGATCGGCGGAACGTCCTATGCGGGCGAAACCAAGAAATCCGTGTTCAGCTATCTCAATTTCCGGCTGCCGGAGAAAGGGATCATCCCGATGCACTGCTCCGCCAATGAGGACGCGGACGGGTCGAATTCGGCAATTTTCTTCGGCCTGTCTGGTACGGGCAAAACCACCCTGTCATCCGACCCCAAACGCACGCTGCTGGGGGACGACGAACATGGATGGTCGCAAGACGGAATTTTCAATTTCGAAGGCGGCTGCTACGCCAAGACGATCCGGCTGTCGCGCGACGCGGAGCCGGAAATTTACGACGCCTCTATGCGTGCCGGCGCGGTGCTGGAAAACGTGATCCTCAAAGACGACGGATCGCCCGATTTCGACGACGGCTCGCTGACGGAAAACGCCCGCTCCGCCTACCCGCTGGACTTCATTCCCAATGCCAGCAAAACCGGCACATCGGGCCATCCGCGCAATATCGTCATGCTGACCGCCGACGCATACGGGGTGCTTCCGCCCATCGCCAGGCTCACGCCGAGCCAGGCGGTGTATCATTTTCTGTCCGGCTATACCGCCAAGGTGGCCGGCACGGAAAAGGGCGTTGACGGCGTTCAGGCAACCTTCTCGACCTGCTTCGGCGCACCCTTCATGCCGCGTCACCCCAGCGTCTACGGCAATCTGCTGCGCGAGTTGATCGGCGAGCATGACGTGGATTGCTGGCTGGTGAACACCGGGTGGACCGGCGGCGTCTATGGGGTCGGGCACCGCATGCCCATCAAGGCGACCCGCGCCCTTCTGGACGCCGCGCTCAACGGGAGCCTGGCAGAAGCGGAGATGCGCACCGACCCGGTCTTCGGTTTCCAGGTGCCGCTGGAGCTCGAAGGCGTGGACGCAAGCATCCTCGATCCGCGCGAGACCTGGGACGACAGAACCGCCTATGATTTGCAGGCCAAGGCGCTGGTGGACATGTTCATCGGAAATTTCGAGAAGTTCGAGTCCCATGTGGACCCGGATGTGCGCGATGCCGCGCCCGCCATTCGCAACGCGGCGGAATAGGTCCGCGCCTCACCCACTGGCCTGTCCATGACTGAAGCATCAAGGCCGGATATCCGCGCCCGTTGGCGAATCGCCCTGACTCTCGTCATGGTCGTGGCCGGATCGCTGCATTTCATCGCCACGGACGCCTACATTTCCATCATGCCGGGCTATCTGCCCTGGCACAGGGAACTGGTCTATATCTCCGGTGTGTTCCAGATCGCCGGGGGTATCGGTTTGCTTGTGCCTGGAACACGTAAACTTGCAGGCTGGGGGCTGATCGCACTCTACATCGCCGTGCTGCCCGCCAATATCAATATGGCGCTCTATAATATTCAGCCCGGGAGTTTCACCATACCGCTGACCCTGTTGTGGGCCCGGCTCCCGCTTCAACTTGTCTTCATCTATTGGGCCTGGTACGCCTCGCGCCCCGGTGGGTAAGGCACGTGTGCATTGGTTGGCGATTGCCGGCCATCCCGGCCGGCTGCTAAAACCGATCCCATGAGAAAAGCGAAAAAGCGCAAGGCCCGCCCGGCAAAGCCGAAAGGCAGAGCGAAGCAAAAGCGTTTGCCAAAGCCCGGGGCGCGGCCGGGGGACGAGGCGGCTTCGGCGGCGGATCTGTATTCCGGCGGGTTCGATTTCACGGCGCCCGCCGCGCCGGCATTCGAGGCGGATCTGGTGAATCGCGCCCGGGCCCGGCTGCGTGAGGGCAATCACGGCGAAGCCCTTGACCTTGCCCGACAGGCGCTGGCTGCAAATCCGGAAGACCCGCAAGCGCTCAATCTCGCCGGCGTCGCGGCCTTTCACGGCGGCGAGCGGCGCGAAGGGCTCGACTTGCTGCGCACGGCGGTCGCCTTCGCGCCGGGTAACGCGGAAGCCCAGACCAATCTCGGCAATATGCTGGCCGCGCTGGAAGAATTTGCCGAAGCCGAAGCGGCCTATTCCAGCGCCATGAAGGCCGGCCCGGATTATGCCGATGCCCCCTTCAATCTGGGTGTGCTTTTGGAAAGGGTGGAGCGTCCCGCGGAGGCCCTTTCCGCTTATGACAGGGCGCTTGAAATATCCCCGGCACACAATGCCGCTCAAGTGGGGCGCGGCAATGCGCTGAAAGCGCTAAGGCGTCTTGATGACGCGAGAGCAGCCTATGAGGCGGCGCTGGAGCGCAACCCGGCCCTCGCCGAAGCGCGCACCAATCTGTCCGCTGTGTTGCAGGAGCTGGGTGATTTTGAAGGCGCGGCGAGACACGCCAGACGCGCCTTCGAGGCCGACCCCGACCTGCTGGAGGCCGAATATAACCACGCCATCGCGCTTCAGGAATTGGGGCGTTACGAGGCGGCCATCGAAGCCTATGGGCATGTTCTGACTCACGCCCCCGGACACGCCGCCAGCGCGCTCAATATCGGCTATGGCCTGCAACAGCTGGGCCGGCTGGACGAAGCGGCGGAAGCGTTTGAGCAGACGATCGAAATAGACCCAGGCTTCGCCAAGGCCCATGTCAATCTCGCCGATCTGCGCTTGCAGCAGGGCGAGGCGCAAGGCGCCCTCGAGGTCTGCGACGCCTTCCTGGAAAACCACCCGGGGCAAACCGACCTGCTGGCCTTCAAGGCCATTGCCCTGTGGGATTTGGGCGAAGGGACCCGTGCACGCGAGCTTACCGGTTTTGAGCGCTTTGTGCGTCCCGTGCACATCACACCGCCCGAAGAGTTTGATGATCTGGAGGCTTTCAACGCCGCGCTGTGCGCGCATGTTCTCGCTCACCCGACCCTCACGGATTCGCCGCAAAGCCACGCCACGCGCAAGGGCAGGCATTCGGGCGAATTGCTGAACGAACCCAAGGGACCAATTGCCGGCCTGGAGGCGGAAATCCTCAGATTGGCCACGGTCTACCGCGATGAACTGGACGATGACGGCCACCCCTTCGTGGCGCGCCGCCCCAAAAACTGGACGCTTTCGGTCTGGGGCGTGGTCATGCAGTCCGCCGGGCACCAGATCCCGCATATTCATCCCGCCGCCTGGCTGAGCGGAGTCTATTATCCCAGGTTGCCCGATATCGTCGGGGCCCGGGATGGCGGCAAGGCGGGATGGATTGAGTTTGGCCGCCCGCCGGAGCATTTTCACAATGCGGCCACACCTGAAACTTTGCCGGTTCAACCCGAAGCCGGCATGATGGTGCTGTTCCCGTCCTACTTTTATCACCATACGGTGCCGTTCGAGGCGGCCGGAACGCGCATCTCCATCGCCTTCGACCTGATGCCGGCGTGAGGATCGCAATTTGCTGCCGTAAAATCGCCAAGGAGCGTGTATTATCTCAAGCCAACCGGCCGGAATCACTGCGAGAACCAAAATCTGTGCGAGGGAACCAGCAATGAGAAAATACCTGACAGCCGCCGCGGTGCTTGTCGCCGGTTTTGGCGCGCCCGCTTATGCCGGTCCGTTCGACTGCGGCGTCGTTTACGACGAGTTCGACAGCTTCATGAACAAGAATTTCCTGACGCAGCCGGACGCCTATGTGCGCACCCTTCAGGGCAGGATTTCGCGCAGCGAGTATAATTCCAAGCAAAAGGGCGTCCTGCTGCTTAACGCCAGCCGCAAAGGCTTCGGCGTGGCCATCGTGCACACCAACAAGAACACGCGCGGAAAATTCCTTTTCACCTGGAGCGGGCGCGGCGACCTGCGGGGCTCGCCACTGCTGATATTGCGTGACGTAACACTGTTTGGCCGGGTCCAGGACGGTTTCGGGCGGCGCACCTACCGGGAAATCCGCGTCAGTTCATCGCAAACGGTCGACCTCGACACGGGCCGGGCGACCCAGGGCAAGGCCGCCGACATCTGGTATCGCGCGGTGGATGCCAATACGATCTATCTCGAAGCCATCAACGGCGCGAAGCTGACCTTTCCGATGGAGACGCTCTGCAAACGCTGAAAATGAAACGGCCGGCCATTTCAGACGGCGCAGCCGCCACCGCCTCCGCCCGGCAGGTTCTTTACAATTGTCCCGCGCTCGACGAGGGCGGCATACACATTTTCCTGCCATCCCTGGGCTGACGAAAACTCCGTGGACAAAACCCGCTTCGCGGGAACTTCACTCCAGGAACGCCCTTCTACAACGTCGAAATACAGGGCAATTTCCGCATATTCCTGCGGGTACCAGAAGCCGTTGGCGGCCTTGGCCAGATTCAGCATCTCGGCCGCGCCCCATCCGTTGGACGCGGTAAGCTCCAGCAGGCCCAGCATCGCGGACCCGTGGTTGCAGTCCTGAAAGAAGGTGGAGTTGTTGCAGCAGGGGCGAAACACGCCTTCGGCAAGACGCAGAACCCGTTTTGACTGCTCTGGCGTCAGGGACAGGGTTTCCACCGCATTGAAATAGGCCGCCCCGTTGTTCTCCCGCCCGAGAAACCACCCGCCCGTGCTGGCGTAATTGGAAAGGTCTTTGCCCTTGATCGGACTGTTGTCGTTGAACGCAGCCTTGGTCGCCAGTCCAAGGGGCCATAACAGGTTGAGATTGTAAGACGCGGTCTGGGCCGAGAAAACCAGCTCCGCCGGTTTTCCCTCAAGCGCGCGCGACACCCATTCGGGGACGGGGCCATAGCGCCTGAGGACCGTAGTGAATTTCTCGACATCTATGACGCCGGCTTCGACCAGCTTCGCCACCGGCGCGCCGATATCAAGGCCCGTCAGGGTCGGCTTCGACGGCGCGACCGACTGCGCCGCGCGGCGGAACGGGGCTTCCTGAACGAATGAAACCAGCCGCGGCGTCGCCAGCCCCAATCCATAAGCACCTCCCAGGGCCGTCGTCCCCGCCAGGAGCTGCCTTCTGGTTACTTTGCTCATGTGATGGTTTCCCTTCCCAATCGTCATCCGGGTCCAGTAACTCAATATCAATGCCCCCGGCGAAAAGACGAACCCCGCGCAATGAAATTCGCACGTCAAAGACGCACCGGTCCGATTTCGCAATTGAGCCATTCTAGATGCGGAATTGACAATGCCTATGATCCAGATCAACGGAAAATTTATCGCAATCCCAACTTACGCCGCCCGTCCTGGCGCAATCACGAATACTTCTCCCGGCCGAAGGCGTGACCTATAATATAGGCGTAAGATCACACGGATGACGGCGGGAGCGGTGGGGCGATGGAATTCAGGGATTATTACGCGCTTCTCGGGGTCGAAAAATCCGCCACGCAGGACGAAATCAAACGCGCCTACAGAAAACTTGCGCGCAAATATCATCCGGACCTCAACAAGGACGCGGACGCCGAAGCAAAGTTCAAGGAAATCGGCGAGGCCAACGAAGTCCTGAGCGACCCGGAAAAACGGGCCGCTTATGACCAGCTGGGAAAGGCTTATTCTCCGGGACAGGACTTTCAGCCTCCCCCCGATTGGGATGCGGGGTTCGAGTTTTCCGGCGGGCCGCAAAACGAAGGCGCGCAGGAGCAGAACTTCTCGGAGTTTTTTGAAAACCTGTTCGGTGACGCCTACCGCCAGCAGCGCGCCACGGACGCCAGCGCGCGTTTTAACGCCAGGGGCCAGAACCACCATGCCAAGATACTCATTGATCTGGAGGACGCCATCAATGGCGCCAGACGCACAATTGTCCTGCAAATCCCCGAACTCACCCAAAGCGGTCATCTCGCTGTTCGGGACCGCAAACTCGAAGTCACGATTCCTAAAGGCGTGCGGGAGGGACAGCATATCCGGCTGAAAGGACAGGGCGCGCCGGGTCCGGGCGATGGCGGGAGCGGAGACCTTTACATCGAGATCACCTTCAAAACGCATCCCTTCTATCAGGCTGAAGGCTCCGATCTTCATCTCGAGCTGCCGGTTACGCCCTGGGAATCTGCGCTGGGGGGAAAGATCAAAGTGCCGACGCCGGGCGGGGTTGTCGATCTGAACATTCCGGCAGGCTCGAAGCAGGGCCGCAAACTGCGCCTGAAGGGGCGCGGCATACCGGCGAAACCCCCGGGCGATCTCTATGTCACATTGCAGATCGTGTTACCGCCGGCGGACAATGCCAAAGCCAGAAAGCTCTATCAGACGATGGCGCGCGAGCTTGACTTCAACCCGCGCGAAGACCTCCTGCGCAAGGCCGGGAAACACGACCGCGCCCGGGCCAGACCATAGTGAAGGACCCATGCCATGACCGGTAAAATACTGAGCGAAGACCCCAAGCTCGCGCTGAACGAAATTTGCGAGACATGCGGGCTGCCCGAGGCAAAGATCAAAGCCTATATCGAAGAGGGCGTGGTCGAGGTGCGCGGCGATGATATCACGCGCTGGCGGTTTTCCGAGATCAGCGTGGTTCGGATCCAGAAGGCCTACCGGCTGGAGAGGGACTTACGCCTGAACCCCGCCGGAGCGGCGCTCGCGCTTGAACTCATGTCGCAGATCGAAGAACTGAAAAACCAGATCACGCGCCTTCAGCGGACCAGCCGGTAGGAAGCAAGACCGCCCTATTTCGGCTCTATGCGGATGAGCTTTCCATCGCGCGCATCGGTCAGCACCCAAAGGTACCCATCCGGCCCCGCGCGCACATCCCGGATACGTTCATTCAGCTCCTTCAGCAGGATTTCCTGCCTCACGACCTTGCCGCCGTCAAGATCAACCCTCCGCAGATGACGGTCCTTGAGCGCGCCGACGAATAAATCCCCCTTCCAGTGCGGAAACTTGTCTCCGTCATAGAACGCCATGCCCGAGGGCGCGATGGAGGGCGTCCAGTGCAGCAGTGGCTGCTCCATGCCCTCCTTTTGCGTCAGATTCGAGATGGCCGAGCCGTCATAATCGATGCCGTAGGTGATGGCCGGCCAGCCATAGTTGGCGCCGGGTTTGAGGATATTCACCTCATCGCCGCCCTTTGGCCCATGCTCCTGCGCCCAGACAATGCCGGTCCAGGGATTAAGCGCCATGCCCTGCACATTGCGGTTGCCGTAAGTGTAGATTTCCGGGAGCGCATCAGCGCGTCCGACAAATGGATTATCCTTCGGGATCGAGCCGTCGTCATTGACGCGCGCGATGGTTCCCTGATGGTTGCGGGTGTCCTGCGCGCGCTCCATCCGGCCCCGGTCGCCCATTGAGATATACAGCGTGCCATCTGGCGCGAACACAAGCCGCGAGCCAAAATGAACCACGCTGGAAAGCTTCGGCTTCTGGCGAAAAATTACCCGTACGTCCTTAAGCGCATTTCCCTCCAGCCGTCCGCGCGCCGCCGCCGTGCCCTGCCCGCCCGCGCCAGGTTCGGAATAGGAGAAATAGACGAGCTTGTTTGTTTTGAAATCCGGGTGGAGGGCCACATCGAGCAGGCCCCCCTGCCCCACGGCGGCAATCTTCGGCAGGCCGGACACCGGGGGCGAGATTTTCCCCTCCGGTGAGACGATCCGCAACCGCCCCGGACGCTCGGTGACCAGCATTCGCCCGTCGGGCAGAAACGCCATGCCCCATGGATTCTCAAGGCCCGTCGCGACGGTCACCGTGCGATAGGCGCTTGGCGCGGGGTCCGCGGCGAAGGCCGGGCCGAGGCCCAGCAGCGCGAGCATGAGAAAGGTCCTGAACATACCCAACCCTACCACACCACTTGCCGCGCCCGCGAGCCGCGTTTAGTTAGGGGTCATGGGGGAGCCAAAGGGAGTCGTGGCGGCCGGCCACAAGGTGACGGCGGAGGCGGCGGCGGAGGTGCTGCGCGAGGGCGGCAACGCGTTCGATGCGGCCATTGCCGCCATGGCCACCGCGACCGTGCCGGAATTCGTATTCTCCTCCCTTGGCGGGGGCGGGTTCGCGATGGCGCGCCCGGCAAACTCCAGAACCGCGATCTGCTACGACTTCTTTGCCCAGACGCCGCGCGCGAAACGAAGCGAAGACGAGATCGAATTTTACGCGATTCAGGCCGACTTCGGCCCGGCAACACAGGAATTTCATATCGGCGCGGGCTCGTCCGCCGTCCCGGGGATCGTTCCGGGGCTCTACGCCATCCATGACGATCTGGGGCGCGTCCCCATGGCGCGGCTGCTGGAGCCCGCGGTTCTTGCGGCGCGCAACGGCGTGACCATCACCGATCTTCACGGCTACCTTTACACCGTCGTCGCACCGATCCTGACGGCGACCCCCGCCGCGCGGGGTTATTTCGCGCCGGATGAGAGGCTGCTGCGCGCGGGCGACGTTTACGCAAACGCGGAAGTTTCCGACACCATCGATGCTCTCGCGCGCGAGGGGCCGAGGCTGTTCACCGAGGGCGAGGTGGCGCAGGCCATAACGGCGCAATCGCGCGACCTTGGCGGCCATCTGACACTGGACGATCTGAAAGGCTATGAGGTCGAGCGCCGCGCGCCGCTCATATGGCGTTATCGCGGCCACGAGCTACTGCTGAACCCGGCGCCCGCCGCCAGCGGCGCGTTGATCGCCTTCGCCCTGGGGGTGCTGGAAAAATTGCTCCCCGAGGGGCGCGCGCCGGACCCGGCTACCCTGGCGCGCATCATGGAGGAGACAAATACGGTGCGTGAAGCGCGCGGGCAAGCCCTGCATGAAATCGTTCGGGACGCGACCATCGAAAGCCATCTGCAGGCCCTCGCCGGGCGCGCGCCCTCGACGCGCGGCACCACGCATATTTCCGTTATCGATGCGCAAGGCAACGCGGCGGCGGCCACCATCACCAATGGCGAGGGCAACGGCCATATGGTGAAAGGGTGCGGCTTCATGCTCAACAACATGCTCGGCGAGGAAGACCTGAACCCGGGCGGCTTTCACCTGTGGGAGCCGGATACGCGGCTCTCCACCATGATGGCGCCAACGATAGCACTAAGTCCCGGCGGCGCCCTGACCGCGCTCGGCTCAGGCGGATCGAACCGCATCCGCACGGCCATCCTGCAAGTGGCCGTCAATCTGTTCGACAGAAATATGGGCCTCGAGGATGCCATCAACGCGGCGCGGCTGCATGTTGAGCGCGGCGGCGCGGTGAGCTTTGAAGAAGGCCCCTGGGAAATCGCCTTCAATGAGGATGAGCGCGCCGCGCTCCTGGACGCCTACCCGCAGGCGCATGGCTGGCCAGAGGCAAACCTGTTCTTCGGTGGCGTGCACACCGCCCGCAGAAATGGCAATGGGCGGCTCGAAGGAGCGGGCGATCCGAGGCGTGAGGGCTGCGTGGTGGTTGTTTGAAGTTCGGTCGGGTTTGTTTTCGCGAATAGTATTTTCGCTCACGGCTATTCCCGCCTTTGGCGGGGCCTGCGCGGGCGCGCGCCATGGGGCGCGGCGGCCGTTCGGCCTTGCCTCGGCTGCGCCTCGGGTTTGTATTCGCTCACGGCTGTTCCGTCCTGCGGACGGGCCTGCGCGGGCGCGCCCTGACCGGGCGGCGCGCATTCGCGCTTGCCTCGCTCCGCTCGGTTTTCAGGCTTCGCCCGTATCGCACATTAACCGAGCGCAGCGAGGCAAGGCCGAACGCAGCGAGGCAAGGCCGAACGGCCGCCGCGCCCTACGGCGCGCCCTCGTGGAGGCCCGCGAAGCAGATTAGCCGTGAGCGAAAAAACCAAAACCGAGGCGCAGCCGAGGCAAGCGCGAACGCGCGCCGGCCGAAAGGCCGCCCCGGTGGAGGCCCGCGAAGCGGATTAGCCGTGAGCCATAAAATCCCCGAGGCGCAAGCCGAGGCAAGGCCGAATGGCCGCCGCGCCCCATGGCGCGCGCCCGCGCAGGCCCGTCCGCAGGACGGAACAGCCGTGAGTGAAAACTAAGCCTCCAGCTCGATGTCCCAATAGAGATAATCGAGCCAGCTCTCATGCAGATAGTTGGGCGGGAAGGCGCGCCCGTTTTTGTGCAGCTCATGCACGGTCGGGCGGTAGGGCTTTTGCGCCGGCCACATGCGCGCGTCTCTCGGCATCTTGCCGCCCTTCTTCAGATTGCACGGCGCGCAGGCGGCCACCACATTGTCCCAGCGCGTCATCCCCCCATGGGCGCGCGGAATGAGATGATCGAAGGTGAGTTCATTGCCCGCGCCGCAATACTGGCAGGCGAAATGGTCGCGCAGGAACAGATTGAACCGGGTGAAGGCGGGATAGAGCGCCGGCTTCACATAATATTTGAGCGACACGACGCTCGGCAGCTTCATCTCGAAGGACGGCGAGCGCACGGTGCGCTCATATTCCGAAACGATGTTGACGCGCTCCAGAAACACCGCCTTGACCGCATCCTGCCAGCCCCACAGCGACAGCGGATAATAGCTCAAGGGCCGGAAATCGGCATTCAGCACAAGTGCCGGATGGGCTTCGGGCGGAGCCAGTTCCGGTGGTATGAGCGCCGTATTCAGCATCAACGTCCTCAAACGCAAACAAATTTCGGGGCGGCGCGGCGCTTTGAAAAGCTGGTCCGCGGCGCCCGGCCAGACTGGGCGCGATACTAGGGTCTTTTCGATTTTGATGGAATCAAAATCGGACCCTAGTTCTTTGATTTCACGTGCTTCTTATCGGAAAACCGCTTCACACTTTTGCGAAAGCACTCTAGGCGGGCATTTCACATCTGTGAAGGGTCTAAGGCTGATGGCTGTGGGCGCTCGCTCTTAAATGGGATCGCCTGATTTCGCGGCCCGGCGCAGTGCATAATAGGCCCACAGCATCCGCGCCGCGACGCCGCGCCAGGGCCGCCAGGTTTCCGCAATGGCGATCATGGCGGCTTCATCGGGTAAATCCTTGAGGGCGCAGGCGTCCTGCACGGCATATTTGAGCGCCAGATCGCCCGGCGCCCACCCATCGGCCCGCCCGAGGCAGAACATGATGTAAATATCCGCCGTCCACGGGCCGATGCCCTTGAGCGCGGTCAGCGTCTCCGTGATCCGTTCCTCGTCCGCATGGGCGAGCGCGCCAAGATCGAGCGCGCCGCCGGACATGGCCCCGGCGAGCGTTTTGATCGTAGCGATCTTGCCTGATGAAAGGCCGCATTTGCGCAACGTCGCGTGGCGTTTGCGCAGATAACTTTCCGGGTCCATCGGCCGAACGGTCTTTTCAAGGCGCCCCCAGATGGCGCCCGCGCTGGCGATGGAGAGCTGCTGCCCCGTGATGATGCGGGCCAGACCTTCAAAACCGCCCGGGCGGCGGCGCAGGGGCGGTGGCCCCGTCAGCGCATAAACACCCGCCATATGCCCGCAGGCTCCCGCAAGCGCTTCCACGCCTTCGGAAATATCGGCTTCGCTTTCGATAATCCGGGACATGCTTTCCTTACCCGCCGGACGGGTGACCAAAGATCGTCGCGCGCATTATAACGCATCATGAGTAAACCTGTTTTGCGATTCGCGCCGAGCCCCAATGGCGCACTGCATCTGGGCCACGCACTGTCCGCGCTCTTCTCCCATGACATGGCGCGGGCCATGGGCGCGCGTTTCCTCATTCGCATCGAAGACATCGACATCGCCAGGTGCCGCGCCGAGTACGAGGCGCGGATGCTGAGCGACCTGGCCTGGCTCGGGCTGGAATGGGAGCAGCCGGTGCGCCGCCAGTCGGAGCATTTCGAAACCTATGAGCAATCCCTCCGCAAGCTGGACGCGATGGGCCTGCTCTATCCCTGCTTCGCCTCGCGCAAGGAAATTGCGGCTCATGCAACGCCAGGTCAAATCGACCCCGATGGCGCGCCACTCTATCCCGGCCTGCATAAAAACCTGACGCAGGAAGAAGTTCAGCGCCGCAGGGATGCGGGCGAACCCTTTGCGCTCAGGCTCGATATGGAAAAAGCGATTGCGCTTGCCCGCGGGCAATCGGGCAAGGCCCTCACATTTGACGAGCTGGACCCCGAAAGCGGTAACATTGAAACCGGTGCCGCCGACCCCGCCCGCTGGGGCGACGCGGTGATCGCCCGCAAGGAGGCGCCGGCGAGCTATCATTTATGCGTGGTCGTGGACGATGCCCTCCAGGGGATCACCCATGTGACGCGCGGGCGCGATCTTTATGCGGCAACGGATATCCACCGTCTGCTGCAAACGCTCCTCGGCCTGCCCGAGCCGCGCTATACGCACCATCGCCTGATCCTCGACGCCAGTGGGCGCAAACTGTCCAAGAGCCACAAGGACAAGGCTCTGTCGAGCCTGCGCGCGGAGGGGGTCAGTCCGGCGGACGTTCGCCGCATGGCCGGACTTTCAAGAAAATTTCGGCGAAGTTTCAGGTCTTAATCGAACCTTAACGGGCAGCGTTGAAAATCGCCCAGCACGACGCAACATGGCTGGTCACATGACACAAACACCTCCCGCCGCCGGCGACCCGGGCGCCAGGCTGCAAGAGCTTGAAAAAGCCCTGAGCGAGGAACGCGCGGCGCGCGTGCGCGCGGAAGCCGCGACCCGCGCCAAATCGGACCTGCTGGCCACCGTCAGCCATGAGGTCCGCACACCCATGGGCGCGATCATCTCCATGGCGGAGCTGCTGCTCGGCACCTCGCTTGACGAACGTCAGCGTCATTTTGCGGAAACCTTGCAGCAATCGGGCCGCGGGCTTCTGACCCTGCTCAATGAAATCCTCGATTATTCGAAACTCGAGGCCGGACGCTTTGAGCTTGAACTGGTTTCCTTTGACCTTACCGAGCTTATGGACAGCGTCGGCGAAGGGCTCAAGGCCCGGGCCGATGAAAATGGCCTCGCCTCCGGCATCGATATCGCGAAAAGCTTTCCCGCCAAACTCCATGGCGACCCGGTACGCATCCGGCAGATTCTCAACAATCTGACCGACAATGCACTCAAATTCACGGAAAGCGGCTCGGTGCGCGTTCGCGCGGGGTATGGCCGCGATGGCGATGAAATCGTTTTGCGCTTCGAGGTTCACGATACGGGTCTCGGCCTGACAGCCCAGCAGATCGCGCGTTTGTTCGAGCCCTATGAGCAGGGTGACTCATCGGTGGCGGTGAAATATGGCGGGACCGGGCTCGGCCTCTCCATCGCGCGCCAGCTGGCGCGATTGATGGGCGGGGATCTGGGCTGCGAGAGCGTCCCCGACCAGGGCAGCATGTTCTGGTTCACCATCCGTGCGCGCGAAGCGGGCAAGGCGGCGCAGGGCCAGATGGCGGCGCAGGGCGAGGCAAACACCGCGCTCGGCCCCCTCAGCGGCCATGTGCTGATCGTCGAGGACAACGACATCAACCAGATGCTGATCGCGGCCTATCTTGAACAGTTTGGTCTCAGTCATGAAATAGCGGTCAACGGCAAGGAGGCGGTGGCCATGATGCAGCAGCGCCGCTTCGACGTGGTGCTGATGGACATCATGATGCCGGTCATGGACGGGCTCGAAGCCACAAGGCAAATCCGCGCCCTTGGGGAACCGGCCGCCAAGACACCGATCGTCGCGCTGACCGCAAACGCCATGCGCGGCGACCGGGAGACTTATCTCGCCGCCGGCATGGATGGGTATGTGTCCAAACCCGTCAGCGCCGCCGACCTCTTTACCGCGCTCGTAGAATATCTGGGTATCGAGCCGCAGGGAGCCACGGCCAGCGTCTGAAGCGTTCTCATCCACGCCCGCCCGGCCCGCGCGAATATCACAAGCCAAAAACCCTTCCCGGCACATGAATGGCGGATGAACGGCGCGTTCCGTTTGCGTTCAGTGCGCAAAGGGCAGTGTTGCCCCTGGACTATGAACTGAAGCACACCCAACAGGGGAGACAAAGACATGAAGACCGCATTTATCGCCGCAGGAGCACTGCTCGCCTCAACGCTGGCCGGCCTCCCGGACGCATCGGCCAAGGGCAACGGATTTGGCTTCACTCTCGCCGGACCTTACGGATCCATCCAGATCAGTGGCGCAGGCAAGAGCCGCGGGCACAAAAAAGGCAAAAAGGCGCCGGGATACAACTATGGCCAAGGATATGGTCAAGGATACGGCCAGGGCTATGGTCAGGGATACGCGCCTGGATATGGTCAAGGCTATGGAAAGGGTCAGGGACAAGGCTATGGCCAGGGCTACGGAAAAGGCCAGGGATACGGCCAGGCCTATCCTGGATATCTCGGCCTGAAGCAGGCGCGGGCGCTGGGATATTGCAAGTACCCGCGGGAAATCCGCCGCAAATTGCGCCATAAAGGATGGCGCGGTTTCGAGATAATCAAGCTCAAGCCCAAGATAGCCATCGTTCGCTCATGGCGCTATGGCACGCGCTACCGCCTCAAGGTCAACCGCTGCAACGGCACGGTCCTCAAGGCCAAGCCTCTGGGCGGCTACGGTGGATATGGTGGCTACGGCTACTATTAGAGGCCCAAAAACCCATCCCTTTGGAGGTTCCCGACCGCGGCGATTATTGCGCCGCGGTTATCTTTTTCTCCTCACGCTCTGGCGCCGTGGGTCTGATCGATGCATTTGGAATGATCTCCCAGCACCTCGATCACCCGGCAATCGGCGATGACCCCTCCCCGGCATTGCACTATCATGCGCTCCAGCTCCTGTTTGAGAGCCCGCAGGTGCGTGATCCGGACGTTCACCTGCTCCAGTTGCTCGCGCGCTATGGTGTCGGCCGCCTCGCAGGAATGCGCCGGGTCATCGGCCAGACTCAGGAGATCGCGGATCGCGCCGAGCGAAAATCCCATGTCCCGGGCATGGCGGACAAAAACCAGCCGTTGCAGATGGGATTCAGAATAGAGGCGCTGATTGCCCTCGGTCCGGACCGGTTCCGGCAGAATGCCGATTTGCTCGTAATAGCGCACGGTCTGCACCTTGCACCCGGCGCGGGCCGCGGCGCGCCCGATGGTCACAAATTCGCTCATGGCTTTTTCCTTGGGTTAGGTCCCCGGGATTCCCTGATTGTGACACTTTGACCGGCGGTCGGCAAATTGCCCCGGGCTCCCGAGAAGGTTCGATGGAAAAGTCCGCTATTCAAAGCTGGATACGGAAACAACTGCGCTCCACACAAGAAAATTAAGACATTTGTGGGACATTGACGGACCTGTTTCAGCCTCAAGAGACCCTTGTCATGCAACCCGGAATACTGTGCGTTAGCCGCAAATTGAAGCGCTTCTGGCGTGATCGCAGCGGCGTGACCGTGATCCTGTTCGGTATAGTCCTGATACCGCTCATGGCGTTTGCCGGAGCCGCCGTCGACTATGGCAGGGGATACTCGGTCAGGAGCCAAATGCAATCCGCCGTCGACGCCGCCGCGCTCGCCACCGCCTCGGCATATGCGCAAGGGTATGACGACCCGGTCAAATTCGGACAGAAAGCTTTTGAGGCCAATTTCGATAGCAATACCGCAGGGGTGACCGCGACTCCGAATATCACGGTCGCCAACGGCGGGGTTACAGTTGCGGCGAATGCCACGCTATCAACCACCTTGATGGGGATACTTGGCATCAAGACAATGGACGTGGGGGCGCAATCCCAGGTGCTGCTGCCGACGGTCGCGAAGGGCGAAATCGTTCTGGTTCTCGACTATTCAAGCTCAATGAATTCGAAGGGCAAGTATCAGGCGATGCGCGACGCCGCGACCGATCTGGTCAACGCACTTTCCCTGGAGGGCAAAAACAAAGACGTCAAATTCGGCCTCGTGCCGTTCGCGAGACATGTTTACGCCTCTATGGACAGCGGTTTCATCGTCAATGAACCGCCAGGCGGAACCTGGACCAATTGCACCGGTGACCGGAAATGGCCCTACAATACCCAGGACGCTACTCCTGTGGCTGGCGACGACAACACCAAATGGGGTCTGGAAGCGACGAAGAAAAAGAAAAAGAAAAATAACCCCTACAAGGATTGCGGCAATTATACCACGCGCTCACTGGTGGTCAGCCCGTTGAGCGACGATCATCAGGGCACGCTCGATCAACTGGCCGACATGTATCCCTATTCGGGCACGCATATCGCGCTTGGCCTCGAGTTCGGCTGGCATGTCATCTCCCCGAATGCGCCCTGGAGCGAGGGCGTGGCCTACGGGGATGACGAAACAGCGAAAGTCATTGTTCTTTTGACTGACGGGCGGCAAACCGTCAGCGGATATGGCCCGGGAGGCTCCAAGAGCACGAGCAAGGCTGAAAAGAACCTTGAAGATACCTGCGAGGCAATCAAGGCCAACGATGTGATTGGTGACTGTCGGTTTCGACCTCTATGACAGCACAACGCTCAATCGCCTGAAAAACTGCGCGACAAAGCCATCCTATTTCTTCGACGCCAAGACCAACTCCGATCTCAAAAGCGCGTTCGTGGCGATAACCGGGCAGATAAGCGGAGAGCTTCGCCTGACCAAATAGATGCACCACCGGGCCGCGCGCTAATTTGCCTTCCGCAACGCCCGCGACACGA
>QIGN01000056.1 GCA_003228955.1 Hyphomicrobiales bacterium
TCAATCAGTGTCTTGCGCGCGTGCGCGCCACCCCGCTCAAAGCCGGGTCGGACAGCCTCGTCAATCTGGAGTTATATCTGGCATGGCGGGCAAACGGGCTTATGGTCGAGACCCCGGCAGTGCGCGAATAAGTGCAGGAAATAGCGTGGCGAACTGGCGCAAACGTGATCGCGCCGTTTATTGATTGGCAGGCCTGCCCGGACCATTCTTCCTGAGTCAAAACCCATTGATGGGTTTCGACCCCAAGCTGACTGCAAGACAAGGTTTTTTACGAGTCCCATGGAGATAACCTATATCGCGGCATTGCTTGCCGGCATCATCAGCTTTCTTTCGCCCTGCGTGCTGCCGCTTGTGCCGCCATACTTGTGCTATCTGGGCGGGACAACATTCGAGCAGCTCAGCGGCGAGGGGGATGTGCCCCAAGGGGTCAACACGCGCGTGGTGCTTGCTTCCCTGGCGTTCGTTATGGGATTCACGACCGTATTCGTGTCGCTCGGGGCGACGGCAAGCTTTATTGGCCAGCTGGTGGCCGAGAACCTGGACATGCTCGCCAAGATCAGCGGCGTAGCCATCATATTCGCCGGCCTCCATTTTCTCGGCTTTATCAAAATCCCGATACTCAACTTCGAGGTTCGCGCCGATTCGACCGGCGCCCCGTCCGGGTTTATCGGGGCCTACCTGATCGGTCTCGCTTTTGCCTTTGGCTGGACCCCGTGCATCGGGCCGGTGCTGGCTACCATACTGGCCGTTGCGGCGGCCGAGGACAGCATTGTGCAGGGCATTAGCCTGCTCGGCGTTTATTCGCTTGGTCTCGGCATTCCCTTTGTCATGGCCGCCTTCGCTTTCCGTCCCTTCATGGGATTTCTGAAACGCTTCAGGCATCATTTGGGGACCGTTGAAAAGGTGATGGGCGGATTGCTGGTCGCCACGGGCGTGATGTTCCTGACCGGAACCATGTCCTATATGGCGCTCTGGATACTCGAAACCTTCCCCTCGCTGGGACTGATCGGGTAGGGATCCGGCGCCCTTTCGCCTTGCGGCCAACGGCCCGCGCGGCGGATAATGCGCGCGCCATGATTCCGATAGCTCTCACCATTGCCGGTTCCGACTCATCGGGCGGCGCGGGGATTCAGGGAGACCTGAAGACCTTCTCCGCGCTGGGCGTTTACGGCGCCAGCGTAATTACCGCGCTGACCGCCCAGAATACGCGCGGCGTGAACGCCATACATGCCCTGCCCGGCGCTTTCATCGCCGCGCAACTGGACGCGGTGTTCGATGATCTCGATGTGCGGGCGGTGAAGATCGGCATGGTTGGCAGCGCGTCGGCAACTATTGCGGTGGCGGAAAAACTTGAGACTTTGCACGGTGTTCCCATTGTTCTGGACCCGGTCATGGTGGCCACCAGCGGCGACCCGCTGCTTGACGCGGAGGCGGAGCAGGTGCTGCGCGAAAGCCTGATACCACTTTCCAATTTGATTACGCCAAATCTTGAAGAAGCCGCGCGCCTGCTTGGGGACAACGCGCGGGCGGGTGATGAGGCCGGAATGCGCGATCAGGCTGCAAGGTTGCTCAAGTTTGGGGCCAGTGCCGTACTTGTAAAGGGCGGGCATGGCGATGGGCCTGAGGCCGTTGATATTCTTGTGCAGGCAGATGGGGTGACGCGGCTGACATCGCCGCGCATTGAAACCCGCAACACCCATGGCACCGGGTGCACCCTGTCCTCGGCGATCGCCGCGGGCCTCGCCCGGGGCCTGAAGCTGGAAGAGGCCTGTATTCTGGCCAAGGCCTATCTCGCTGGCGCCCTGGCGGCGGCGGGTGAATTGCAGGTCGGGCAGGGGGCAGGCCCGGTGCACCACTTTCATGAACTCTGGGACAAACGGTAGAGCCCGCGCGGGAGCGGTTCACCTCAGGCAAAGACGACTTTCTGCCGCTGCCCTCCCAACCCGTCGAGGCCAAGCGTAACAACGTCGCCATCCTTCAGCCAGGGTTGCGGGTCCCGCCCCATGGCGACTCCCGGCGGCGTGCCGGTGGTGACGATATCGCCGGGATAAAGCGTCATGAACTCGCTGACATAGCTGACCAGTTTGCTGACCGGGAAGATCATCGTGCCCGTATGGCCCGACTGCATACGCGTCCCGTTTACGTCGAGCCAGATCCCCAGCGCCTGCGGGTCGGGAATTTCATCGCGGGTAACGAGCCAGGGCCCGAGCGGACCCCATGTGTCCTGGCTCTTTCCTTTGAGCCAGTCGCCGGTGCTTTCGAACTGGTAAGCGCGTTCGGACACATCGTTGCAGACCGCGTACCCCGCCACATGGGCGAGAGCGCCGTTTTCGCCCACATGTTTTGTCTCCTCGCCGATGATGACGGCAAGCTCCGCCTCCCAATCGGCTTTGAGCGCGCCGGGCGGAAATATAATACTGTCATTGGGCCCCGACAGTGAGGAGACCGCCTTGGTGAAGAGGATGGGTTCATCGGGGATTGGCAGGCCCGCTTCCCTGGCATGGTCGGTGAAGTTGAGGCCGATGCCGATGAACTTCTGAACTCCCGCCACGGGAGGCCCAAGGCGCGGATTTCCTTCGACCAGCGGCAGGGTTTCAGGGTCGAGAGCGGCCAGCTTCGCAAGCCCCTCATTGCTCAGCGCTTCGCCTTCGATATCGGCGATGATTCCGGACAGCGCCCTGATCTCGCCATCGCGCCCCACCAGCCCTGGCAACTCGGCGCCCGCGGGCCCATAACGCAGGAGTTTCATACATGTTTCCTTTTGCCGTGTTTTTCTGCATGATGCGCGCCCGACCAACACATCGCAACCGCATGAATTTGATTCGCCCGGCAAAACTCTTCATCCCAAAGGCGCACACCGCCGTGCCGCGCAACCAGTTGAACCGCCCATGAACTCACTTGGCTTCGGACTTGAACGAATGGGGCTTCCGGCCATTCGATGGCCTTTGAGGGCTCTGGTCCTGCTTGCCCTTTTCTCGGTGTTCAGCGCGGTTGGAGTGCTGTTTCTGAAGACCGACCATTCCCTGTCGGAGTTATTTTCCTCCGATACGGTCGAGTTCGACAACTACAAGAAGATGAGTGAGCGCTTCCCGACGAGTGAGTTCGACGTGCTTGTTGTCTTGGAGTCGGAAAATCTTATGCGGCCTGAAGTCCTGGAGGAAATCCGCTCGCTGCATCTGGAATTGCAGCTGGCGGAGGCGGTCCAGGGGATCATTTCGATTTTTTCAATGCGTGAGCCGCCCGACGCAAGCGGGTATCCGCAGCCTCTCCTGCCGACCAAGCTGCCAACAGGCAAGGAATTCGAAGAGCTCGCCGAACGCGTTGTGAATCATCCGCTGATTGGCGGCAAACTGCTTTCGCGGCCCGACGGGAAAAGCCAGCTCACGCTCATTATCCTGTCGCTGAATCAGGACGTGATCCTGAAAAAAGGCCTGGCGGCGTCGATCCGGGAAATCGAACAAACCGCCAAAGCGGTGCTGGAACCCATTGGGCTGCGTGTGCAGCTTGCGGGCGCGCCGGTCATGCAACTGGAGATACGCCAGGCGATCGGGCGCGACCGGCTGATCTATAACGGCAGCGGATTTCTGGTCGGTATGCTGATCTGTTTCGCCTTTTTCCGGCAGGTCAAACTGGTGTTTATCACCTCGCTCTGCCCTGCTGTCGCGGTGCTCTGGGCAATGGGGTTGCTGGGCTGGGCCGGTCTGCAACTGAACACATTCATCAATGTGATCCCGCCACTGGTGATGGTGATCGCTTTTACGGACGCCATGCATATGGTGTTTTCCATCCGCCGGCGTCTGGGCGAGGGGGTCGACCGCTTTGCCGCGGTGCGACATGCCATTCTCACAGTGGGCCCGGCCTGTGTCCTCACCTCCATAACCACCTCAATCGCTTTCATGTCGATGACGCTAACCGACTCCGGCATGATACGGACATTTGCCATCGCCGCTGCGCTGGCGACACTGTTGGCCTTCGTAACGGTCATTGTATTGCTGCCGATCATGGTGGTTTTGATGTTCCGCGACGAGAAGGAATTTCTGCAGACCGAGACATCCCGCCACAAGGCGATCAACTGGCTGGAGAACATCTGCACCAGTTTTGCGCGATGGCTCAGGACCCGCTACCGCATGGTCGCCGCCGTCGGGCTATCGCTGTTCGTCATTTTTTCCATCCTGCATTCCCAGTTGGAGCCACGTTACCGCCTGAGTGACCAGGTGCCGGACAATAAGCAGTCGATCGCGACATCCGAGCGGTTGGATGCGAAGCTGACGGGCGCGCATCCCGTTCACATCATGCTGGAATGGCCCGAGGGGAAAAAGGTTACCGACCCCGAAATCATTGAGGCGCTGGCCGCGACCCATGCCCTGATGGAGAAACAGTCGGGTGTCGGGAATGTGTGGTCGGTCGAGACTTTGCGCCGCTGGCTCATCAATGCGGGCGAAACGCAGCCCGGCGCGCTTGGCGATTACCTCAAACAATTGCCGGCCCATCTGGTGAATCGCTTTGTCGCCAGGGACGCGCCCTCCGCATTGGTGACGGGCCGCCTGCCCAACCTGGATGCCGAGGACACGGTGCCGGTTCTCAGGAAGCTGGACGCCAGCCTGTCGGATTTGCGCGCCAAATACCCCGAAATGACTTTCACAGTGACCGGTCTGTCTGCAGTCTCCGCGTTGCGAAGCTCGGAAATGATCCGGCAACTCAATTTTAGTCTCTTGACCGCCATGATCGTGGTCATCGTTGTGATTGGCATTGCATTTCGCTCATTCAAGATCCTGGTGCTGTCAATCCTGCCTAATCTTTTCCCCATTGTCGCTGCCGGCACATTGTTGAATCTCACAGATGGCGGGCTGGAATATGCCAGCGTTATTGCGCTCACGGTCGGTTTCGGGATCGCGGTTGACGACTCAATTCATTTCCTGAGCCGATTGCGCATTGAAACGAACCGGACGCCGAAGCTCCAGGATGGGGTGGCCGAGACCATCACCCGGATCGGACCGGTGCTTATACTCACCACGCTGGTGCTGATTGCGGGTCTGGCCGCGACTGTTATTTCAGACCTGCCATCCATGCGTTTGTTCGGAAAACTGTTCATGGTCACCATCGGGGCGGCGATCGTGGCTGATCTGCTGTTCCTGCCGGCGGTCATTCTTGCCGCGCGCAAATTTGGTCTGATCAAAACCATCGGTTGAGCAGATCGAAAGGGAAGATGATCGAGTTTGCCCAAAACCTCTCGCGGCTAGGCGACGAAAACGCATTTGCGGTCCTTGCCCGGGCCGCCGAACTGGTTGCCGAAGGGCGCGATGTGATCAATCTGGGGATTGGCCAGCCGGATTTCCCCACGCCGCCGCATATTGTCGACGCCGCCGTCAAGGCGCTGCGTGATGGCCATCACGGCTATACGCCCGCTGTCGGCATCCCCCCGTTGAGGGAAGCCGTCGCGGCGGACATCCACCGGCGGCTGGGCGTTGAGGTCAATCCGGATCGGATAGTCGTTATGCCTGGCGGCAAGCCAACGATGTTTTTCGCCATCCTGATGTTCGCGGAGCCAGGCGCGGAGATCATCTGTCCCGACCCCGGCTTTCCCATCTACCGCTCGGTGATCGATTATTCCGAAGCGACCGCGGTTCCGCTTCCCATGAATGAAGACAACGATTTTGCGTTTCGCGCCGATGATCTGCTCGGGCGTATTACACCGGCAACCCGGCTTATTATCCTCAACAGCCCCGCCAACCCGACCGGCGGAGTGACGCCAGGGGTGGAAATAGACAAACTCGTGAAGGGTCTTGAGAGGTGGCCCGGTGTCGCCATCCTGTCCGACGAGATTTACGGGCAGATGATCTATGACGGACAGGAACATAAAAGTCTGCTCACCTATGAGGCGTTGCGGGACAGGGTCATCCTGCTGGATGGCTGGAGCAAGACCTACGCCATGACGGGCTGGCGTCTGGGCTATGGCGTTTGGCCAGCGGGGCTGGTTGATCATGTCCGCCGGCTCGCGGTCAATTCCCATTCCTGCGTCAACGCGCCGGCGCAATTTGCCGGGATAGCCGCGCTTGAAGGCCCGCAGGATTGTGTGACGGAAATGGTTTCGGCTTTCGATGAGCGCCGCGCATTTGTCGCCAGGCGGCTGAACGAAGTCGACGGCATTCGCTGTGTTGTGCCCGGAGGCGCGTTCTATGCGTTCCCGAACGTCACCGGAACCGGCTGGGATGAGCGCACCCTCGCCTCCGCTTTGCTGGAGGAGGCCGGTGTCGCGACCATCGCCGGGACAGATTTTGGCGGTCACGGCGCGGGCTTTATCCGTCTGTCCTGCGCCAACTCCCTGGACAATATCGCCGCTGCGATCGACCGCATGGAATCGTATCTTGGCAAGCATGAGCCCCGCCACACAGGCTGAGGCCTCCATTCGGGGGGCAAATGCGTGACAAACCGTTGCATAACTGCAACAGGGGTTTGTAAATCGACATGTCCCCTGTCCGCCATTTCAGGACATTTCCAGCGTTTGTACTGACCGGTTCAAGTGTGTTTTTGTTTTGACCTAGAGTCATGCAAATATCTGAATACAAAAGAAAAAATTGATTTTTCTGGGCCGGTTCCAGTCCTCGGTACGGGCTCGGAATTGCCTGATGCGGTCCCTCCGGCGGGGTGCGCCCTGGCCGGCGCGGGTCATCAGAAGTGTTGAAATCCGGCGTCACCTTTGGGATAAAGATGCAACGGTTTGAAGGGCGCACACGGCTTTCCGGCGCAGCGCCAGATCAGAGTTTCATTGGGGGGGCGAGCCCGAACCCCAGCTGTCAAAGGCAGGGTCCAGGCTCGTTTTATAAAGGAAATCGGTCCGGTATCTCCGGGCCGGTTTCTTTTTTGTTTGACCGGCAGATAACACGGCTGCCTGGCGCAAGGCACGCAGGGTCCGCTGATTTCCGTTCTTGTTAAAATGAACCGTGGAAAGCGCCGCCGTCGATCAGCAGGTTCTGCCCCGTGATGTAACCGGCGTGGGCGCTGCACAGGAAGGCGCAGGCCTTGCCGAATTCATCGGGGTCGCCGAAACGCCCGCTCGGGATT
Source organism: Hyphomicrobiales bacterium (assembly GCA_003228955.1). Taxonomy (GTDB): domain Bacteria; phylum Pseudomonadota; class Alphaproteobacteria; order Rhizobiales; family Methyloligellaceae; genus UBA2767. The sequence continues at coordinate 7,063 of QIGN01000056.1, forward strand.
TCGGCCATGCGCAATGCCGCGATCTCATCGATGGGGATGCCCTGGCTGTCCGCCGCGCCCCTCAGGCCCGATCTCAGCCGGTCGGTATCAAAAGCGCCGGGCAGAATATTGTTGATCGTCACATTTTGGGCCGCAACCTGCCGCGCAACACCGGAGAGAAAAGCCGTCAGCCCGGCGCGCGCGCCCGATGACAGATCGAGGCCCGTGAGCGGGCGTTTTACCGACGCGGAAGTGATATTGACGATGCGTCCGAACCGGCGTTCGACCATCGGGCCGATGACCGCCTGGATGAGTTCAATCGGCGTGACCATGTTCATGACAACGCCGTCGATCATCGCCTCGCGGTCAAGCTCGCTATAGTCCTTGCGCGGAGGTCCGCCATTGTTATTCACCAGAATGTCCGGTTCGGGCGCCGCTGAAAGCAGCGCCTTTTGTCCCTGAGGCGTCGAGACATCCGCAGTCACCGGGATGATCTCGGCACCGGTATCTCCGGCGATTTCCTCCGCTGTAGTCTTGAGCGTGGCTTCGCTACGCCCATTGATAACAACCCTTACGCCCGCCTGCGCCAGCGCATGGGCGCAGGCCTTGCCAAGCCCCCGGCTCGAGGCGCACACAATGGCCGTGCGTCCTGCAAGTCCCAAATCCATCTGCGGTTTCCCTCTGATTTTCCGGTTTTTTGCGCGGTTACACGCCAAGCCTACAGCCAGAGCGCCACGTGTCCACCGGCAATCCAAAAAAAAAGACCCGGCAAATCCGGGTCTTCTAGAAACATCAAGCACCTGTGTGGGGGGGGGAGGCACTTGGTAGAACTCTTTGGTCCTCCTTGATTTGGGGTTGCGAACTGTGTTTTCAAGTGGGGCGAACATTTTTTTCTGAATAATTGCGCAGGTGGCCAATGAGACTGCCGACTTTCGATGACGTTACGGCGGCTTCTGAACGGTTGGCGGGGGTCGCGGTGCGTACGCCGCTGATTGAATCATCGGCGCTCAATGCGCGGGTGGGCGCACGCGTTCTTATCAAGATGGAAAACCTGCAGCGCATGGGCGCATTCAAGTTTCGCGGCGCCTACAATGCGGTTTCCAGGCTTGATCGGGATAAATGGCCGGGCGGAGTGGCGACCTGCTCCTCGGGCAATCATGCTGGCGGCGTGGCGGAAGCCGCGCGCCTTTGCGGTATTGCCGCCACCATAGTCATGCCCGAGGATGCACCCGAGAACAAACTCGCGCGCACTCGCGCGGCGGGGGCGGAAATCATCACCTATGATCGCCGGAGGGATAACCGGGAGGCGCTCGCGGCGGAAGTATCCGAAGATCGCGGGGCCTGTTACATCTCGCCCTACGACCATCCCGACATCATCGCCGGGCAGGGGACGGCCGGGCTGGAACTCATGCAGCAGGCTGAAACGTTGGGCGTGCTGCCCGATTGCCTGATTGCGCCCTGCGGCGGCGGGGGGTTGATCGCAGGGCTTGCACTGGCCGTCGGGCATCTGTGCCCCGGCATCGAGGTTTATGCGGTGGAGCCCGACGGGTTCGATGACCATGCGCGCTCGCTGGCCTCGGGGCGGCGGGAGAAAAATACCGCCCTGTCCGGCTCGATTTGCGATGCGCTTCTCTCGCCCATGCCCGGGGAGCTGACATTCCAGATCAACGCCAGGGCGCTGTCCGGCGCCTTGAGTGTGAGCGACGATGAGGTCAGAGATGCGATCCGGTTTGCCTTCAACGAGTTGAAACTCGTACTGGAGCCGGGTGGCGCGGTCGCTCTGGCGGCCTTGCTGAACCAGCGCATCGCAACGAAAGACCGGATGATTGCCCTGGTTCTGTCGGGCGGAAATATTGACGGCGATCAGTTTGCGGAAATTCTCAGCGCCTGAAACGTGACAGGGTTCAGCTGAAGAGCACCTGTTTTTTTGTCTCGTCCAGTTCGTCAATATCCAGTGCGGCAGGAGCCGAGAAGGCGCTGGCTTCAACTTCTCCAGCCAAAGCAGGGTGAGGCGTGGAGGCCGCGGCGCCATTTCCACCGGCATTCGCCTGAGGTTCGGTTTCGCGTTCGATGACTTCACCCTCTATTTGATCAAACTCGATCATTTGATCGACTTGTGCCTGGTCGATGCCCTCGCCCTTGCGCGCGGGGCCATTCAGGAGATGGGAATCCGCCCGTACCTCTTCGGCCGACCGCTCGCGCGCACCGAGATCGTCAAGCCCCCAGATATCGATCATGGCGAGGACGCGATTTTCCAGGAAACGCAATGTCTGTACAACCTTGCTTGTGCGCTGACCCGTCAAATCCTGAAAGGAACAGGCGGTGTAAATGTCGGTGGCGAGAGCATCGAGCCGGCTGTAAGCGTCCTCGGACCCGCCATTCTCACGCATCAGCCATGCTGTTTCCTGGACTTCTTCGGCCGCGGTGAGAATTTCGGAGGTGGCCTTTTCCGTGGCTTCGATAATGGCATCCAGCTCTCCGGTCGCGGTATTGAACTTGCTGTCATCCACGTCCGTGGGGCGCATAGCCGCTATTTCGCTGCGGGTTTTCGAGATGGCTTCCGCCATTTCAATCAAATCGTGCCGCATGTGGGAATCTTGCGCGCCTTTGCGCGGTTGCATAACCGTGGTCTCGAGCTTTGTGATGGCGTCGAGCAGCATCCGGGTGTCGGCACCTCGGTTTTGACGCGCAAACTCCGATAAAAACCAGCGTCCGCGCGTGCTTTGCAGCAAAGCGGCTTCAATCGCCTCGTAGTCGGCGGTGCGTATCGGGCTCGGGGCTTTTGAACTGCTCATGGTATCAATCCACTGTGGCCATTGAAGGACGCCACTGCTGCAAGCACTCTATGCGATTCGTGGCCGTATCGGCTATTTTGAGCGCAAGATGTTATGGAATCGTATAGGCGCAGATAGATGAATCCTCCTCGAAAGAATCAGCCGCAAGAACAGATCGGCCGCGGGTTTGCCGCGCGGCTGTCGCTGTTCTATGGCGCAATATTCCTGCTGATAGGTTTTCATCTGCCCTATTTTCCGGTCTGGCTGGAGTGGCGCGGTCTTTCGCCTGCTGAAATAGGCATTGTGCTGTCCGCGCCGCTGGCCATCCGGGTCTTCTTCACACCGGTCATATCGTTTGCGGCCGACCGGTCCGGCAACCGCCGGCGGGTGCTGATTCTGCTCGCCTGGGGGGCGCTTTTCGCCATGTCGCTGCTTACGCTCGCGGATAGTTTTATTGCCATTCTGGCTATTGCCATTCTGGCCGCGCTGTTCTGGACCAGCATCATGCCGGTGACCGAGGCGATCGCCATGGATGGCGTGCGCCGCTCTGGCCATGACTATGGCCGGATGCGGCTGTGGGGATCGCTGACATTCATTGGCGCCAGCTTCGCCGGCGGCATCGCCCTTCAGGCCTGGGGCGCACCGGCCGCGCTCTGGCTGATGATAGCAGCGGCCGGCGGTATTGCCGGCGCCGCGCATCTGCTGCCGCGGCCGGCTGGAAAGAAGCGCCTCAGGGAGGCGACGGCCTTGCCGCGAATCCGCGCCGAGGACGCCCTTTCCCTGGTGCGCTCGCCGCTGTTTTTGCTGTTTCTCGCCGCCGCCGGCCTGGGGCAGGCCGCACATGCGGTCTATTATGTATTCGGCACCATCCATTGGCAGGCGCTGGGGATACCCCCGGGCGTTATCGGGACGCTATGGGCCGTTGGCGTCATCGCAGAAATTCTTCTGTTCATGTTTTCCCGACGGGTCGTGGCTGCGCTGGGCACGGTGAACCTGATCGCCCTGGCCGCATTGGCGGGCATTGTCCGCTGGACCATTACCGCCTTCTCGCCGCCGCTGATCGTTCTGTTTCCCGTCCAGATCCTGCATGCGCTCACCTTCGGGGCCGCGCATCTGGGCGCGGTTCATTTTATTTCGCAGGCCATTCCGGAAAATGTAGCGGGAACCGCACAGGGTCTTTACGCCGCCTGCGCGGTCGGAGGGGCCATGGGTGCGGCAATTTTGGCGTCCGGACCGCTTTATGAGGCGTTTGGCGGCTACGCCTATCTTGCCATGGCCGTGTTATCCTTGGTTTCGCTTGTCTGTACCGGGTTGCTCGCCCGGCGATGGCGCGGCGGTAAATTGATCGTCGGCCAATAGCGCCATGCCTTCCATTTGGAGCAAATTTCGGGCAATAAACGGGACTGTTAGCGAGTGAACCCCGAAGACACGGGTACGAGTAAATGCTGAAACGCGATCAGGGCGTTATGCTGCCAACCAGTGTAGCTGTGCCCGGCTACAAGGTGGAGTTGCGCGGCACGGCGTTTTGTCTGGTCGCGACAGGGTCCTGGACCGTGCGCGAAGCAATGGCGCTCGACTCCGGGCTCAGGCGTTTGCGGGTCCCCATTCCACCCACACCGGATTTCACCGGACAGGTGGATATCTCAGGCATAGAACAACTCGATACCGCCGGGGCATGGCTGCTGCAGCGCACCGTACGGGCGTGGGAGAAAAAGGGTCTTCGGACAAATTTTGCCGGCGCCACGGAGAGCTTTGAAATTCTGCTTGATGAGGTCCGTCTGCGCGGCGACGGGCAACGCAGCGAAATCGGCAAGTTGAGCCTCGTGGAGTCATTGTCGCAGGGCTTCGCAAACGCGATTACACCCATAACGCGCGATGCCGTCGTTATCATCGGATTCCTGGGACATCTGATTTCCACGCTTATGCGCATGGTGGCGCAGCCATGGCGCTTCCGGCCGACATCCTTCATCCATCATCTGGACCATGCGGGCCTTCGGGCCGTCCCCATCATCTCGCTTATCTGTCTGCTGATTGGCGCCGTGGTCATGCAGCAGGGCATTGTGCAGCTCAAATCCTATGGCGCGGAAGCCTTCGCCGTGAATATGGTGGCCATTCTCTCTCTGCGGGAGGTTGGTGTTCTTCTGACGGCGATTATGGTGGCGGGCCGTTCAGGATCCGCCTTCACCGCTGAAATCGGCTCCATGAAGATGCGCGAGGAAATCGACGCCATGCGCACGCTCGGTATAGACCCAATGGAGACGCTGGTCGCGCCGCGCATTCTGGCCCTGGTTGTCGTACTCCCGCTGCTCGCGTTCCTTGGCGCCATGATGTGCCTCGTGGGAGCCGGCGTGATGGCCAGAGTCATGCTGGGCATGGATACAGCGGCCTATCTCGATGCCCTGCACAATGCGGTGGAAATGCGTCATTTCATCGCCGGACTGATCAAGGCGCCATTCGCGGCGCTGATTATCGGTCTGATTGGGTGCCTTGAGGGGATGAAGGTTTCCGGCAGCGCGGAATCGCTGGGGACCCATGTCACCAGCGCCGTCGTGAAGGCGATATTCCTGGTCATCATACTTGATGCCCTGTTCGCGATGTTCCTCTCGATAATCGGAGTCTGATTGATGGCCACGCAAGTCGCCCTGTCGCCGGAACGGCCGCCAATCATTTCCGTCAAGGGACTGGCCAAGAGTTTTGGTGACCAGCAGATCTGGGATGGTCTCGATCTTGACGTCTACCGGGGAGAGGTTGTCGGTATTGTCGGCGGCTCGGGGCAGGGCAAATCGGTGCTCCTGCGCGTCATTACCGGATTGGTGTCGCCGGACGCGGGAACGATCAGCGTGTTCGGGCGCGATGTGCGTGAGTTGAACCGGGAAGAGAAAATCGACATGGAATCGCGCTGGGGCGTGCTGTTTCAGGACGGCGCCCTGTTCTCCTCGCTGACGGTTTTGCAGAATATCCAGGTGCCGATGCGCGAACATCTCGATCTGTCGCAGGCGATCATGGATGATCTGGCCTATCTCAAACTGGCGATGGTCGGGCTTCCTCCAACGGCCGCGCATAAATATCCATCAGAACTTTCCGGCGGGATGCGCAAGCGCGCCGGGCTGGCGCGCGCCCTGTCGCTTGATCCGGAAATAGTCTTTCTGGATGAGCCCACCGCGGGACTTGATCCGATCGGAGCGGCGGATTTCGACCAGCTCATCAGAAAATTGCAGCAGACGCTCGGCCTGACTGTCTATATGGTGACCCACGATCTCGACAGTATATTTACCGTTTGCGACCGGGTCGCCGTGCTAGCGGACAAAAAGATAGTGAGGACCGGGCCGCCGGCTGAGCTTCAGGCGCGGCCCTTGCATCCCTGGATCGAGGAATATTTCTGCGGTGTGCGCGCACGCGCGGCGCTGGCATAGCGAGTACTCACTGTAAGGACTTGTAACCTCATGGAAACAAAAGCCAATCATATCGTCATTGGCGCTTTCGTTCTGGCGGTTCTCGCGGCCGGATTCGGGTTTGTCTACTGGATGCAGAACTTCGGCTCCGGCGGGGGAGCGAAACGTTTCTATATCGTTTTCGAAGGTGGCGTCAGCGGCGTGAGTTCGGCCAGTAATGTGCTGTTCAACGGGATACGCGTTGGCAAGGTTCAGCGGCTTCAGCTCGACCCGGCGGATTCGCGTCTCGTGCGCGTGCTGGTGAGCGTCGCCGGCGATACGCCCGTGCGGACCAATTCGCGTGCGCGCATCGAGTCGCAGGGTTTCACCGGAGGGTCGGCAATTCAGCTGAGCCCCGGAACACCCGACACGCCGCTTCTTGTAGCCAGGACAGAGGATGAAATTCCCGTCATCAAGGCGGACCGGGCCAGTACCCAGTCTCTATTCGATGCGGCTCCGGAAGTTATGGGCAACGCCAACGCACTGCTGGTGCGCCTCAACGATGTGATCGCCGATAATCAGAATTCCATCAGGAGCACCATCACCAACGTCGAATCGTTCACGGCCATGCTTAACGAGCGCCAAGACGATATTGATGGCATTATCAGGGATGCGAAGACCTTGTCGGAGCAAATCAGGCGGGTGGCGGACAAAATCGAAGCTTCCGTGGACAATTTCTCCAAATATATGTCCGACGATGGAGAATCGTTCCTCGCCCAGGCTCAGGAAGCCGCGCAGGCTTTCCGGGATTTGGCGCAAAAACTGGATAAATCCATAGGCGACAGTGCCGATGGAATGGCCCGTTTCGCGAAGGACGGTCTCAAGGAATTTGAACTTTTCATGCGTGATGGAAGACGCGCGGCACGCACTATGGAGCGTGTCCTGGAGCAAATTGAGAGAAATCCCCAGAGTTTTTTGTTTGGAGGCTCGAGCGTTCCGGAATATACTCCCGGCCAGTAGGGGGTTGCTGGTCTTAATATCGAGGCCGGGTGTGTGTCTGACTTTCCTATGGGGGACTACGTCGTTTTATGCGACCACGTGCGCTCATAACAGTGACAGCTGTCGCGCTTGCCGGCGCGATACTCGGCGCTTGCGCGGGCGGCGGTGTGCCGCCGGCGACATATGATCTCGTCGCGCCCAAAGTCATGACACTGACCGCGCCCCGGGCCGCCAAATTCCAGCTCGTTGTGAATGAACCGAGTGCTGTCCGGTCTCTGGAGACCGACCGTATCCTTGTGAGAAGCGGCGCGAGAGTGGCGTATTACAAGAATGCCGCCTGGACGGATCGTCTGCCGCGCTTGATGCAGGCGCGTATGGTGGAGGCCTTTCAGAATGCCGGTCTGGTCAGTGCGGTGGGTTCGCGCGCAGACCGTCTCGACGCCGATGTGGAACTCGCCACCCAGGTGCAGGCCTTTCAGGTTGAGGTCAATCAGGGCAAGGCCGAAGCCCGCGCCAGCCTTTATGTTAAAGTCATCGACGGCAACAATGGCCGGATGACCGCATCGAGAGGCTTTGAATCCCGTGTCTCCACGAGTTCAAAGGATATTGACGAGATGGTTGTCTCGCTCAATCAGGCGTTTGACAATGTGTTGCGTGAAGTGGTGCCCTGGGTCGCCAAGCGCAAGCGCTAGCGCTAGCGCGTCCATTCCTTTCTTGATACAGCCAATGCGTTTGTGCTGGGCAGTTGTTTTCGCTCACGGCCATTCCGTCCTGCGGACGGGCCTCTGCGCAAGTGCGCCCTGACCGGGCGGCGCGCGTTCGTGCTTGCCTCGGCTGACACCTCGGTTTGCAGGCCCTGCCATATAGCACATCAACCGAGCGGAGCGAGGCAAGGCCGAACGGACGCCGCGCCTTATGGCGCGCGCCCGCGCAGGCCCGCGAAGCGGATCAGCCGTGAGCGATAACAAATGCTCTCGTGGGGAAATCTCAAAAAATCCTCTAGCGCAGCCGGCGGCTGGCGTGAGCCAGCATGAGATAGACCCTGCCTGTCTCTGAAGTCAGGTAATTGTGGATCATCTCGCTGTTCTGTCCTTTGCGTTCGGCATCGGACAAAAGCCGCTCAAAGTCGGCGATGTAACGCTGGACGGTGGTCCGGAAGGCGGGATCGCGCTGATAACGTCCCGATATTTCGTCAAACGTAGCCTGACCATTGGGCGTGTAGATCTGGCGGTCAAAGACATTGTGTTCGCCCTGGCGGAAACGTTGCCAGATATTGCTCGCTGTAGTCTGGTCAATGGCGGCGGCAATGTCGTTCAGGCGAAGTTCGCCTCCTGGTGCAGCTGGTGCATCATAGGCCGGGATGGCGGGCTGCTGGGGCGGTGGCGGCGGCGGCGGAGCGGCGGTGCGCGCACTGTGGTCAGGCTCCGACGCGCGCGCCAGCAAATCTCCCACCGACCATGTATCGCCCTGCGCGGAAGCCGGCGTGTTGCGCATGTTTACACCCAGTCCCGAGGCGGGCAGCTGAGTCGTTTGGGGCGCGGGTTGTGAAGGTGTTTGTGCCGGCATATTCGCGGCGGCATCGAGGCGGCCTGTCAGGCTGGAGGTAACGGCCGCCATGTCACCACTGGAAACAGGATTGTTGCCGGTCGTTGCGGGCGCGCCAAATCCGCCGGCCGGTGGCGGCAGGGTTTGCCCTGGATAGGCAGTCCCCGGCTGCGGCGAATAACCCGGGGCGGGTTGCTGCAGGCCGCCCGCGCTGTTTCCGGTCGAGAGCGCCGAGAGGGCGCCAAGCGCTTTGAGTTGGTCGGAAACGGCTTTCCGGACCGCTTCCTGATTGTGCTGGGCGGCTTGGGGTATGACCCGCATGCGCCGCTGCAGCTCCTGCCGCGTGCCTTCAATTTCGTCGGCCGTGCTGGAAACCGTTTGACGCATTTCGCGGGTCGTCGAGTCGAAACGCGAGCTCAGCGTGCCGAGTTGATCGGCAACCTGGCTGGTGATCGACTGGAATCCGCCTGTGAGTTCGGCGACCGCCTGTTCGGTATGGCTGCGGGCATTGCTTCTGAGCCGCTCGATTTCCGCAATGGCGTGTGAGGCCTGCGCGGTGGTTTCCTGTGCGAGGGAGCCGGTGATCTGTTTGGCGCGTTCCTCGACCTGCGTCAGGGAACCTTCGATGATGCCGGAATAGGACCGCATCATCTTGTCGAGCCCCTGTGCCTTGGCGCTGACGGTTTCCAGCAGGCTTGTAATCTCCGAATGGCGGCGTTGCAGAATGGAGTCGATCTGGGCGTTCGATGAGTCCAGCGCCTGCGATGCGGATGTGATGGCCTGTCCCTGGGCATCGAAACGCTGGACCAGTCCATGCACCTGATTGAGCAGCTTGTGCGAGACACCCTTGAGGGAATCCGCCTGAGCCGTGAGATTGGCGTTTGCCTGGCTGGATTGCCGGGTCATGTGCTCCGTTGTTTTTTTCAGCGTATCGGAACCCTCGGCGAAGACCTGGCTTATTTTCATTGTGCTTGTCGAAAGCGAGCTTTCGATGGACTTTGCCTGCTGCTGTACGGTCGCATCGAGCGCCTTGATGCGGTCGGCGAGGACTGATTTCAGCTCCTCGGTACGGGTCTTGAGTGTCCCGTCGAGTTGCGTCGTGCGGGTTGCGATCGCGGTCTCGAGTGCGGAGAAATTCTGAGTTGCGCTGGAAATAATGGAGTTCAGGCGCTTCTGTTCGCCATCCAGACGGTCGAGCAGCCCTGGAATGTCCTTGACCAACTGGTCCCCGACCGCAGTGAGTGAGGTCATCAACGTGCTGGATTTCACATCGAGGACTTGGGCGGCCTTTTGCGTCGCGCCCTGCAGCGCGGTGGAAACACGGGTTCCTGCCGCGTCCAGTTTCTTGGTGACCAGATCGCCCTGGGAGGTAAGTTGCTGAGCGATTTTGGTTGTCGTGCTGGTCAGGGAGCGGGTTGCCAGTTCGCCGGCATTCGCAATATCCTTGGTCACCTGCGCGCCGACCCCGCTCAAGGTTTCTCTGACCCGGTCGGAGTTGTTTGCAAGCGCCTCGCGCTCACCTGCCAATTCCCCGATTAGCCCTCTGATCCGCGACTCGTTCTCGCTATAGGAGCGTTCAAGGGCGGCAACCTCATTGTGAACCAGCGCTTCGAGCTCGCCGGCCCGCCCGAGCGCACGTGAAATTCCGTCATTCATGGCGGCGACCTGCCGCCGGATCGACTGGCCGAGCGAGGCAACAGACTGGGTGGCCATTTTATCAGGTTCCGCAAGGCGCACCGCGACCTCCGTCATGGCCGACGCCATGAGACGCAATTCCTGCGCCCGCCAGATCAGCAACGCCAGGAACCAGAACAGGGTAATGGGAACAATCAAGGTTGCCCCAAGGGTCAAGGTTGCGGGATCGCGCAGCATCTCGCCGCCGGTCGACAGCGAGGAAAGACGTTCATTGAACAGGAACAGCGCCGCGCCAAGGCACACAAAAACCCAGACAACCGACGCAGCGAACGCCACATAGAAGGGCGCGCGAGTCGGGCGCTGCTGTAGGGCATAGATCAGTCCGCCGATAGAGGGGAGGTCGTCATTCGCGGCAATTCTGCTGCGCGCCGGTTCCGCGCCGCGCCGCGAGATTTCGTCCGCAGCGGTGTCCGCTGTTTTGCTGCCGCCAGGTTGGGTCACAGGCTTCGGCGCGGGCATGTTATCGGCGAGTCTTTCCGACAGTTTTTTTGTTTGCTTGTCGGCGGCGCCGACCTCGAATGCGAGGTCTTTGGCGGTCCCGGAGACTTCACCAGGTTCGCTCGATTTCTTGCCGGTGACTGGTGCTTTAGATTGTTCTTGCGCCATACTCTCAATTACCCCGTGGACTATCGGACGCCGACATGCCCTGCGTCTGGCAGATCCCATTTTACCGCATCTCGCGCGGATATCACTTAAACGCGTTAACCCAAACGCGTTAACCCAAACGCAGACCGCCGATCATTTCGTCCATGACTTTCAGCGCGCTGAAATTTGGAAACTGTTCACCATAAACTATTACGGATTTACGGCTAAAGAAAGGGCGATTTCAAATCATCCTTTACGCCCATAGCGAGAGAATCAATCATTAATACGTTGATTTAATAGGTAAAAAATACGTATGGCGAAAGTTGAAATCCGGCTGGCGGGTGTTTTGTGCCCAACGGGACTATATGCGGCGGCGGCGCACCCTTAACCGGTCTTTATCCGTATTCTTCTAGGTATGGAATACCATATGGGGAGATGCCGCAGGCGTAGGGGCATTGGCGAATGCATTCTTGCGCTGATTCAGGCACGGAGTGGGTTTCAGGCGCGACAGGGGAGAAGCGGGTCCGCATCATCATGAATTTGCCCGGAAACAACATAAATCGTGAGCGGCCGGAGGCGGGGCGCAGTCCCAGCGCTGGCCGGCCGGTGGATCTGGTGCATCTGGAGCGCCAGACCCTGGGGAGCCGGTCGCTGGAGTGCGAAGTCCTCGAACTCTTCCACAGCCGGTCTGAAATCTACCTCCAGCGCTTGAAAGATGCCGAAGAGGACAAGGCCTGGGCAGATGCGGCACATGCCATCAAGGGCTCCGCGCGCGGCATTGGCGCGTGGCAGGTCGCCAATAGCGCTCAGGCTGCCGAAGATTTGAGCGGCACGGCGCGGGCGGCAGGCTGTCTCGCCGTGCTGGACGATCTGGAACGGTCGATCAGCGAAGCCAATACCTATATCGAGACCCTGCTGTCCGGGAACAACCGGAATGCCTCGCCCGACGCCGCGATCTGAAAGACCCTGGTCCCCGCGCGATTGTGATCGTGTGCCGAAATATCTTGGGCCTTTGCACTGGCAAAATCGTGGCAATTGCCCTAATAGGGTGCTCGTTTCGCTGGTAAGGCGCGACATGACCGGCGGCCAGCCACGAAGGTCCCCTGCCATGTCCTCATTCACCTGCATCGCAGCATCCGACGACAAGGCGCCCGGAAGGCAATGCCGAAAATCACCTATATTGAGCATGACGGCACCAAACATGAGGTCGAGGCGGAATCCGGCATGACCGTCATGGAGGCCGCGGTCAAGAATTCGGTTCCGGGTATCGAGGCGGAGTGCGGCGGCGCCTGTTCATGCGCGACATGTCATGTCTATGTGGAAGAAAACTGGCGCGCCGCGACGGGGCAACCCGAGGAAATGGAAGAGGACATGCTCGATTTTGCCTTCGATGTCCGGGACTCGAGCCGTTTGAGTTGCCAGATCAAGGTGTCGGACGAAATGGACGGACTTGTGGTGCAGGTTCCCGAAAAGCAGTTTTAGGGTCAGGACTTATTGATGGCCAGCAATGCAATCAAGACCGATGCGGTTATTATCGGAGCAGGGCCGGTGGGTCTGTTCGCCGTATTCGAACTTGGCCTGCTGGATATCAAGGCCGAGGTGATCGATATTCTCGATAAGCCGGGCGGCCAATGCGCTGAACTGTATCCGGAAAAACCAATCTACGACATTCCTGGATATCCGGTCATAACGGGCCAGAGTCTGACAGACCAGATTATGGCGCAGATCAAGCCATTTAACCCGGTTTTCCATTTGCAGCAGCGCGTCGATGAATTGCAATCCGGTGGCGAGGACGGTTTCCGGCTGAAAACGGATATCGGAACCGAATTCGAAGCCAAGGTCGTCATCGTCGCCGCGGGCGGCGGATCCTTTACGCCAAAACGCCCCCCCCTCGCTGGCATCGAGGACTTTGAAGGAAAATCGGTATTTTACTCCGTGCGCCGCATCGAGGATTTCAGGGACAGGACCATTGTGATCGCGGGGGGCGGAGATTCCGCGCTCGACTGGGCGCTGGCGCTGCAACCGGTGGCGAAGCGCGTCACGATTGTGCACCGGCGCGAGGAATTCCGGGCCGCTCCCGATTCCGTCAACAGGATGCGCGCGCTCGCGGACAGGGGCGATCTGGATTTCATCATCGGCCAGGTTATGGAGCTGTATGGCGACAAGGGCCAACTCGATGGCGTTGGCATCCGCGCCAGGGACGGAGAGACTTCACGGCTCGATTGCGACACACTGCTTCCCTTTTTTGGCCTGACGATGAAGCTCGGTCCGGTTGCCGACTGGGGCCTGAATCTCGAGGAAAACCTGATTCCGGTCGATACGGAGAAATTCGAGACCAGCCAGAAACGCATATTCGCCATCGGCGACATCAACACCTATCCCGGCAAGCTGAAGCTTATTCTTTCGGGCTTTCACGAAGCCGCGCTCATGGCGCGCCAGGCGCACCGTTATGTCTATCCGGACGCCAAGTATGTGTTTCAGTACACAACGTCATCCAGCAGCATTCATAAAAAGCTGGGCGTGAAATAGCTGCCGCCGGTCTTGCCGTTGTAAGAAGCGCACGCCAGGCGAACCCCGGTTAACGACGCCTTTTTCGGCACTTAGTCCCGACCGGAGGGTTACTCAGGTGAATTGATTCGTGAATGCAACAAATTTCCACGATTTAGCGATCCGCACTTGGCGTGGACGCTCGGTCAGGCTTTACTGTGCGCGATGTCAATATAATCCCGGCGGGGGAGAGCCTAAATGTTCAAGAAGATTCTGGTACCGATCGATATTTCACAATCCGACTCCGGCAAGCCGGGACTGAAAGCCGCGGCTGAACTGGCTGGGAAGACTGGCGCCCATCTTATCTTGCTGAATGTGACAGGCGATGTTCAAAACCTTGTCGCGAACCTGCTTCCGGCCAATTACCAGGAAACGATGCAGGCGAGCGCCAGGGAGGAACTGGAGGAACTGGCCTCCGCCCATGGACTTGCGGCGGGGAAATACGAGGTACAGACGAGCCACGGTCAAATCTACCATGAAATTCTGGCGGTCGCGAAGAGCAGCGGAGCCGATCTCATCGTGGTCACATCCCACAAGCCCGAATTTTCCGACTATCTGCTCGGCAGTACGGCCGCCAAGATTGTGCGCCATGCGCAAAGTTCGGTCCTGGTGGTGCGTTACTAGACCACACTTCGGTAGATGGAAACGGAGTAGGGGCTGAAGGCCGCCAGTTTCAGTCTCTGGCGCCACGGAATCGCGACCTGGTGGAATATGCCTGTGTCCTCGAACAGCGCGCGCGCGCCGATGTCGACGCAAATCACATAGAACCGGCGCGGGTTCTGTTTGTAGGACCGCACGATTTTGCCGATAACGCGCTCCAGCATGGCCTGGTTGAAGGGGTTGTTGAGATAGAAGACCGTCTCCTGGTCCGGCCCCTCCAGCCGCATGGCGCTGAGGTGTTCGCACCCGACATCGCGGCATTTCATAAGCGATCGGGGATATTGGGCAATATTGAGGAGGCAGTCGTCATATAACTCCGCGGCGATTTCCGCGCCGGTAATTTTTTCAAAAGGATAGTGCGAGGCCATCAGCAACACCCGCCCGCGCCCGGCGCCATAATCGACGAATGCGTAGTGGTCCACGGGTTCGGGCACACCCTCCATTGCCCATTTGAACACCAGGCGCGGGGTTGGCCGGTAGTCATGACCAGAGCGGCGGAGCTGGTGCGGGACGCGCACGACCGCGAGGGGAACACGCTTGCTTGTTCTTACAAAAAAGAGGCGTTCGAGCGAGCGATCCGGTCCCAGCTTGTGGATCAGCAGCAGAACCCGGCGGTAGTCGCGGACAAGAGACGATGGATGCAGCCGTCGGCGCAGCCATCGCCCACTCCGGTGGAGCCGTGGCAGCAGTGTCTGTTTTGAAAAGGTCCCGAGCGCCAGCCAGCTATTCTGGCCGCCGCGCCGGAGGCCCTGCGCCGCATTCGCGGCAGCCGGACCGGCCATTGCCCCCGCACTGCTGGCGGTACGGCTGGCTGCGTCGCGGGTACGCGCAATATTTTGCATACCCGAGCGAAACAGTTTTTTCGCGCCGGCCTTCGCCGCTGACGGAAACGCGTGCGTCGCAGCGGTTTCAACCGCCGGACTCCGATTGCCGGACTTCTTCCTGCCGCCCGACTTTTTGTAGCCTGTATTCGCCATACCCCAGCCCCGGCTCAATGCCACTGCTACAACACCGGCCAACCTCATAGCCTATTCCATCGCACAAGTGAATCCACACATCCCCGGGTCACCAAAATCACGCGCTAAATATTGTTGGTTGCCGCCGTTCACTGGCAAAATATGGTATCTTACTGATTCGTAGAGCGAATCATCCAACGGGGCACCCTGTCTGGTTCACCGGACCTGCGGCGGCCCCCAGATGCGGCGGTAAAGAGATGGCTCAAACTCAACGCTTAGGCGGGTCCGCACGGACCAAACTGATACTTCTTTTGCCGCGTCTGCGGCGCTTCGCGGCCATTCTCGCGGGCAATACGGAAAGCGCAGATGCGCTGTTGCGCCTGGCCTGCAAGAATATGCTGGATGGCGGGCGCGCGTTCCAGCAGGGAACGGCCTTCGATTTGTGGGCCTTTGGCGAGTTGCATGGCGAGTGGCTGGCGGGTCTGAGGTCGCACAATAATCCCATATCGCAAGGGCAGGGCGACCCTTCCGCTTTTTTGCCGGCCGATGGGCCGGGCGAGACCGGGAAACTCCAGGACATCCCGGAAATTCTCGCCAAGCTGCCGCCGCAGCAGCGCAGCGCGGTGCTTCTCATCTATGGCGATGGCTTTTCCTATGACGAGGCGGCGCAAATTCTTGATGCCCCTTCACAGACTATTGTCGCGCGGGTGAGCCGTGCGCTGGGATCATTTATAGAACGGGCCGACTGGCTGGACAGCACAGCATTGGCCGGGGCGAGCGTAGAGCAATTGCAACAGACCAACAGGCAGGCAGGGTGATGACCGAACTCAACGACGAACTCCTCGTGGCGTATGTCGATGGACAACTGGCGAAAGACCAGTCGAAGGCGGTTGAACGGGTCCTTGAAGAGGATCAGGTGGCGGCTCAGCGGGTCGAGGCGCTCCGCGCCGCCAATGCGCAGCTGGAAACCGCTTTCGAGGCGATGCTTGCGGGCGAGCCGATTCCGGTGCCCTTGGCCGAGACGCCCGCATCGGCGGATCCAGCGCCGGTACCGCGCAGTTTAGCGCGGAAATTGCTTCGAGCGGGACTTGTCACATGGGTTGGCTTTGGGTGTCTGCTCGGCGGCGCGGCGGCGGGCTTTATCCTCTACGATCAGATCGCGGCCGAACCTGTTCAGGCCGCCGCGCCGGCGCCGGCGCCCGTGCCTGTTGTGATTGCACCGCCCGCACTGCCCGCACCGACGCTGCAGAGCGATCTCGCCACGGCGCACGCCTTGCTGGGCCGCGATACGTTTTCGGTGAGCCTGGAGGCGCAGGGCGATACGGATCTGGTCAGCTTTCAGATATCCAAGGCGCTTGGCGAGACGCTGGCCATACCCGATCTGAGCGGAGAAAATCTGACATTCCAGCGCGCGCAGATGTTGCAGCGCGGCGGCGCACCCCTGGCGCAGATTTCCTATCTGCCGGAGACCGGCGGACCGGTGGCGCTGTATGCCAAATCCGGTGCGGGCGAAGCGCGGGATTTGAGATTCGAGGAAATTGGCGGTATTTCGGTTGCAAGCTGGGCGCAGGGAAACCTGTTCTTCCTGCTGGCCGGGGACCTGCCGCGCCAGCGCCTGGAGAGTTTGGCGAAAACGGTGGAAAGCCAGATCGCCGCGCTTGAACCTGTAACGCAGGATACCGGCATGCCCGAAGCGAGCCTTCCGGCTTTGGTCGGCGGGCCAGGTAAACCCGCCACGGAGGCGCAAACTCCAGCTCGGGCTCGGGCTCGGGCACGTGCGCGGACTCGGGCGCAAACCCCAGCCCCAGCCCCGGCTCCGGCGCAAATCCCGGCTCAAACTCCTCCGGCTTTTGAAATCCAGTAAGGCCTCGCCGGGAAACATGCGTTCGCCTTTCCTTTAAGGCCACAAACGGCCACACTCGCACCCGAGCCCGGGAGGGAAGGGATTGGCTGATTCAACACTGCTATATCTGGCTATTTTTTCGATTCTTTATGTGCTGGCGATCCTGCTGGCTCATCGCGGAAAGGTGCGCGCCGAAGGCGGGCTGAAGGAGTTTTTCGTCTCGGGCCGCGATCTGGGCCTGGGGACCGCCATTGCGACGCTGGGCGCCACCGAGATCGGTCTCATCACCATCGCCTATAATGCGCAAAAAGGCTTCAATGAGGGATTTTCCGCCTTTCATATCGGCCTCGCGGCCCTGATCGGCGCCGCATTTGTCGGCGCTGTCGGTTTTGTCGTCAAACCGATCCGGCGCACGGGCGTCCTCACCTTGCCGGAGTATTACGAACAGCGGTTCGGGCGTGATATTCGCATTTTCGGCGCCATCGTCATGGCGCTCGGCGGAATCCTCAATATGGGGCTCTTCCTTAAAGTCGCATCCATATTTCTTTCCGCCATGCTGTCGGCAAAGGGGGTCGACATCAATGTCAACCTGCTGATGGTCGTACTGATCGCCGTCGCTGTTCTCTACACCAGCTATGGCGGCATGCGTTCAGTGATCATCACCGACATCTTTCAGTTTATCCTGCTCTCGGCGGGGCTGCTGTTCGCGGTGGTGTTTTTGACCAATCTGATACCGCTCGATCAGGCCATATCGATTGTCCGGGAGAACAAGGGCACCGGCGGGTTCGATCCCATTGCCAATGAGAATTTCGGGCTGAGTTATGTGCTTTGGATGATCCTCGTCGCCGGTGTCGTTTCCGCGTCGATCTGGCCGACGGCGCTGACACGGGCCTTGTGCATCGAGAAAGAAGAAACGGTCCAGCCTGCCTATCTCATCGCCAGCGTCATATTCCTTGCCCGCATGGTGGTTCCCGCCTTCCTGGGGGTTCTGGCTTTCGCTTATTTTACCGGGCTGTCACTCGGACCGGGGGAGCTTCTGACCTCCTATGGCGGCGATGCCGATCTGGCGGCGACACCGCTGATGCTCGGCCACGCCATGCCCGCCTGGCTGCTCGCCTTCCTGGCCGTTGCCATGTTTGCATCCTTCATGTCGACGCAGGACAGCTACCTGTTCTGCTGGGCCTCGATTTTGTCCCGCGACGTGCTGGGACCGATATTCGGCACCGTCGAGAATGAGCGGGCACAGAAATGGGGCACCCGCGCATTCATTGTGCTGATCGCGCTTTACGAGCTCTATTGGGGTCTCATCTATGACGGCGGTGAGGATATCTGGGATTACCTTGCCGTATCGGGTTCGATATATTTCTGCTCCGGTATCGTGCTCCTCGCCGGCGGGCTCTACTGGAAGGGAGCAACCCGGCGCGGCGCGATGTGGGCGCTGATCCTCGGGTTTTCCGCCATCGCGGCGCTGGCGCCCGTCAAGACCGCACTGGGGCTGGAAGGGGTGTCGAGTCCGATCATCGGCTTTGCCGCAATAGGTTTGTCCCTGTTCGGCTTTGTCGCGGGCTCACTCAGCGAAAGAGGTGCGAGACAAAAGCAGGAGAGAGGGCGGTGACAATTGAAGCCTGGATCACCTTATGGACTGCCCTTTTGTGGGTGAGTGCGGGCGCGTTTGGCGCGGTCACGGCCTATGTCGCCATCGGATATGCGTGGCGGTTGCTGCAAAAATAGCTGCTGACGCAGTCAGGGCGAGGAACCGTCTTCGCTCACCACACGCCTGCGCGGCGAATAATCGCCTGCCAGATGCCGGTTGATCTCGGGACGGATTTCCTCGATTTTCGCCTTGCTGCAATAACCCGGTGTGTCCTTGACCTTGGCGTAGAAAGTGAAGAAGGCCTTGTCATAGGTCGCATTCAGGTTCTGGACGGCATCGGGCTGGAGACCTTGTGCGCGCTCCCACGCCAGATAGTCGCCCTTGAGCTTTTGCGGGTTGAGGCCGAAGGCGCAATATCTTGCGCTCGCCGCCGTCCAGGCCACCTGGACGGCGCGCTGCGAGGGAGTGGAGGGCGGCGGGGCCGCCACACTGGCCTGGGTTACTTCGTTACCGCCGCCAAAACGGCTGCATCCCGCCAGCGCCAGACATGCCCCGATCAAAATTACCGACGGCCTGATCGCCATCACTTACTCCATTGGCCTCTTTGCATTCTGTCTTTAGTCTGCGATTTGCAGGCGCGCGGTCAAGACCTGAGTGCGATATTGCTAACATCGATCCTGCGCGATGGCGCCTTTGCCAGAAAGGTTTGGCCAAATTGAGGGTTGCGGAGGAGGCCGGTGAATTGACGGGAGGCGCGCGGAATCTGCCACCGGAGCAGGCAATGGAAGTGCTCGACTTCTGGTATGGCGAATTGCGTCCCGAACAATGGTGGAAGCGCGATGATGGCGTCGATGCGCTGATTATTTCGCGCTTTGGTGCTCTTTATGAACAAGTCGCCGGCGAAGTCCCCGGAGCGTGGCTCTCAACCCCCAGGGGAAGTCTGGCCGCTGTCATCGTCCTCGACCAGTTCCCGCGCAATATGTTTCGCGGCTCCCCCCGCGCCTTTGAAAGCGACGCGAATGCCCTGCGAGTTGCCGAAACAACAATCGCGGCGGGTGGTGATCTCAAACTGGACCATGCGGAGCGTTCCTTTCTCTATATGCCGTTCCAGCATAGTGAAGACCGCCAGATTCAGGCGCGCTCCCTCTTGCTGTTTCAATCGATCAACGATCCCGGGCAGCTCGATTTTGCCGTCAAACACAAGGAGATTATCGACCGCTTTGGCCGGTTTCCTCACAGAAACAAGGTATTGGGGCGCGAAATGACATCGAGTGAAAAGGAATTCCTAAAAAAACCCGGATTGTTTTGGTAGTCCGCAAATGGCGTACCGCCGTGGAGGAATCCCTTATCTTCGTATGCGGAGCATGTTGACGTGGCGTCACACGGTGAGGTGTTATTGGAGTCCATGCGGCGCGCGGCGCGCCGGGAGAAGAAGTGCATAGGGGGTCATGCGTGGCGAGTAAAAAGAAGGCCGAAAAGACGCGCGGGCGGCGGATCCCGGTTGCACTCAAGGTGCTGGCGCTTAGCCTGATTGCATTGTTCGCGCTATTGTTGCTGTTGCCTGAACCTCCCCAAAGCGATGGCGGCGGCATGACAGCGGTAAACAGGTATGTGCCTGACCTGCGCGATACGGTCGATCCGCTTGCGCGGGCGCCCTTGCGCGATGTTCTATCGCAAAACCGGAATTTCGCGCGGCAGGTTCAACCAGGCAAGACACCCGGGTCGGCCACCACACCGGTCATTGCGGCGCCAAAATCGCCACCTGCCCCACGCAGAAAACCCGGTAATCAACGCCCGCCCGCGCCAGGCCTCGAATTTACAACGCGGAGCCAGCCGCAAGCTGAGCGCGAAATTGTGAGCCTGACTCCCGCGCCCGCGCCGGTTGGCAGGTCCTCGCTTCCCTCAAAATCCGAAATTCGCGGCTGGGTGAGG
Source organism: Hyphomicrobiales bacterium (assembly GCA_003228955.1). GTDB lineage: Bacteria > Pseudomonadota > Alphaproteobacteria > Rhizobiales > Methyloligellaceae > UBA2767. The sequence goes on from QIGN01000056.1 coordinate 27,543, forward strand.
TCGCAGGCCTGGGAATTCCTCGGCGGCGTCGATCCGCAGGGCAACATTCTCTATCGCTTTGAGGTTTGGCTGGAGGCGCCCGCCGATGTCCTTGGCGCGATCAGGCAGGTGTCCTACAACTATGACGCGCCCTCGGCGACGCCGGCATCCCGCGAAATCGGCATCTCCGAAGGTGGTTTCCGCGCGCGTTTCGGAAGCATGTCCTGCGCCCAGAAGCTCACCGTCGAGGTGACAATGGCGGACGGGCGCAGCCGGCGCACTGTTGTCGACGGCTGCCAGGTGCTGAATTAGGGTGTATCACCGATAAGCATGTCCCCGCGAAGGCGGGGACGGGAACCGGTTTTCGGAAAAATGAAACGCATAAACAAAAAGCTGGATCGCGGTTTTGATTCTATCAAAACATGAAGCGATCTAGAGCCGGAATGGGTCGGCAAACCTGATCGTCTGGCTTACTGCGCAAGCCCCACTGGCATCGCACCCAATTGTCCCTGTGCGGTCCTGAGCCGCACTGAAGCCAGGCCTCGCGCGTGCCATTCCCCAGCCGTGGCCATGCGAAGCCCCAGCGCCGCGTAGTCCACCGTGTAATAGCCGCTTGGGCGCAGGACGACCGCATCGCGGGCCCGCACATCAGCCAGAAGATCCTGCGCCATGACGCCGACATAGGCAGACTCCTCCCACAGATAGCGGAAAGCATAGAGCCTGATGCCATTCTCAAGCGTGGCGACGTGGGCAATGTTCCGCTTCAGCCGGACATCGGAGATGGTCACGCACCCGTTAAGGGTGGCTTGCTGGCCCGGCCCGCAAGTTGGCACGACGCACCCCCCCTTCTTTCCAGGCACCAATCCGCCCGGACACTTCGTCTTCTTGATGACCCGCTGCTGTGTCGGAGGCTCCGGCGGTGCATTGGGCGCATTTGGTATAGTCGCTGTTTGCGGTGGCGGGGCGGTTGTCGGTCCAGGCACTGCCTGTTGAGGTGATGCGCTCTTCTTCTTTTTCTTCTGTTGCTGGATCGCGCCGGCAATGCCCTGCAATAGCTGGATCGCGGGCGCCAGGTTCGGCTGCTGCTGCTGCTGCGTGGGCGGTTGCGCCGCGGTGGCGGGGTAGCGTGAGACGCATTTGGAGCCGCTGCGCTTGTAGCCCGGCCCGCAGAACGACGTTACTTGCGATTTTTTGATGCACTGACCCTCGAGCCGGACGGTTCCGCCGGGGCAGCCCGTCTTCTTTTTCTGCTGCGCTGGCGGTTGCGCCGCGGTGGCGGGGTAGCGTGAGACGCATTTGGAGCCGCTGCGCTTGTAGCCCGGGCCGCAGAACGACGTTACTTGTGATTTTTTGATGCACTGACCCTCAAGCCGGACGGTTCCGCCGGGGCAGCCCGCCTTCTTTCTCTTCGTGTAGGTCTTCTTTTTCGGGGGCGGCGTGTAGGTGCTCACCGGCGCGGGCGCGAACTTTGCGCAGCCGGGCGTGGAGACGCCGCAGCTGGTCAAAACATTGCAGATGGTGCGGCGGCTGCCCTTCAACTGAAAGGTTGCGCCGAAGGGCGGCGCGGAAAGCGTCATGGATCGCGATGACATCATGTCATTGATGAACCTGCCGCCGGGCCGGAATTCTCCGCCAGGAGCGGTCGAGCGGATCGACACTTCCCCCGTCAGCCCCATCACATTGGCGGGCACGATATGTTCGCTGTTATTGGAAAAGCGGATGGAAATCCGGGTGTCGGGCGTGCCGTATTGGCCTAGCGAAGCGGTAAGCCCCTGGCTGATGCGTTGATCGAAGCCCGGATAAAGCCCGCGCTGACTTTCGCCCAGCACGACATTCAACTGGCGGTTGGCGCTGCAATAAGCAGTGAGTTCAAGACCGCTGCTTTGCACGCTTGCGGAATAAGCGGACGCGTTGCCTTCATCCATGGCGTAGTTGCCGTTACGCCATGGCGAGGTACCGGGGCCGAGGTGGACCGGTTGCAGGACGGGCGGCGGAGGCGGCGGCGCGGGTCGAACGACGGGCTGTGGCGCTGGCGCCAGCGGCGCGGGAGGTGTCGCAGAGGGTACGGGCGCTGGCGCAACTGGTGCGGAACTCTGCTGGCCAATCTTCTTCAAATATGCACGCGCGAGGTCGGCCCGGAAACCCTTGGGGAAATTGTTCAGGAACGCTTCCCATGCTTCGATGGTGCCAAGCTCCTTGGCGCCGTCAAAAGCCTCTTTTTCCGAAATGGTGGACTGGGCCAGGACGATGTTTTTGCCGGCGGCGAGCGCGGGGCCCGCCGTAGCGCCAAATACGGTCAGAGCGCAGAAGAGTGCACCGGGAAGCCGCGATATGAACCGATTCAATATCTTTCTCCCCAATTCCCTGTCAGCATTTAGAAATTGCCCCGCGCCACTTTTGCTCATATAGCGAGGCTCCGCAATAGTTGGCGGCAATCAGCAGGTCAATCCTGCACCTCAGTCTTTGCCCTTTCCCTGAAACGCGATGTCCGCAAGCACGTCGCGCAGACGCGGCTGCTTCGCCTCGATGAAGGGCAGGGGGCGGCAGACATCGATGGCGGCAAGACCGATGCGGGCCGTCAGCGCGCCGTTGAACAGCCCCTCGCCAAGGCGCGCGGAGATTTTGGCGACGAGGCGGTGTCCCAGCAAGGGTTGCAAAAGATCATCGCCGAGCGATAGCCCGCCGGTGAGTACGATATGCGTCACCACCATGCGCGCCAGCCTGAACAGCCCGAGGGCGCCGGGGCGCGCGCCATAAACGGTCGCGATGCGGCGCAGCATGCGCAAATTCTGCGCGGCGACAATGGCCATGTCCAGAAGCGCCGCCGGGGACACCACGGTGAGGACGGACACCCGTTTCGCGGACGCGGCGAGAATGGCGCGGGCATCGGTATCGAGCGGGGTAATCAGCTCGCGTTCGGCGAGGATCAGCGTCTCGCGCGCGTCCATGACGCCGCGTTCATGCTCTCCCAGCCGCGAGCGGCCCCAGGCCAGGTCGGCGCGCGCGCGGTACAAGTCCATGAGTTCAGTGGAGACGCGGATCGCCTGAGCCTTGTCTCCCTGGCGCTGCGCGCTCTCGGCGTCCTGGCGCAAACGGCCAAGGCGTTTGAGGCGAAACAGCGCCCATATTTCGCGCAGGCCAATCATCAGCGCGGCAAAGGTCCCAAGGCCAAGCAGCCCTAGCGCCAGCCAGCCAACCCAGTCCTGGCGCAGAACCAGACTTTTGATGAGGCCTTCGAACCAAATGCCCGCGCCAAGCGCGGCAAGGCCGGCGGCGGCGCCCAGCAGAATGCCACCCCATTTCAGCCCCCTGCCGACGCTGTAGATGGTGGGCATCTGAGCCGGCGGCTCATAGTCCGGAGCGAAGCTGGTCATATCCGGTTCTGCCGCTTCGGCCTCGAGCGTCACGATTTTGGGGTCGTCAGGCGAGAAGGCGCGCGGAGCGTGTTCCTGGATTTTTTAAGTTTAGGGCCGGAACTCATTTCAACCGGTCTCCGAGCAGAAAGTTGAGGGCGCGGTCGAGGCGAATATGGGGCAACGATCCCGGTTTGCCGTTGCCGCCCGGTGATATTTCCGGCGGGCGGAAGCGCACGATCTGAATCTGGTGGCTTTCGAATTTCGCCCTTTCCAAATGCGCCAGATCATCAGGGTCCTCCGGCAGATCGCCCGGGAAGATACCGTACTCTTCGGTGCCGTCAAACGTCCGGCTATCGATTTTCTCGCCGGCAAGCGGGTATCCGAAGATACAGGGGAGGGTCGCGCCGTCCACGCGCGCCTCTCCCTCGCGGGTTGCGCGTATGCCGGCCAGCGCGACGACCCCGACCTTCGCATTGAGGGATTCCGCGCGCTCGATGGGCCCTCGCATCAACTTTCTGACGATGGCCTCAAGACGGTCGTGGCTGGAATGATGCAGGTGATCGGCTTTGGTCGCGGCAAACAAAATGCGGTCAATTCGCCGGTACAGGATGCCGGAAAGCCAACTGTTCGCACCCGGGCGAAAGCATTTCAGGATTTCAGCCAGGGCGCGCTCAAGATCGCGCAAAGCGTCTGCCCCGCCATTGAGCGCACCAAGCGCATCGACCAGAACAATCTGCCGGTCGAGACGGGAGAAATGATTGCGGAAGAAAGGTTTCACAATGTGAGATTTATAGGCCTCGAAGCGGCGCTCCATCATGGCATGGAGTGAGCCGTTCGGCGACACCGTCCCTTCCGGCAGGTCAAGCGGAGAAAATGTGAGGGCGGGAGACCCTTCAAGTTCACCGGGCATGAGGAAACGGCCCGGGGGGACAACCGCCGCGTCGCCCATCTCCCGGCATTTGCGCAAATAGGCCGTAAAAAGCTCCGAAACGTTTCGCGCCGTTCCTTCACCGGCATCATCCAGCGGATTGAGGTCCGCCAGAAGTTTGTGCCAGTCCTTGGCAAGCCCCTTGCGGCCTTCCTCCCGGCTCATCTCCATTTCCCGGGCTGACCATGCGGAATAAGTCTGGTTCAGCAGAGGAAGATCGAGCAGCCATTCGCCGGGATAGTCGACAATGTCCACATGGAGTTTGTTCCGGCCAAGCGCGCGGTCGAGGAAGCCCCGCGGTTCAAATTCCAGGGTCAGCCGGAGCTGACTCAGCGCGCGTGTGCTCCGGGGCCATCGCGGCGGAGACCCGAGCAGATCGCCCAGGTGGCGCTCATAGTCGAAACGCGGCACGTCGTCGTCGGGCTGGGGTTCGAGATAGGCGCGGCGCAAACGGCCCTGCGCGGCAGGGTCGAAGAAGGGCAGGCGCCCGCCGGTCAGAAGATTGTGAATGAGGGAGGTAATGAAGACGGTCTTACCGGCGCGTGACAGGCCTGTCACGCCGAGCCGTATGGCGGGCTGCGCCAAATTTCGCGCGAACGCCCCGGCATTGCGCAAAGCCTCGACCGTCAGGCCGGTTAAGTCCGAGGCCTTCAAGTAGACTTATTTCCCGCGCGCCGGCAACAGACAGGGAAAATCCCATCCGTGACGTGCACTTGCTTCAAGATACAAATAACAGGGTTCCAGCCGCGTTTATGCAATCAAAGCCGAGATCAAGGTGATACCGATAACAGCACTGAACATCAGGGCCAGAGCCATGATTCCGCGGTTATATTCCTGGGCCATTGTACCCTCCATCGATATGACGCTTTCCATTGGTTAACCTTTCATTAACCTTGGTAAACATGTATGGGCTTTTCCCCCGTTTTCAAGGGGTACGCTTCCTGGCCGGCTTTTCTTTTAAACAATGACCATCAGGATGCATGTGAGTATCAAAAGGCCATACAGTGCCGCGCTCAGCGCCAATCCCTTGCAGTAGTCCTCATTCATTGCCTTGCTCCCGGTCGCGGTCATTGCCTTCACCTTTTCTTGTGTGACTGTTGATTGTTCAAGGAGACTAGGAAGCCGCGCCTGAACCGGCCTTGAAGGCGGCGTTCATCTCGCGTTCACCATGGCGTGGCGCGACAGGCAGCCATTGGGCACTGCGCATGACCGATGCCGGGCAAGGATTGCCGGATGCGGCAATTCTTGCCCCCCCTAGCTGTGTGAATAACTCCCGATATTTATCTAACATACTGAATTACAACAAATAAAAAACTGGCCCCCCCCTTGCTAGGCAGGAGGGGAGTATTTGTTGCGTCCGGTTCTCAAGTTAGTGGCCGGGTCAGTTTGTAAGGAGAAGTATGATGGGTATTTTCGGCGCATTGACCACGGCGGTCACTGGCCTGCGGGCGCAATCCTTCGCATTGGAGAGGATTTCCGACAACATCGCCAATTCACAGACAACCGGTTACAAGCGAAGCGACGCCTCCTTCGCGGACTTCGTTCCCGACAGTCCCTCGCGGCAGCAGGCGCTCGGCGTTGTGAACGCCTTTTCGCGCCCGACCAACACGATCCAGGGCGACATCGCCAATTCAGAAGTTCCCACTCACATCGCCGTCAACGGCGATGGATATTTCATCATCGCCGATCAGACCGACACGATTGACGGTCTGCCTGTGTTTGGCAATGAAGATCTGTATACGCGCCGCGGCGATTTCGAATTCAACCAGAACGGCTTTCTTGTGAATGCGGCCGGTTATTTCCTCAAAGGTCTCCCAATTGATCCTGTTACAGGTAACCCGTCTGGCTCGTCGCCAACCGTTATCCGCGTCTTGAATGACTTTCTCCCCGCGAGCCCAACCACAGAAATCGATTACAGGGCAAATCTGTCCAGCTATCCGTTGACCGCCAACGCGAATACTACCATTCCGGGCAGCGAGTTGATCAACCCGTCAGATTTCGCGGTCGATCCAACGGTTGGCGGCGCTGGCTATATCCAGGGCAACGAAGCGTCGCAATTTATCGATCAATCAATCGCCGGCGGGGCGATCACGGCTTTCGATCAGGCAGGTGCCTCGGTCAACGTGCAATACCGCTGGGCAAAGACGGACGGGCCTGTTACCCAGGCGACGTCCACCGGGACGGCGGTCGGCGATGTCAATGATCTGGGCGCCGGCATTGCCGGTTTCAACGATGGCGGCAACCTCAATGACGGACTCACCCTTACCATCGGCGCGACCGCCTATAACTTCACGATCGGTACCGGTGCGGGCGAAGTCAACACGCTCGCGGCGCTGGTTACCGCAATCAACGGCACAGCCGGGCTGAGTTCCTCGATAACGGCGTCCAACGTTGGCGGCGCACTCAGCATCACAGCCGATGATTACACGTCCTCGTTCACAATTGGCGGCGACGCCGCCGCCGTGACCGGCCTTGGACTGACGGCGAACACCTATGCCCCCGGCGCCTCCACTTCCGACACATGGAACCTGTTTTATCTTACCGACTCGGGTGCAGCAGGTACGACGGCAGCCTGGCGGAACGTCGGCACGGACTATATCTTCGGGGCGAACGGGCAGCTCAGCCCGTCGATAACCTCCACCACGATCAACTCTCTCACCGTAAACGGCATCAATCTTGGCAACATCACGCTTGATCATGGCACCAACGGCATCACCCAGTTTGCCGATCCCAACGGCGTTGCGAAGGTGACCGACATCAATCAGGACGGTTTCGCTGCTGGTGAACTGGTGGGCACGACTGTCTCGGAGGAGGGACGTATCGTCGCGAGCTATACGAATGGCCGTACTGTCGATATAGCGGAAATATCCCTCGCGAGCTTCAATGGCGATGGCGGTCTGGCGAAAACCGATGGCGGAGCGTTCCGGTCGACACCGGCTTCCGGCGCTCCGATCCTCGGGTCGCTCGGCAGCGTGGTCGGATCGGCGCTTGAAGGTTCCAACACCGATATCGCCGATGAATTCACCAAGCTGATCGTCACGCAGCAGGCCTATGCCGCGAATACGAGAATCATCTCAACGGCGGATGAAATGATTCAGGAAGCCCTGAATATGATCAGGTAACGAGTAGCTGGAGCAATCCATTGGGCTGCGGAAACCCGTCCGCGCCCCTGTGATCCTTCTGAAAGACCGGTAAGATGGGACTGTCAAGTATACTCAATATAGCCACTTCGGGGCTCTCGCTTACCCAATCGAGCCTCGCGGTTGTTGCGCGCAATGTCGCGAATGCGGATACGCCTGGATATAGCTCCAAGCGGCTCGCCCAGGAAAATATCCTCTCGGGCGACCTTGGCCTTGGCGTGCGCGGGATCGGACTCACCCGTACAGTCAATGCGTTCGTTCAGTCCCAGCTGCGTATTGAGACAGCGGCGTTCGGCGACGTTTCCGTTCGCAACGATTTTCTCAGCCGCATCGATCAGCTGTTTGGCGAGCCGGGCGGTCCCAATGGCCTCGACACAAACATCAACCGTTTCGTTCAGTCTCTGCAGGAGCTAACAACTTCGCCGGACGGCTTCACGTCGCGGCAGGCGGTAATAGGCGACGCGCAGGTGCTCGCTCAGCAAATTCGTCAACTCTCCCAGGAGGTGCAGACGATGCGCCAGCTGGCGGAAGATTCGCTGGCCAGCGCGGTAAATGAGGTCAATGAAGCGCTGAAACAATTGGCGACCATCAACCAGACGCTGGGAACACAAACCACCGGTCCGGTTCCGCCCGCCGATCTTCTCGACGAGCGCGACAAATTCGTTGATCAGATTGCAAAATATCTGGATATCCGTACTTCCGAAGCTTCAAGCGGGGCGGTGTCTATCTTCACGCGCAGCGGCAATGCCTTGCTTGAGGGCCTGCCTGTCCAGCTTAATTTCGACCAGCGCGGCAACATCGGACCGCTTTCGCTCTACAGCGATGTCGCAGCTGACCGGGGTGTGGGAACAATTACGCTGGAAGCCGCAAATGGCTTCTCCATCGATCTCATCAGGAACGGCATTCTCGATTCGGGCCGCATTGGCGGCCTGATAAAAATGCGTGATGAAACATTGGTGGAAGTACAGTCTCAACTCGACGAGCTGGCTGGCGCGCTTGCCGCATCGATGTCTTCTAAAACCGTTTCCGGTACTGCCGCACCTGCCGGGCCTCCCGACGGTTTTGACGTTGATACCGCAGGATTGCTCTCCGGTAACTCCATCACCGTCAATTACATCCAGGGCGGGACCCCCGCCACGCTGACGATCATTCGTGTCGAGGATCCAGCGCAATTGCCGCTCTCCAATGATGTCTCCCCGAACCCCAACGACACCGTGATCGGTGTCAGCTTTTCCGGCGGCGCCGGCGCGGCGGCGGCGGCATTGAATACCGCTCTGGGCGGGCTCGGCATCGCCTTGACCGCCTCCAACCCCGCGGGCGCGACCTTACGTTTTGTGGACGATGGTGTGGCCGGCACATCGGATGTGACCGCGCTGTCGGCAAAGGTGACTTCGACCTCCCTCCAGGACGACGGCAGTCAGTTGCCTCTGTTTGTCGACGGCGGAGCGGCATCCTTGCCCTATACGGGCAGTTTCGATTTCGGAGGTCAAAAACTTGGTTTTGCATCGCGCATCTCCGTCAACAACCTCATAGTACAGGACAACGAGCTTCTTGTGCGCTTTGCTTCCTCGCCCGCGACGCTGCTTGGCGATGCGACCCGGCCGCTTGAGCTTCTGGACCGTTTGACAAACGTCCCCTTCGAGTTTTCTCCCGGCGCGGGCATCGGCACCACGCAGAACCCGTACAGCGGAACCGTTTCCGGATATGCGCAGCGGGTCATCTCTCTGCAAACGGGACGCGCCAATCAGGCCGAGCGGGAACTTGCCGCTCAGGATGTGGTTGTGACCGCACTGCGCGAGAGATTCAGCGAAGATACCAAGGTCGATGTCGATAGTGAGCTGACCCAGCTTATCGAACTTCAGAACTCTTTTGCCGCCAACGCCCGCATCATCCAGATGGTTGACGAGCTGTTCGACGTTCTGTTCAGGGCTTTCTAGTTAGCGGATCTTAGGAGAAGCCTGTGACGACAATATCGCCGACTTTCGGCATTAACGGGACCGTCGCTGAAGCGCGCAAGACGATTGCGGGCCTGCAACTGCAGCTTGCCACGGGCAAGAAGGTTCAGACCTATGGCGATCTGGGTCAGCAACGCGCACAAAACCTTTCCCTGCGCGCCGACCTCTCTCAAATCGAGGGCTTTACCAAAACAATTTCATTGGTCGATATCCGTCTTGACCTTTCGGTTTTGAATTTGGACCGGATTAGAAACCTGGCGGCGGATACAAAGTCCGATGCGCTGGAAACCGGGTTCGATCCGCTGGCAAGCGGACAGACGGTGTATCAAACGGAAGTTGGGACACGTTTCAACGAAGTTGTGTCCTTGCTGAACGCGGATGTGAACGGGCGCAATTTGTTCGGTGGCCGCCAGACGGAGCAGAATCCGGTACTCCCGGCAGGTGAAATTCTCGATGGGGCCGGCACCCGGGCCGGGTTCAAGCAGATCGTCTCGGAGCGGCGTCAGGCGGACCTGGGTGCGGATGGCCGGGGACGGCTGGTTCTCACTGGTCCGGCAGCCTCCGTAACGGGAAGTGTGGTCGGGACACCAGGGGACATCGGCGGCGTAGCGGCGGCGCAGATCACAATCGATATCGGCGGCAACGCCCAGAATTTCGATATTTCCGACGGCGCTCTGGACACTCTGGCCGCGCTTGAAGCCGCGATAGACACCGCGTTCGGCGCCAATGTCGCAACGATAGCCGGCGGCAATCAGCTTCAGCTTACCGCCACCAATGCAACCGACACCATCACCATTACCGACATCGATGCGGGCGCGGCGGCTCTGGCGGGCCTGACGGCGGGCGCGACCACAAATCCGACTGCTACGATGAGTTTGGCCGAAGATGCGGCGGGAAGTCCGTTCGGCTTCAAATTGTCCGCCGCCACATCGTCTCTTACAGGCACCAATATCACCGGCCCTGCGGGCGCTCCTCCTGCCGTGAGTGTGCAATTTACTTCAACACTCCCGAGTGACGGCGAGACCATACGCCTGACCCTTGGACTGCCTGACGGGACAACCAATGAAATGACCTTGACCGCGCGCTCGTCGGGCCCGCTTGGCGAAGGCGAATTCCTAATCGGCGCCAATGAAAATGCGACGGCGGCGAATTTCCAGACTGCGGTGACAACGTCAATCGAAACAGAAGCGCAACGTTCATTAAGTGCTGCGTCGTTGTTCGCGGCCTCGAATAATTTCTTTGATTTCGACGGGTCCAATCCTCCCCAGCGGGTCAATGGGCCACCGTTTGATACAGCGACGGCGCTGACTAATGCCACAACCACCAACACCGTGTTCTGGTATCAGGGGGAGGTTTCCACCACCTCCGCGCGGCAAAGCAATCTGGCCAAGGTGGACGACGCGATCATTGTTGCCTATGGCGCGCGTGCAAATGAAACGTCGCTGCGTGATACCCTGAAGACCATGGCGGCCTTGTCGGTCGAAACATTCAGCGCAAACGATGCCAATGCAGCCGACCGGTACAACGAGATCAAATTGCGGGGGAACTCGGTGCTTTCATTCGCCGGCAGTGCCCAGGCTGTCGATGACATCATTACGGAGTTGACTGTCGCCAAGACCGTCGCCGGGCGCGCAGCCGAGCGCCATACGGCAAGCGATGCCTTTATGCGCGGCATAATTGGCGAAACGGAGAACGCGGATATCTACGAGGTGAGCTCGCAGATTCTGTCCCTGTCGGTCCGCATTGAGGCCAGTCTAGCCGTTTCGGCCAGCCTGGGACGCCTCTCCATCCTCAACTTCCTCTAGAAATTTCTCCTTTCTCCTTTTGATCACCGGCCAGCCCGCCCGAATACAGGATGTGCGGGTGTCGTCCTCCAGTCAAAAAAAAGCGCTGCACCCGCTTTATCGCGGGGCAGCGCATGAATTTTTGAATCGGCCCGGCGAGGGCCGTGGATGTGTGTTCAGGTGGCGGTCGAATGAAGGCCTGCCGCGATCTCTTTATTGATGGAGATCAGCGGGAGCAGTTTCTCCGGGGCCGGGTCATCCTGAAGTTCCAGGGAATGCTTGAATATGAAAACCCCGAGGGAAGCGACATTGTTTCTGATTTCCACCGGGAGGGGGCTGTCGGCTTCCGCGACCGCGCCGACAAACACGGTCCACAGGCGCCGGTTGTAATGCAACACGCTGGCTAACGCCTCCACGTCGCCCGACCAGCTGTCATGGACATCCTGAAGCTGGGACGCGGCTTTTAGTAAAAGAGATGCCTCGAGTTGCCTCGGGGGCTTCGTAACCGTTGCGGTTGCGCTATAGGCATCATGTGCATTTTGCATTTTCCATCAGTTCCTTTTCATAAGCGATGAGCTTCTTCGTGGATTTTAGGGCCTTATAGTAAGCCCCGGTTAACAACAGATTATTTATCGTCTCGATTTGAGGCGCCATGCTCGGCGCTGCGGTTTGGACATCCGTGATCATCTGGAAATAGAGTTCGTGATGCGTCCGGGGATCGTCCGCGAGATACATCATCTGAATAAGCAGATAGATTTTCTTGCAGGGTGTATCGGCCTCCTCCGGCCGCAAGATATCCTTTTCGCGCAGGATGGGTGCATTGCCCTCGATGAAAAGACGCGCGCGGTTGCCGTTGTTGGTTATGACCGATTCCCCGATAATGATCCTTTCGCCCGGTTTGATCTCGACTTTCAGTACCATTTGGTCGCGTTCCTCTTTTCTCCAGGATCGAGCCGGGCTGGGGGGTTCTGTTTCGGGCAACTATGATTTGTTAATGCTAATCTCGCGTTAAAAAGTGTGAGAAGAATGAGAGTTTTGGGCGCGCGGCGATGCGGCGGAAACCATAAAAAAAAGGGCGGCGGGGAAATGCCCCGCCGCCCTCAGGCGTTGTTTTGTCCGGTCTCCTAGAAGAGGCGGAGCACCTGCTGATCGGCCTGCGACGCCAGTGACAGGGCGACAGACGAAAGCTGCTGCCGTGTCTGAAGGGCCAGCGTGTTGGCGCCTTCCAGGTTCGGGTCGGCCAGGGTCAGGTTGCCCGCACCGGTCTCAAGCACGTTGATCAGGTTCTTGGTGAAGTCCTGACGAATTTCAACGGTTGAGAGCTGCGAACCGAAGGTCGAAGCCTGTGACCGGATCGAAGACAGAGCGGTCGAGAGCTCGGCCAGCGACGTGTTGATGTTGGCATCGGTCTGGAACGCATTTGCCGCCACAGAATTGATGCCCAATCCGCCACTGTCGAAATCCACGCCACTGATTGTCAGCGAGCTGGTGGCATCTTCATTGAAGATGACGGTCAGGTTGTCGCTCTGCAACAGGTTGTTCCCGTTGAAGCTCGCATCCCGTGCCAGCTGGGTAATCTGCGTGCGGATGTCGTTGAACTGCGTCTCGAGAGACGCGCGTTCGGTGCTGTTGACCGTGGTGGACGCGGTCGTGCCGGCAGAGAGGCCAAACGCCGTCGCTTCACGGCTGTTCCCTTCCGCAATGACAATGCTGTCAGTACCGTTGGCCGAAGAGATGTCGATCGCACCGGTTGTCGAGTCGACAGTCGCCGTGCCACCGGAGAGGGCGGACAGGGAACTGGTCAACTCGGCAAGGGTGTTCACCTGACCGGTGCCCGTGCCGAACGTCACTGTCAGCGTCGAGTTGCTGCCAACCGTGATGGAGAGCGTGTCACCCTGCTGGACCGGACCAGAAGTTCCGTTCACCAGATTGGAGAACTCACCCGCCGTCAGGCCAAACTCGGCAACCGCACTGGCCGTGCCGCCAACCGTCAGCGTGTCAGTGGCGTTGGCAGTGGTCAATGAGATGTTGCCAAGCACACCAGCACCACCTGAGGTCGCCACCGAAGCTGCGCCGCCAGTGATGGCGTTCAGCTGGCTATTGAGCTCCGCCAGGCTTTGAACCTGATTGGCGCCCGTGCCAAAGGTGATGGTGTTGCTCTGCGACCCGAAGTTGACCTGCAGCGTCTGACCGGCGGTAAGGCCACCGGACTGCGTGAGCAGATTGTTCGGCTGGATTGTGCTGAGCAGTGTCTGACCGGTATCAACCGAAAAGCCCAACGCCGTCAACACATCGGTATTATTCCCGGAAAGGGCGATGTTGTTGTCGAAATCCGTTGAAGACGACGCAGCAACGGTGAGCTGGTTGGTGCCGGTTTCGGTCCCGCTAACGCCCGATATGGCGTTGACCTGCGAAACCAGATCGGCCTTGGTCTGGACATTGCCCGCGGCGGTGCCGAACTGCAGGACGACTGCGGTATCGCTGCCACGTTGGACTGTGTTAGAGTACGACCAGCGTTGACCAGATCGTCCAGCGCGGTATTCTTGCTGACCAACCGGTCGGTCCCGTCCGCGCCGATACCTACTGTATCCAAATTCAGATCAGCAAGAACAGTGCCGACGCCGTCCGCGAGACGCAACGTATCGTCGGACGCCTGGGCTGTGATCGCGATGATACCGTCACCGGCGCCCACAGTGGCCGTGACACCTGAAAAATCGGCATCGTTGATCGCGGCGACAAAGGCATCGAGATCCTGGTCAACACCAATCGTGAAGTTGTCACCGGTCACATTGGCGACCGTACTGGCGTCAAACGTGATTGTCTTAGCCGTAGCTCCGTTGGTGATAACAAGAGTGTCACCGGCGGTAACGCCAGTTGCGGAGAGTAAAGTAGCGCCACTGGTGTTGTTGCCACTGGTTGCAATCGCATTGGCCGCGTCCGTACCCAGATTGCCTCCACCTTCCTGCGTGGCAATTGCATCCACCGTGAGGGTGGACGTTGTGCCG
>QIGN01000043.1 GCA_003228955.1 Hyphomicrobiales bacterium
GACGGCCTGCCCCATGACCGCCACCCGCATCCGCGCCTGTGGGGCACTTTTCCGCGCGTCCTTGGACATTATTCGCGTGAGGAAGGCGTGTTTCCGCTGGAAACCGCCGTGCATAAAATGACCGGCCTCACCGCGCGCACCTTCGGGCTGAAGGATCGCGGCGTCCTTGGTGAGGGCGCATACGCCGATCTGGTCCTGTTCGATCCTGGAACGGTACTCGACATGGCCACCTTCGAGCGCCCCGAAACTCCGGCGGAAGGCATTTTGCAGGTTTTCGTGAACGGGCGAAGGGTGTGGCACGATGGCGCGGTCACCGATGCCCGCCCCGGCAAAGGGTTGCGCGGCGAGACATATCTGACGCACTAGACCCTTTCTTTCTTATACGGAATCATTTGACCGGATTTTCCGCGTTTGCCGGCGAGGCATGTTCTCCGCCATGGTCTGCCGACCATAAGGGGGACATAACGATGTCCGGAAACGGAAAACGCGGAAAATCCGGCCTTTGGTGGCGCAAATCAGCCCATCAGCCGCGTTGCGCAGCTTGAACGATATGACTATATCGTCCCGCGCCGCGCGCCTTGCCGAGTGAACTGATTTGAGCCATCAAATGGTTCCGTATAAGAAAGAAAGGGTCTAAGAACGCATGAACAAGCCGGCAGACCTCCCCGATCACTCCCCTGACGATCTGGCGCGGCTCGATGAGCGCAAGGCCCGCGCGCGCTCCTGGTTTGAAGAACTGCGCGATGACATCTGCGCGGCCTTCGAGGCCATCGAGGATGATTTGTCCAGCGGACCTCATGCCGAAGAGAAGCCCGGCCGGTTCGAGCGCACCCCGTGGGCGCGCACCGACCATACCGGAGCGAAGGGCGGCGGCGGGATCATGTCCCTGATGAAAGGACGCGTCTTCGAAAAGGTCGGCGTGCATGTCTCAAGCGTGCATGGGGAATTCGCGCCGGAATTCAGATCGCAGATTCCCGGCGCCGAAGACAATCCGCAATTCTGGGCCAGCGGCATTTCGCTGATCGCTCACTTGCACAACCCCAACGTCCCCGCCGTTCACATGAACACCCGCTTCGTCGTGACATCGAAAAGCTGGTTCGGCGGCGGCGCGGATTTAACGCCGGTGCTGGACGCGCGCCGCAACCAGGGCGACCCGGACACGAAGGACTTTCACGCCGCCATGAAGGCCGCCTGCGCGCCGCATGCCATCGCCGACTATGACCATTACAAGACCTGGTGCGATGAATATTTCTTTCTCAAGCACAGAGAAGAGATGCGCGGCATTGGCGGGATTTTTTACGATTATCTTCATTCCCAGGAGACGGGGGGCGGCTGGGAGGCGGATTTCGCCTTCACTCAGGATGTGGGCCGCGCCTTCGCAGAAATATATCCGCGACTGGTCAGGCGCAACATGAACGCCCCATGGAGCGAAGCGGACCGCGAGGAACAACTCGTCCGGCGCGGCCGCTATGTGGAATTTAACCTGCTCTATGACCGCGGAACGGCTTTTGGTCTCAAAACCGGCGGAAACGTGGATTCGATCCTGTCCTCGATGCCCCCCGTTGTAAAATGGCCTTGACGCCGGTTCACCCGCAATATTTCCTTGTAATTGGTTAGCCCATGCCGCAAACCGCGCCGCATGGGCGATATGCGAGAATCAACAGGCGGGGAGGAGGACCGATCCGATGTCTGACTATGTTGCTGACGTAAAAAAATATTCTCCTGGAGCCGGCGAGGCGGCGGTGAAGGCAATTGAAAATTACCTGGGAAAGGGAATACTGGCGCAGAGGGATGCATCGATGGTCGCCTGCTCGGACCCGGACGAGCTCAAGCGCGTGCGGGAGAATTTCTGCAAGAAGAAGCTGGGGCTGTCGCAAAGCGACGATGAGATCGACGCGGTGCTGCAATCGATATGCCAGCAGATGAGCGGCGACAATTCGAAGTCGCGCGTCACATTTTACTATCTGGCGGCGGAAAAGACCGGAACGCTTGGCAAACTCACCTAAAGCCTGGGCTCAGACAGGCTTCACGGGAATCCAGAATAAACAGCCGGCCCGCGCGCTTTAACGCGGACCGGCTTGTTCCTTTGGCGCGAACGCCACGCCCCAGAAAATCCCGAATGCAGATCGATCTTAGTGACCGCTGCCTGCCGAAATCGGCTGTAGCTTGCCGCCAGAGCGCTTGTCAGGGGTCATATTGCCATTCGGGGCCTTGGACGTTTCCCCACTTGCGGACCCGGACTTTTCCTCGGCTTTGGGCTTGTGCTCTTCCAGACCGAGCCCAAGAGGATCGTTGACGCGCTGCGAAGTGCCGTCGAAATAGGCCTCCTCATCGACGGAAAGCGCCTTGCAAATCAACTCGCCCTTGACCTTTGCCGATGATGTCAGCGTCACCCGGACCCCGTTGATTGTGCCTTCCACGGTTCCCCGCACGACAACTTTCTCCGCCGTGGCCTTGCCTTCGACCCTGGCATCCTGTGCGATCAGCAATGTCCGGCAGGTCACCTCGCCTTCCAAAGTGCCCTTGAGTTCAATGTCGCCCGAAGTTGTGACTTCACCCTTGATGTGCAGATCGTCCGCGATAACTGATTCAGACATTTTTGCTCCAATCCATACGCTGCTTGGCCTCCCGATCTCTACGCAACGCTAGGGAAGTCAACTTAATGACATGCCTTGTGAGGCTTGATCGGCATTACTTCCATCTCACAACCTGCCGCTGGCGGCATGATAGCTCTGAGTGCGCTCCACAGCCACCCATACTGGCCCGGCCAAGATCCATTGGGGATAGATTGGGGAAAACCCGTAGCCGGACGACCCCGCCGCTCATTCCCGTGTCCGCGAGAACAGCAACCGCGTCCCAGACGGAAACGCTTGTTTACGCTTCGTTAACCACACTTAACACAGTCTGAAATCAACGATTCGGCTGCTTGGAACGAACTCGTGCGGATACGGACATTGTCGGGGGACAAATGACCAAGCTGAAACCAGGAGGATCATGGACAATGGCTCCATCAATCATAGGCGAAGATCTTACAATTACCGGGAATATCATTTCCAAGGGGGAAGTTCAGGTCGAGGGCGACGTGCAGGGCGATGTGTTCTGCGCCACGCTCATCGTTGGCGACAGGGGACGCATTCACGGCGGCATCGTCGCCGAAGAAGTCACGGTCCATGGCCGCATCTCGGGCTCGATCAACGCCCTGAGCGTGACACTGGAATCGAATTCTCATGTCGAGGGTGACATTTGCCATCAGGCTCTCAAGCTGGAACATGGCGGCTATTTCGAGGGCAAATCACACCGTTCCGATGATCCGCTTTCTCAGGCTTCATCGAATGTCGATACGTTCAGGCAGGCCACGACGGCGACCGGCAGCGGGAAATTGCGCGCGGCCAGAATCGAACGCGCGGCCTGAAGGCGGGCAGAGAAAAACGGCAAAAAGGCCCGCCAATCGAGGCGGGTCTTTTTTTTACATGATGTTACAGGGAATTACGCCGCCACGTCCGGTCCGAAAATTGTTACAGTCGGCGCATGCGATGGTTGCGAGGCGAGGACATGACCCTTTCGTTTGACATATACTGGTCGATGCGCAGCCCGTACTGCTATCTGGCGCTCGATCGTATCCTGGCGCTGCGCGCCCAATATGATGTCATGGTCAATTTGCGGATTGTCTATCCTTTGGCAATCCGCGATCCGGATTTCTTCAAAACAGCTCCCGCCCATTACCGATCCTATCATTTGCGCGATTCCAACCGGGTCGCGGAATTTTTGGGCGTTCCTTACCGGCGGCCCATTCCCGACCCCATCCTGCAGGATATGGTGACCGGCGAGATCGCCGCGAACCAGCCCTATATCCATGAACTGACACGTCTTGCGGCAGCAGCAGCAGAAGCAGGCAAGGGCCTTGAGTTCCAGGCTCAGGTCATGCGGCTGCTGTGGGACGGGCGGACCGACAACTGGCATGAGGGGATGCATCTGAACGCCGCGATCAAGCGTGCGGGCCTGAACCCGGCAGCCCTGAAACACGCCCTGGATATGGACCTCGAAAGATATGACGAGGCAATCAAGTCCAACCAAGCCGCCCAGGCCGCCGCCGGGCACAATGGGGTGCCGCTATTCGTCTTTCAGGGCGAACTCTTCTTCGGTCAGGACCGGCTGGATATGCTGATCTGGCGCATGAAGAGCTGCGGACTTGCGGACAGAATGGCGGACAAGAGGCCGCACGGTGCGATTCAAAATTGAATTACGGCGAAAATGCGCGCATAATCAGCATACAGTTTTACGAAGGGGCTGCATTAACGCAGACCGGGGCTGAGGCCCCGGGCTGATTACATTGCGCGTTCCGATGGAGCGCGTGAACCGGGGAGCGCGTGAACATGACCTCCGCAATCGCGACCGTGGATCGAGAAGCCCGAAAGATTGTAAAACCATATCAGGGAATGGTCGCCTGGCCGAGCGTCGCGCTGGCGTTCGCGATAATCGGCTCATTCGCGCTCGTCAGCATTCTTGGCGCGGCCGGCATTATTCCGCTTTGGGCGGGACTGGTCCTCAACTCGGCGTTGCTCTACGCCATCCAGACGCCGCTCCATGAGGCCTGCCACGGCAATATCGCCGGGCGCGACAGCCACTGGATGTGGCTCAATCATCTGATCGGATATCTGAGCGGCGCAATCTTACTCCATGAATACAAGGCGTTCCGGCATATGCACCTGATGCATCACCGCGATACGAATGACGATGATCTCGACCCCGATCACTGGGTCAAGGTGACCAACCCGATCACCGTCCTGTTCCGCTGCTTCACCATCGTGCCCTACTACCATCATTTCTTCTTCCAGAAAATTGCCCTCAACCCCAAAGAGCCAACGAATTTCAAAGTCACCGCCCATGTCATCGCTTCCTATTGGGTACTGTATTCAATCGCCTTCTGGCTCATTTTGTTCGGGTATTGGCGCGAGGTGCTGGCGCTATGGCTCGTACCCCACTGGATCGGCAGCGCGATGATCATCTATTTCTTCGCCTACCTGCCGCACAAACCGCATGATACGAAGAACAAGTGGCGGGCGACAAAGATCTACAAGGTGTCAGGCCCCGCGGCCGGGATCGCGAACTGGCTGTATCTGTTCCAGAATTACCATCTCATCCATCACCTCTTTCCCCGCATCCCCTTCTATCTTTACCCCGAGGCCTTCAAGGAGCTGAGACCAGTGCTGGATAAACAGGGCTCGCGCATCTACGAGCTGGGGCGTTAGGTCCAGTTGAGATTCATGGAGCAGCAAGCGGTTCAGGCGCTAAGCTGCGCAGTCTCAGGATTTCGAATTTCCACATCGTGAAACCGTGCGGGCGAGAAAGGCTCAATAGGAAGCGATGACGCCCCGTCATAAATCAGCTCAGCCATCAATTTTCCAACGACCGGAGCAAGCTGAAACCCGTGAGACGAGAAACCAAATGCATGATAGGCGTTTGCATCGGAAAGACCTTGACCGATTACAGGAAGGGAGTCGGGCGTCTGGCCCTCAATCCCTGACCAAGCCCTAACCACCTGGGCGTTTTTCATGATCGGAAAGAGATCAATAACGGTTTGCGCACTGAGCTTCAGGGCTGAGTAGTCAACTTGAGTGAAGCCGGTATCACGGTCTAGTTTTCCCCGATAACCGCCCCCGATTAAAACAATTCCATTTGGCGCCTGCTTGAAGGACAGCTTACGGCTTACCGCACCCACTACAGGCTCCAGAAAGCGGGGCATGGGCGGCGTCACCATCATGGTTGGCGCGACGGCAGACAAGGGAACCGTGTCACCAATCATCTCAGCGATTTTATCGCCCCAGGCACCAGCGCAATTAAGCAATATTGGTGCTTCGAATAGATGGTCTTGTGTTTGAATAATCCAACTGCCCGCCTTCTTATCGATGCCGGCGACGGCCTGATTGAGTGCAAGCTCGGCGCCATTGGACACGGCTTTATTCTGGAATGCAGAAGTCGTCCGGAACGGGCTCGCAAATCCATCCTCACGGCACAACAGCGCACCGGCACAATGACTGGCAACCTCAGGCGCCCATTTCCTGAGTTCGTCCCGGTCAATCAACTCTTCATGATCGAAACCGAGTTGCTTCATTGTTGTCAGGCGATCCTCCAATTTCGCAATATCCGTTTTGTTTTCGGCAATCTTCAGGTGGCCCGATTGACGATACCCGCAATTGTCGCCGACGATTTCTTCAATGTGATTCCACATGCTGGCCGCTTCGCATGCGAGCGGCAGTTCGTCGGGATGCCGCCACAGGCGACGAACGCCGCCGGCATTGCTCGCAGAGGAATGCCGGCCGCCCACGCCCTTATCAAGAACGATCACCCGCCTGCCGCGTGCCGCAATGTGGATCGCCGCCGATGATCCGTGCAATCCCGCTCCGACAATTATGACATCCGCCTTGTTATTCATATGCAGATGAGGGAGTCCCCTCCTCCTCAAGCGCGGCCAATTCGCATAAAGGCAATGGTATAATAGGCGAACGTATATTGTAGTAACCGACCTGGTCGATCGGCATCTCCAATGCCCGCGAAATAATCGTGGAAACCGAGAGGCCGCACATCCGCCCCTGGCAGGCGCCCATACCACTTCGGCATTTCGATTTTAATGAATCCGGCGTATGGCAACCGGCCGCAATCGCGTCAGAGATTTCACCCGCGGTCACTTCCGAGCAACGGCATATAATCGTCTCCCTTGCGGGCGATTGAAATGCGTAACGCGGTGGCCCGAAGAGCGTGTCGAGCATAGGCCGTACCTGCTCATGCTTCTTTTTTTCGCGGAATGATTTTTCTGCACGGCGGTTGCGTTCTGATTCCGATATGCAACCCAGATGCTGAACGATCTTGAGGGATGCGATCGTGCCATTGTGCGCGGCGACAGTGGCGCCATCTATGCCGCCGCCGTCGCCAGCGACAAACACCCCTTTGCGCGATGTCTCCCCCCATTTGGACAAAACCGGGCGCCAGTAATCCTGCCGATCATACCATTCATGCTCCAAACCCATTTGTCTGGATAACTGAACATTCGGCACAACCCCTTCATGCATCAGCAGTAAATCCGCGTCGAGTGCGACCTCGCGACGACCGCAATTAAAGACGAGGCGTTCAAATTTGCGGTCACCTTCAGCTCTCATATTCTTTGCTCCGCTCAGCAATCGAACGCCGCGACGCATGAGTGAAAACCGAAGTCCCAGCCCCTTCTTGAGGTAACTGGAAGCTCTCATCGCCCTGGGGAGTAACGGAGCTGCGCGAATATAGTCGGCGTAGCTTGTCGTCTCGGCAACACCCACAAGATTGCACCCTGCTCGCGAGAGTTGATCAGCGACCAGAAGCAGGAGCGGTCCTGCTCCGGCGATTGCAACACGGCCCTCGGGTATCATACCGGACGACTTCAACATTACCTGGGCAGCGCCGGCGCCCATGACGCCCGGAAGCGTCCAGCCAGGAATTGGAACGCTTCGCTCCATCGCGCCTGTTGCGATAATGACGGCCGTTGGCGCCAGCTTCCGCGCCTGCCCGTTTACGGAATAATAAACCGCCAATGGGTCGGTTTCGATATTCCAAACCGTAGCCCCGCAAATGTATCGAACCGCTGACGCCTTTACACGATCCGCAAGATGGCGCCCTTCCTGATAGTCAACACCGAGCAGGTCATAATCGTCAGGACGTTCTCGTTTCGTCATTTCCACATTTCGGTAAATCTGCCCGCCGAGTGCGGGTTGCTCGTCGAGCAGGACGACACTCACACCATATTCCGCGGCGGCATGACTGGCAGCCATGCCAGCCGGACCGGAGCCAATCACCACGATTGCCGCATCGGGATTTTTCGCGGGATTTCCTGCCCTAGGCCCAGTCACTACCGACCACCAGAATCTGCCGTTTAATACTCATGCCGTCTTCAACAAGGGTCAGACAGGCTTGTTGGTCAGTTACTCCATTGATCTCCATCAGGCACTCAAAACAAGCGCCCATCATGCAATATGGCGCGCGCATTTCCCCATGCTTTGGCGTTCTTCGGGTATAGGACGGCGAAGCCGCCAGAATTGCCGCGGCGACGGTATCACCGAGTTTGCATGGCACCTTTCTTCCCTCAAAGGAGATCGAGATATTTGTGGATGGGTTTCGGCGCATAAACATGTTTCTATCCTGGTAAATTCAAGCGCTATTTTTACTGCTGCTCCAGAATTGCTCTCCCGGGAGGGCAGGCGCTCCTGTTCGTTAACTTGATCTATACCGCCAGGACATAGACTCCGCACCCTATGAAAAGTGCGGACCCATGTATCTTTTTCGCCTGATCTATTACTCGAGGAAAACGGCCGTCAATCCGGACGACCCGCGCCTGCGCGCCGATCTGAAGGAAATTCTGGAAACCGCCAAGCACAACAACATGGCCAACGGCGTGACCGGCGCACTGCTGTTCAACCAGAATTATTTCGCGCAAGTTCTGGAGGGCGACCGCAAGGCGGTGACGGAGACTTTCTGCCGGATCATAAAAGACCCGCGCCACTCGGACCATGTCATTCTCGAGGCCCGGCCAATAAAAAGGCGCCGCTTCGCCGACTGGTCAATGTGTTTTGTCGGCCAGGAGGTCGCCGAAGAGGTCCATCGGCGCTATTGCTGTTCGAGCGAATTCAAGCCCATGAAAATGACCGCCGACAGCCTGCTGGGGTTCATGAAGGAACTCATCGATATAGTCCCGGGGGCGGTGCGCACCAATCAGCCGGGAACGAAACCGGAAGCCCCCGGCAAAAAAATCTTCGGTGAACGGGTTCTGAACCGCAACAAGATCAAACAGCCCGGCGCGCCGGTACAGGCGTAGAAATTCACAAGCTGCTAACCTTCTACATTTACCCTGCGGAGTGGTATCTGGCCCCGGGGAGCTCGTTTTTGCGCCTACACCTCCTGATTGCCGCCACGGTTATGCTGGTTTTGGGACCAAACACTCCTGCTTGGGCGCGAGAACCCAAGATCATTCAGAACCTTGAAACAATGGCCGGCGAGATCGTATTTCTCAAATTGCCCGGCAATCCAACGATTGGTTTCAAGTGGCGGCTTAACAAGGCACTCAGCAGGGGTCTCCATCTGGTGAAGGTCGACCAGATCGGATGGCTCATGGCGCAAAAAGGGCGATCCATGTTCTTTCAGGAGCAAAGCATGTTGAATGTCGCGGTCTGGGCCGAAACCGCCGGCAAGGTCGACCTTGCGTTTGATTATTACCGCCGGATCGGCGGGCGGACCTATAACAAGACTTCTATCGTGCGTGTTGTCATCAAGCCTAAGCTGGCCGCCCAGTAATAACACCCACTCAGTTCAGGCGGAATTCTCCTTCCAGAAACCGGAATTCCCTCGGCGACAGCAATTTTTTGTGCATGACGCGGATTTGGTAGAGCGGGCCATCGAGGTTTTCGCTCCAGAATTCGAGGAAACCGACCAGCTTGGGAAAGGCTGGCGCAATGTCATAGTCCTGCCAGAGATAGGATTGAATGAGTGCGGGATAATCCGGAAGGCGGTACAGGATCTGCGCCGTGGTCAGGTTGTGCCCTTGCAGTTGTGCTGTGAAATCCCGGTCAGCCATATCAGCCTCCCTCCCGCGATGCTCAGAATCCTTCTGACCGGAACGATAACGCACTAGGCTCGATGGAATCAATTTTTATGTGCTAAAACATTGTGTTGGCAGCAATCCGGCAATGCTGCTAACGCCGGTTCGCGATCCGGTCCCAGAATTTCAGGGCAAGATAATCACCCGCCCCGGCGGCCAGAAATGCGATTGCCACGATTTGCGCGGTCTCTTCGGAAAGTCCCAGTTGTTCGGCGAACAGATAGATGACGAGGCCGGCGATCAGGCATGTAATCGCCACGACGCCGAACACGATCTTTATCACGCGGTTGCGCGATTCGCTGGTAAGGCTCTGCTGTGTCATGTCTTGTCCTTTCCCGTATCATGAACCGTCCCGCCGCCCTTTGAGGCCACCGCGGAGCGCGCCATTTCCAGCAGCCGCGCCCTGTCCAGTTCGAAGCCGCCAGCGGCCCAGCACGATTCGATTTCACTCATTATCACACCCACCGCGGGGCCTTGCGGCACGCCCAGGCCCACAATATCCCTCCCTAGCAGCGGAAACTTCGGGACCGGCGTTTCCTCTATGCGGGTCATGAGATCACGCCACGCGGTATCTGAAGCCATGTCCCGCGACGCGGCCCAGGCCATGAATGCGCCTTCCCGGAAAGCTGACCGCCCGGCCCCATGGAGCCCGGCGCTGACTCCAGCCTCGCCCAGCGTTGCCGACAGGCCGCGAAACCCGGATGCAGCCTCCAGACGCTTCGCGTCCGCGCCAGGCAAGCGCAGCCGCGTCTTCAGCCGTTCGGCATCCTCAACCACCGCGAGCGCCAGCGCGCCGAGCCGGAGCACCGCGTCGGGCTCCCGCCCGAGATGCGCCTCGATGGCGATCATTTTCTCCAGCCGGCACAAAAAAGGCACACCCCCGAGCACCTGAACGAGCAGGCCATGTTCAAACATTTTCCGGAGCGAGCCGGCGGCGCGCGGCGCGCGCAACAACCGCATCAGCTCGGAATTTACCCGCTCGGCGGAAAGGCCGTACAGCCCGCCGCGCCCGCTCACGCAGGCGCGCAGAGCCGCTGCATCGAAGTCCCCATCTCCAAGCTCGGCGTTGAGCCGAAAGAAACGCAGGATCCGCAAATAGTCTTCCGCGACCCTTGTTCGCGGATCACCAATGAAACGAATTTTTCGCGTCTCTATATCGCCCATGGCGTCCAGGGGATCGTGGAGCGTTCCATCGGCTTCCGCATAGAGCGCGTTGAGGGTGAAGTCGCGCCGGCTTGCATCGGCCAGCCAGTCGTCCGTGTAGGACACCTTGGCGCGGCGGCCGTAGGTTTCCACATCCTTGCGCAAAGTGGTCACCTGGAAGGCGCGGCCGTCCGCGATCAACGTGACGGTTCCATGATCGAAACCCGTCGCAACGACCTTCAATCCGGCGCCCCGAGCCAGTTCCATGACCGTTTCGGGAAGCGCAATGGTGGCAAAGTCGACATCATGAACGCGGCGCGACAGCAAGGTATCGCGCACCGCACCGCCGACCGCGCGGATTTCAAAGCCCTGCGCGCGAACCAATGCGAAGACCTCTCGCGTGCCAGGCCAGCCCAGCCAGTCCGCGCCGGCGAGTGAAGGCAGGGAAGACCGATGGCTCGGGGACATCTGGAAAGGTCCTAGGTCTACGCGGGCCAGCCCGCGCCCAAGGTCAAGGGCTGCGGCCAGGTTTGGCCGCGCCTTCACGCAGCGAGGGAGCCGGGTCCCCCTTTTCATATTCAATGATTTCAATGGAAATCAGGCTCGCAAAGGTGCCAAACGCCAGCACCGCGCCCGCGACCGCCAGCCAGTTTATTGGAGCGTTTTCCAGGAGGCTTCCTTCCAGCTTGCCGCGCTGGCGGACGAAAGCAATGGCCGCGTAAACGAAGAACGGCACGAAGAACATGGCAACGACGGCGAAAAAAAAGCGTATCATCCTTTAGACTCCGAACTGTACAGCCAGTCGCACAGATTGCGCAGCATGCCAGCGGTTGCGCCCCAGATAAAGCGTTCTCCACAGGGAATGGCATGGAAAACCCGCTTCACGCCACGCCATTCACGCGTATGCATCTCATAGTTTTCCGCATTCATCAAATGGCTCAGCGGCACGTCGAAAATATCGGCAACCTCGCTGCGGTCGGGCGTAATCGAATATCCCTCGCGGATGATCGCGACCAATGGCGAAATCCTGTAACCGGTCGAGGTCAGATAGTCGTCGAGAAAGCCCACTGTCTCGACAAATTCCGGATCGAGGCCAATCTCTTCGCGTGCCTCCCTGAGCGCGGTCTCGACCACATTGGCATCGCCAGTGTCCTTCCTGCCGCCAGGGAAGGAAATCTGCCCGGGATGGACGGGCAGGTGCTCGGAGCGCTGCGTGAACAGGATGGAAGCTGCCCCCTCACGCTCGATCACCGGGATCAGCACAGCGGCCGTGCGTTTTTGTTCAAAAGAGTCCATTGTTTCAAGTTCGGGGCTGAGTTCAAAATCGTTGCGGCCGGGAAAGGCCCCATCGGCACAGGCGATCCGCTGCTCGGGAGTCGCCAGCACACCGCGTGCCCGGATGCGCAGACCGGCTGTGGTAAACTCGCCAGCCTCCTTGTCTTGCACGAGTGCCATCGCCTATCGTCCGGTTTGAAGTGTGGAGCGCCTGATCGCTGCCCGGCGGGAGTTTGTCTTGCTTCGGCTGCCTGATTTTCGCTCTAACACGATTGTGACCAAATTTGGCGGCAGACTATTCCGATCCGATCATAACAGGATTATATTCATCACCATGAGCGCACTAAGTCAAACGGACGAAAAACTTGCCGAACGCCTTGAGGCGGCGGGGGACAAGACCCGCCTTGTCCATGAAGCGACGGCTTCGGTTATCTTCGGTCAGGACCGGGTGATTGAACTGACGCTGATTACATTGCTGGCCGGCGGCCATGCGTTGCTGATCGGCGTCCCCGGCCTCGCCAAAACCTCTTTGGTGGAAACCCTGGGCAGGGTTCTTGGCCTGGACAACAAGCGAATTCAGTTTACGCCGGACCTCATGCCCTCGGACATCGTCGGCTCGGAAGTTCTGGAAGAGGGCACGGGCGGCAAACGCTCGTTCCGCTTTCTGAAAGGCCCGGTCTTCACACAGCTCTTGATGGCGGACGAAATCAACCGGGCAAGCCCCAAGACCCAGTCGGCGCTGCTGCAGGCCATGCAGGAACATCATGTCACGATGGCCGGCGTCAATTATCCGGTTCCGCGCCCGTTTCATGTATTGGCGACGCAAAACCCGCTTGAGCAGGAGGGCACCTATCCGCTTCCCGAGGCCCAGCTTGACCGCTTTTTACTGCAGATCGACATCGACTATCCCGACCAGGCTGCGGAGCGGCGCATGTTGTTCGCGACCACCGGCCTCAAGGAAACCAAGCTCAAGCCCATCCTCAACGAGACCGACCTGATGGCCGCGCAACGTCTGGTGCGGCAGATCCCGGTCGGTGAAAAGGTCGTCGATGCGATTTTGATGCTGGTGCGTTCGGCGCGCCCCGGCGCCGACGCCAAAGACGCCATAAACGAACAGATTGCGTGGGGTCCTGGCCCGCGCGCGAGTCAGGCCCTGATGCTCGGCGTGCGCGCCAAGGCGCTGATCGACGGGCGGCTGGCGCCTTCGGTGGACGATGTCGTCTCCCTTGCCGAGCCCATATTGAAGCATCGCATGGCGCTGACATTCGCGGCGCGCGCCGAAGGCATCACCATCCAGTCCGTGATTGGATCAATTACCCAGCGGCTGGAGTAAACCTCGCCGTGGCTGATACCGCATCGCCACTGCAGGAACTGGAGACCCACGCGCATGGGCTGGCCGCCCGCATGCCCTCCCTGCTGGTCGCGGCGCGGCGTATCTCCCACACGGTCGCCCACGGCATCCACGGCCGCCGCCGCCGGGGTCCGGGCGAAACCTTCTGGCAGTTCCGTCATTTCGAGGACAGCGACGCCGCGGAATCCATTGACTGGCGCCGTTCGGCCACCTCGGACCATCTCTATGTGCGCGAACGCGAATGGGAGGCGGCCCATACGGTGTGGATGTGGATCGACCTTTCCGCATCCATGGCGTTCCGCTCGCACCTTTCGGCAACTTCGAAAATGGACCGCGCCATCGTCCTGGCGCTGGCGATGGGCGAGTTGCTTGTGCAGGCCGGTGAACGCATCGCGTTCATGGGCGGGCGCCCGCGCGCCGGGCGCAGCGCGGTAAACAAACTGGCGCTGTCGATTGCGCGCCGGGCCGGCGACCCGGCCTTCGCTAAAGACAGCCTGCCGCCCGTGACGGCGCTGGGACAATTTTCGGAATGCCTTCTGTTTTCCGATTTTCTGGAGCCGGTTGAAGATCTGGCGCCGCGTCTGGAGCAACTCGCGGTGCAGGGCGTGCGCGGTCATCTCCTCCAGATTCTCGATCCCGCCGAAGAAAGCCTCCCCTATGAAGGCCGCACCGAATTTACCGCCGCGGAGGGCGCCGAGCAGGTAACGGCCGGACGCGCGGAGAGCTTGCGGACACGCTTTCATGAGCGCATGGTCGCCCACCGCCATGCAATTCTCGCCGAGCTCAAACGTCTGGAATGGTCGCTGCTGGTGCATCACACGGACCGCCCGGCCGAAGAGGCGCTGCTGGCGTCGCATACGCGCCTTGCAGGGCTGGAACATGATTACCGCTACCGCCCGCCGGCCGAAGCCATCGATGCGGGCCTGCCCGAAGGGGATGCGGCATGATGAGTTTTGGTCTTCTCGGGTTTCTCCAACCCTGGGCACTGGGCGCGCTTATCGTGCTGCCGGCCATCTGGTGGCTGTTGCGCATCACGCCGCCGCGCCCGAAAACCATTGTCTTCCCGCCGACGCGCCTGCTCAAGGGCCTGGAGGATACCGAGCAAACTTCCGCACACAGTCCCTGGTGGCTGACGGCCTTGAGGATCATTATGGCGGCGCTGCTGATTTTCGCGCTGGCGGGCCCTGTGCTTCACCCTGACCGCGACGCCCTGCCGGGGTCGGGACCGGTCCTGATCGTGGCCGACAACGGATGGGCCGCCGCCAGCGGATGGCGTTCCCGTCAGGCCCTGATTGACACCTATATCTCGCGCGCCGAGCGCGACAACCGCCCCATCATCCTGACAGGCACCGCCGGTTCGCGCGAAACCAGCATCAGCACGATGAGTCCGCAAGAGGCGCGCGAAGCCGCCGCCTCTCTCCAGCCCCTACCCTTTGACCCGGACCGCGCCCGGCTCGCAAAGAAACTTGGTGATGAATTCAAGGGCCAGGAGGACCTGGCGGTCATCTGGCTGAGCGATGGCCTCGATTATGGCGGCGCGAAG
Organism: Hyphomicrobiales bacterium; assembly: GCA_003228955.1. Taxonomy (GTDB): domain Bacteria; phylum Pseudomonadota; class Alphaproteobacteria; order Rhizobiales; family Methyloligellaceae; genus UBA2767. The sequence goes on from QIGN01000043.1 coordinate 14,932, forward strand.
GAGTTCTCGGCCGCACTGTCCGCCCTGTCCGGCGCGCGGGCTCCGCTTTCCGTTGCGCTCCCTCAATCCGGCTCGGGCGCACTCGGGCTGCGCGCCGTCAAGGGTGAAAAGGGCAAACTGAGCGCACAGGTCATCCGCTCTGGCGGCAATGTGCGCGGTGGCTCCATACAGGCCTTCACAGCCCAGGGCGAGCAACTGGGCGCGGCCCCCTTTTCCTTTGCCGAAGGCGCCACGGCAGCCGATGCGGCATTTGACCTCCCGCTTGAAATTCGCAACCAGGCCGCACGCCTTGAGATCAGCGGCGAAACCTCCGCCGGGGCGGTTCATCTGCTCGACGCGCGCTCACAATGGCGCCGGGTCGGGGTTATTTCGGGCGAAGCGCGCGAGCTCGCCCAACCGCTCCTTTCCCCGCTCTATTATGTGGAACGGGCGCTTTCCCCCTATACGGAAGTCGAGGCGGCGAAGGGAAGCAACATTGCTTCGTCGGTTGAAGAACTGCTGCAACGGAACCTGTCGGTCCTCATTTTGGCGGACATCGGTAAACTGGTCCCCGGTTCACTCAACTTAATCGAATCCTGGATCGGGCGCGGCGGCACGCTGGTTCGGTTCGCCGGACCGCGCCTTGAGAAGAACACCGACCGCCTGCTGCCCGCTGAACTGCGCCGGGGCGGCCGCACTCTGGGCGGTTCGCTCTCCTGGAGTACACCGCAACGACTCTCCGCTTTTGAAGACACAAGCCCGTTTTTCGGACTGAAACCGCCAGCCGATGTCACAGTTCGCCGCCAGGTGCTGACGGACCCCGCCGCTCTCCGGCAGGCCGAGGTCTGGGCGCGGCTGAAAGATGGAACGCCGCTGGTCAGCGCCGCCAAGCGCGGCGACGGCTGGATTGTGCTGTTCCACATCACCGCCAATTCCGACTGGTCGAGCCTGCCGATGTCCGGCCTGTTCGTGGAGATGCTGCGCCGTATTACCGAACGTTCCGTGACGACACCGGGTGACGTGAAAGCCGCCGGCGGCACACCGGCCCCGGCAGCCTCGCCAGCGGCGGCGCAATCGGGCCTGCTCGCGCCGCGCGAAGTGCTTGACGGGTTCGGCCGGCTCGTCGCCCCCTCGCCCGCGGTCGCGCCAATCGAAGCGGAGAAATTCAAGGACGCCGACCCCGGACCGGCGCGCCCGCCGGGATATTACGGGCCGGCCAGTTCCACCCGCGCGCTCAATATCATTCGCGCCGCGAGCGTACTGAAGCCCCTGCCCCCGCTTTCGGGCCAGAACCAGCAGATCAGTTACAATGTGCTGGAATCAGTGCAGTTGAAACCGATGCTGCTCGGGGGCGCCTTTTTGCTGTTTCTCGCCGATATGATTGTCATGCTGGTTTTCTCGGCCGGAGGACGCTTTCTCACAATGGTCCGCCGTGGCGCGGCGGCGGCCGCGCCAGCGCTGCTGGTTCTGGCAATCATGGCGCAATCCGCCGGCGCGCAGCAATCGACAAGCGCCGGCGATGCGAAAGCTCTTGAAGCCGCGCTCGCCACGCGCCTTGCCTTCGTGGTCACGGGCGATGCGGAAATCGACCGTGTCAGCCGGGCGGGGCTGAGCGGCCTCAGCCGTGTACTCAAGGCCCGCACGGCGATCGAACCGGCCGAACCGGCCGGCATCAATATCGAGACCGACGAGCTGGCTTTCTACCCGCTGCTCTACTGGCCGGTCCGCGAGAATGTGAAGACACTTCCCGACAAGACGCTGGCCAAGATCGACGCCTATATGAAGCAGGGCGGCATGATCGTTTTCGACACCCGCGACTATCAGACAACCCTGCCCGCCGGCGCGCAGGGACCAGGCGCCACGGCGCTGTCCAGACTGATCGGCGATCTGGACATCCCGCCGCTGGAGCCGGTGCCGGAAAATCACGTGCTGACAAAGGCCTTTTACCTGCTCAAGAATTTTCCCGGCCGATGGGATGGCGGCGCGCTGTGGGTTGAAGCCACGCCGGCAAGCGACGCCGACAAATCCGCGCGTTCGCGCCGTACCGATGGAGTCAGTTCGCTGCTGATTACATCGAACGACTTTGCCGCCGCATGGGCGCTCGATGACACGAACCGCGCCCTTTTCCCTGTTGTTCCGGGCGGAGACGTGCAGCGCGAAATGGCCTTCCGCGTCGGCGTCAACATTGTCATGTATGCGCTGACCGGCAATTACAAGGCCGATCAGGTGCATGTGCCGGCCCTGCTTGAACGCCTTGGACAATAGAGCGGTTGCGATGAACCCGAAACCAAGCCACCCGTTCCCCCTTGCCCAACCACCCCAAGGGTACCATTTCGGGTGGTTGGGCAAGGGGGAACGGGTGGCTTGGAATACTGTAAAAAGCGCTCCGGCAACCAATAGAGTCGATTGAGATCATGAACTGGATCGTCGAATTTTCTCCGCTGCTGCCTCGCGATATGCTCATCGCGCTCGGCGCCGCGGGCGCGGTTCTGGCCGCCCTGCTGCTTTGGAACGCCGTGCGCGGCGCGTGGCTTCGAACCGGCGCGCTTGCGCTTCTGTTGCTGGCCCTTGCAAATCCGAGCCTGCGGCAGGAAGACCGCGAGCCGCTCTCCAACATTGTCGTTGTCGTGGTTGACGAAAGTGCAAGTCAGCGTTTTACCGGCCGCGAAGCCGCAATCGCCGAAGCCCGAAAACGCCTTTCCGAAAAACTGGCCGCAATCCCGGATATGGAGGTGCGATGGGTTTCCTCTCCGCTCGGGCGCAGACGCGGCCGTGAGGGGACGCTGCTGTTCGGCGATCTGGGCAAGACCCTGTCCGACATTCCGCCCGACCGGCTGGCCGGTGTCGTTCTCCTGACCGACGGCCAGATTCACGACGTCCCGGCCAGCGCGAAGGACTTCGGCCTTGCAGTTCCGGTTCATGCAATTATCGCCGGCGAGCGCGACGAGTTTGACCGGCGTCTGGAAGTGGTGCGCGCGCCGCGATTCGGTTTTGTCGGTGGAGTGCAATACGCGGAGATCCGCGTCATTGACCAGCCTTCGCGCGCACCGGGCGAGACAGTGGCGCTGACAATCCGCCGCGAGGGCCAGCCCGAGAAAATCCTGCGCGTGCGGCCCGGCGAAACAATCGAAGTGCCCATCCGCTTCGAAACCGCCGGCCTGAATATTGTCGAGCTGGAAGTGGAAGCCGCGCCGGGCGAGTTGACCGCCGCCAACAACAAGGCCGTTCTGGCGGCCGAGGGGGTGCGGGAGAACCTGCGCGTGCTGCTGGTTTCGGGCGAGCCCCATGCAGGCGAGCGGACCTGGCGCAATCTGCTCAAGTCGGACGCCGCGGTCGATCTTGTTCATTTCACCATTCTGCGCCCGCCCGAGAAACAGGACGGAACGCCGATCAATCAGCTTTCGCTTATTGCCTTTCCGACGCGCGAGTTATTTTCCGAAAAGCTGGACGAGTTCGATCTCATCATCTTCGACCGCTATCACCGCCGCGGAGTGCTGCCGCTGCTCTATCTCGATAATGTCGCGCAATATGTGGAAAACGGCGGAGCGGTCCTGGTGGCCGCCGGCCCGCGCTACGCCTCGGCAACGAGCCTTTACCGCACGCCGCTGTCGCAAATCCTTCCCGCGGCCCCTACCGGAAGAATTATCGAGAAGCCTTACCGGCCCTCAATTACCGATACCGGAAAACGTCATCCGGTGACGCGGGACTTGCGTAAAAACGCTACCGGGCCGCCCCAATGGGGCCGCTGGTTCCGTCTGGTCGAAGCGGAGAATACCCGCGGCGAGGTGCTGATGAACGGGGCGGACGACAAACCTCTGCTGGTCCTGAACCGGCTGGGAGAAGGCCGGGTGGCGCTGCTGCTGTCGGACCATGCCTGGCTGTGGGCGCGCGGCTATGAGGGCGGCGGACCTTATACCGCCCTGCTGCGCCGCCTCGCTCACTGGCTCATGAAGGAGCCGGACCTGGAGGAGGAGGTGTTGCGCGCGACGGGTGACGAAACCTCGCTCACCATTGAGCGCAACTCCATGAAGGACACCGTCGATCCGGTCGAGGTAACGCTTCCCAATGGAAAAACGCGCTTCGTCGAGCTCTCCCCCGCCGGTCCGGGCACCTGGCGCAAGGTGCTGGATATACGTGACAACGGCGTCTACCGGCTGAAGTCAGGTGAGTTGCGCGCCGTCGCAAATATTGGCCGGATGAACACCAAGGAACTCTCGAAGCTGAGTGCGACGGTTGAGAATCTGCAACCCATCCTTGAGCAGACAGGCGGCGGGAGTTTCTGGACCGGGCGCGATGCGGCGGCGGTAAAACTGCCGCGCCTCGCCATGCTGCGCTCGGGCAGGGTGATGCATGGCGGCGCCTGGATGGGGTTCAGGAAACGCGACGCCTATGTGACGCGCGGCGTGCGTCTGATCCCGCTTTTCTCCGGTCTCATCGCGCTCGCCCTGCTGCTGGGCGCCCTGTCGCTCACCTGGTTCCGCGAGGGGCGCTAGCGCCCCCAACCAGACCTTCGAAGTTCTGCGACGCACCGTCCACCAGTTCAACCGCCAGCAACCTAGCCGGGTCAACCGGCCCCGGCAGGGTGATTTGCCCGAGGGGCACGCGGGCGAACCCGAAGCGCTCATAATAGGGAAGGTCGCCAACCAGCAGGACAAGTGCGTATCCGTGCGTTCGCGCCAAGTCCAGTCCGTCGGAAATCAGCACCCGTCCGCAACCCTTGCCGGTCCATTGCACGGCGACCATGAGCGGGCCCAGCAGCAGCGCGCCGGGCCGGGCGCCAACGCGAATGGCGGAAAAACGGATAGACCCGGCCAGGTCACCCCCGCGCCAGGCGGTCAGGGAGAGATCAGCGGCAATGGGCGCGCTTTCGCGCACCCGGTGGGCGGTCCGGGCAAACCGGCCGGGGCCGAAAATCTCTTCGGCCAGCGCCCTCAAAGCCCGGGAATCCTCACCGCGCTCTGGCTGCACCGCAAATTCGGGATCGATCATGGGGCAGACACTTTCAAAATAGTGCGTTGTGGTCCAGCCCGGGTAATGACATTTATAGGTCTGGAATCTAAGCTGTCGGACGAATCGTGTTGCGAACCGCCGGCGAGACCCGGCCGCAAGAAAAATCAGGAGGCCGCCAGGAACGGTACATGGCACGCGCACCGAAAATCATGATCGTCTATCACAGCTCCTACGGTCATGTGGAGACCATGGCCTATGCGGTCGCGACGGGCGCACGCGCGGTTGAGGGCGCTGAAGTGCAGGTGAGGCGGGTGCCCGAGCTGATGCCCGAAGAAGCGTTGAAAGCGTCCGGCATGAAGATGGAGCAACCCGCGCAGGTCCTCGCCCCGAACGACCTGGCGGATTGCGACGCCATTATCTTCGGCACGCCCACGCGCTTCGGCAACATGTCCTCGCAGATGCGCAATTTCCTGGATCAGACCGGCGGGCTATGGGCGCAGGGCGCGCTCATCGGCAAGGTGGGCAGCGTGTTTACCTCGACCGGCACGGGCGGCGGCGGCGAGACGACCATCACATCGTTCTTCAACACGCTGCTGCATCATGGCATGATTATCGTCGGCCTGCCCTATTCCGCGCCCGATCTGGCGGATATTTCCGAAGTGCGCGGCGGCTCACCTTATGGCGCGGCGACGATCGCGGGGCCCGACGGATCGCGCCAGCCGACGCAAAAGGAGTTAAATCTGGCAAGTTTTCAGGGGCACCATGTAGCTTCGATCACGCAGAAACTGATCAGCTAGGCCATGGCCGAGCTAGAAGACCTCTCAACCCCCGACCTGCGAAAATTTCACGAACAATGTGCCAGTAACTTCGAGGCGTTCCGCGAACGCGCAATAACCATCGACATGACGCGCGGAAAACCCTCAACGGCCCAGCTCGATCAATCGAATGCGCTTCTGCGCCTGCCGGAAAACCTGGATTACCATCTGGCGGACGGCAGCGACGCGCGCAACTATGGCGGCTCGGTTCAGGGTCTGCCCGAAGCACGCAAACTCTTCACCGGCCTCCTTGGCGCCCCCGCAGATCAGATCATTGTCGCCAACAATTCGAGCCTCGCCGTGATGCATGACTGCATCGCTTACGCACTGCTCAAAGGTGTTCCGGGCGGCAATGCGCCGTGGCGGGGTTCAAACAAAGCCGCCTTCCTGTGCCCGGTCCCGGGATATGACCGGCACTTTGCCATTTGCGAGGAATACGGGATCGACATGATCCCGGTCGAGATGACGGGTTCCGGCCCCGACATGGATGAGGTCGAGCGCCTTGTGGCCTCTCGAGAAGTAAAAGGCATGTGGTGCGTCCCGAAATATTCCAATCCCTCCGGCGACACCTATGACGACGAGACCGTGCGGCGGCTTGGCGCCATGAAGGCGGGCGCGCCCGATTTCCGGTTGTTCTGGGACAATGCCTATGCCCTGCACAAGCTGAGCGACAAACGCGCCGACATTCTGAATATCCTCGAGGTCTGCGAGCAGGCCGGAACCTCCGACCGCGCCTTCGTTTTCGGCTCCACCTCGAAAATCACCTTCGGCGGCGGCGGACTTGGCCTGTTCTCCTCGTCAAAGGCGAATGTTTCCTGGCTCACGGCGGCGATGAAAAAGCGGTCCATCGGCCCCGATAAACTCAACCAGCTGCGCCATGTGCGCTATCTGAAGGACGCTGCGGGACTGGACCGGCTCATGGAGGGTCACCGCGAAATTATCGCGCCCAAATTCCGCGCCGTCGATGCGGTATTCAATGCACATCTTGAAGGAACCGGCACCGCGAGCTGGAACAGGCCGGAGGGCGGATATTTTATTTCGGTGAATGTGAAGGATGGTTGTGCAAAACGCGTCGTCGCGCTGGCAAACCAGGCCGGTGTCTCCCTTGTCCCCGCCGGCGCGACATTTCCATACGGGGTTGACCCGCGCGACAGGAACCTGCGCGTCGCGCCGACATGCCCCGAACTCGCCGAACTGGCGCCCGCAAGCGAAGGCATCGCACTGTCGATCCTTCTGGCCGTCACGGAAAAACTGCTTTCTGAGCGAAACTAGGATCAAAACACATGGGGTTACTCGTCGAAGGCGAATGGCGCGACCAGTGGTACGACACCAAGTCGACCGCCGGGCGCTTCAAGCGTCAGCAGTCCAGTTTCCGCAGCTGGGTCACGCCGGACGGAAGCGCCGGCCTCTCCGGCGATGAGGGCTTCAAGGCGGAACCGGGACGGTATCATCTATATGTCTCGCTCGCCTGCCCCTGGGCCCACCGCACGCTCATCTTCCGCAAGCTGAAAGGGCTTGAGGACGCCATCAGCGTCGATGTGGTCCACTACCATATGGGTGAGAACGGCTGGGTGTTTGATTCAGACACCGACGGCGCAACGGCGGATACGGTGAATGGCAAAGACAAGCTCCATGAGGTCTACACCGAGGCGGACCCCGCTTACTCGGGCCGCGTCACCGTGCCGGTGCTGTGGGACAGGCAGCGCGGCACAATCGTGAATAATGAGTCGTCGGAAATTATTCGAATGCTCAACTCCGCCTTCGACAGCATAGGCGCCGCGCAAGGCGACTATTACCCGCAAGAGCTACGGGGCGAAATCGACGCCATCAACAAAACCGTCTATTCCGGCGTGAACAACGGGGTCTACAAAACCGGCTTCGCAACCAGCCAAGGGGCTTATGAAGAGGCCTTCACCTCCCTGTTCGGCACGCTCGATGACCTTGAGGACCGGCTGTCGAAGCAACGCTATCTGGTTGGAAATACACTAACGGAAGCGGATTGGCGGCTGTTCACGACTTTAGTGCGTTTCGACCCTGTTTATGTAGGGCATTTCAAATGCAACAGGCAGCGCATCGCGGACTATCCGAACCTGTCCAACTATCTGCGTGAGCTCTACCAGGTGCCGGGGATCGCGCAGACCGTAAACTTCACCCATATCAAAGGGAGCTACTACGGGTCCCACAGCACAATCAATCCGAGCGGCATCGTGCCGCTGGGTCCCGATATCGACTATTCGACGCCGCATGACCGGGCTAAATTTAGCTAAAGGCTCCCTCACCTGTCCGGCCGGCGCGGCGGCGGGCGGCGGAATACGTCCGGGCGCCTTGGCCACGGAGCGCGCTGCACCGGGCGCCGGGACGCGGGCGGTATCGCCCGGCGGCCGGGAGGAGGCCGTCTGTTCAGGTTCGCCGGGGGACGGCCGGGACGCCGCAGATCGACTCGCGGTGCACGCAGCCGCTTAGCCGCAAAACGCCCACGGGCATCGAGTGAACCACCTAGAATAACCCGCTGCCCGGCGCGCAAATTGGCGCGGGAGGGAAGCTGGGTAATGGGCACGCGCCCCACGGCCACGCCTCCGGTAATCGCGCGTCTCACATAGCCCTCGATGGACAGACGCCGCACCCGGCCCGAGAAGGGCCGAAGGCCAAGCTGATTGATGCGCCGTGCGCGCAGACGCCCGCCGACGGCCCTGCCGATGATCAGAACATCCTGGCCGGAAGCCAGCGTTCTCGGCCTGCTGTCAACCGGTGTTTCGATGCGAACACCATTGACCGAAAATCCCGTCTGGCCGGAGGCTGTCACCCGGCCGCGCAAAACGGTTGTCTCCCCCGGCGCGGTTTTATCGATGCGCGAAGCGGCGATTACACCGTCCGCGCGCCGCAATCCGCTGACGTCGATATGGTCGCCGACGGCAAGACCGCTGAATTTCATGACCCGCGATCCATTGCCCGCTGAAATGACGCCTTCGGGAATTTCGATACGTTGCCCGAACACAACCGCCATGCGCCGGGCAGGGTCAATCCGCTCAATGGGACCGGCCACCTCATGGCGTATGGCGAGCCGGTTTGCCCGCAGGCGCTGACCACTGCCGTCGGCTTCAATCTCGACCACCTGGCCGATACGCAAGGCATCGGGACGCACTTTGCGGTCTTTGAAGGTGATCGGCAAATCGGGCGCGTAATCTACTTCAAAGCCATTCACGAAGATGCTGCCAAAGCCGGTAACGGTGCCGACGATCCCGGTACCGCCGATGCCCGGAGGCGCACCGGCAACCTGCCCCGTGCCGCCAATGCCGGGGGATTTGTCATTGGGTTTGCCCGTGCCGCCAATTCCGGGCTGGTTCATCTGGGCAATCTTCGTTTCGGAGCCTGCGGGTCCTGAAGTGCGCACATCCCCGGCGGCGGACGCCGATGGCGCGCCGCCACCGCCAAGCGATGTGGCACAGCCGGTTAGAAACAGCGGCGCAACGAGCGCCAGCCAGCCGGCAAGAAAAGCGGACGCGTTCTTGCGAATGAAAGGTCCGGTCATCGCCCTATCCCTCGCCGTCCGTGTCATAGTCAGGGCCGGTATAGAAATAGACGCCGAAGGTCATGCGCTGCGTCGCATCGCCCGCGTCCCTGTCCTGTTCGGTCAACTCGAACGCTTTCCGGTTCACCTTGACCAGTGCGTCCGATCCCAACTCGCGTGAAAGTCCGGCAAGCTCCTCGACCGAGCGCGGACGCAGATTTTCATAATACACCGCGCGCTCGAGCATGGCGGGCTCACCCCCGAGCAGGTTATGGCTGCTGGCGGCAATATGATCGTGCAGGTTGCGCCCGAAATAATAGGCAAGGTCGCCAAAATCCTCATTCGGCACGAAGGCCGTCATATCCAGGTGCACAAGGTCATCCTTGTCGACCCGCGCCAGTCCCTGACGCAACCATTCATCGAGAACGGCCCGGGCGCGAATGTCCGTGGAGACCGAGGCGACAAGGCCCTCAAAGGACGCCCCGCCGCCTTTCGGGCGCTGGCGCGGGAGGGCGCGGGGGCGCCCGCGCCCATCGATATAATCCGGTGCTCCGGTCCACAGGGCAATCAGATGCGCATTGCGCGAGAGCACCGGCGAGGGCGCATCGCCACTGCGCCTACCTTCCCGCAGCGCCTTGATATCCTTGCGGTGCACGCCGGTCAGCAAAGAGATACGGCTGTCGGTCTGTGGTTTTCCCGGTACCGGAAATTCCTCCCGCGCCACGTCAACATAAACCTGCTTGAGTAAGCGCGAAAGCGACGGGAAGGTGATCCCCTTGGCGACAAGGACACGCACAAGCGGGCGCAAAAGCCGGTAAAGGGCTTGCGTCAACGCCGGATGCGGTTCACCTGGTGTCAATATTCCACTTTCCCCTGAAGGCGCTCTGGCGCCCACAGCATCATCGTCTGTGGGATGTTATCCCATTCTCTTTTCAACCGGTCTTGTACCACAAAAAACTTGACATGGGAATATTTCCCACGTAATCATTTCGTTATTGTGGGATTATTTCCCACGCATATTGGTGCTCCACCTCCCCAGGGAATCCCTGCTCTGGAGCCGCCAAGGACATCAGGAGAGTAAGCTATGTGGAACAGACAGGAGATTGCGGAACAAGGTTCCTGTGAACGCGGCGGCGGGTTTGCAAGAGCCCTCACCTGCGCCGCGCTGACAACCGGCATCCTTCTCGCCACCGCGACATTGGTGCTCGCGCACACCGACCCGGACAACAACCCTCCGGGCCCCAGAGGCGGCCCCGGCACAAACTGGGAGAACCCTCCTGGACCGCGCGGCGGCCCCGGCGCTTCCCCCGACGCCAAGCCGTGGCGGCCGTGGGTGTGGCGCAGGATTTTTGACAATGACAACAATCCTCCCGGACCCAGGGGCGGCCCCGGGACAAACTGGGAAAACCCCCCTGGACCGCGCGGCGGCCCCGGCGCCTCCCCCGACGCCAAACCGTGGCGGCCCTGGCGGCCCCTGGTGCGCCGCAGGGTTTTCGATTCCGATAATAATCCCCCAGGTCCGCGTGGCGGGCCTGGCACCAACTGGGAAAATCCTCCCGGACCGCGTGGTGGCCCCGGCGCGTCCCCCGATGCCAAACCGTGGCGGCCCAAGGTGCTCCGCAGGATTTTCGACAATGACGACAATCCTCCTGGACCGCGCGGCGGACGTGGCACGAACTGGGAAAATCCTCCCGGACCGCGTGGCGGGCCCGGCGCCTCCCCGGACGTCAAGCCATGGCGGCCCGCGGCGAAGCGGAGAATTTACAACGCCCGACAGTCCATCCGTCCGCAACGGCCTCGCCCGCGCCGGCGCTAGTTTTGCGTCAAGCGGTGGCGCCGATGCCTCGCACAGTTGCGGGTAAAAGGGCTGCAAAGGCCCGGCGGCGGGCACTCCCCGCCGCCGGGCCGATTTATTCGTAACCCATTGGGCCGGGATTGCACTTTTACCTCCGGCCCCCTCACCACATCTCGCTCAAGTCGGCGCCATCGAATATTTCGGCCAGCCGCCGCCGGGCGCCGGCATCGGTCCCGCGCGGCAGGTCCTCGCGTGGAAAGAACCCCTGCTCGGCGATTTCCATGTTGGGAGGCGGCGTTTCAGGTTGTTCCCATGCCCGCACGATAAACACCGCGATGTGGTCACCTGGGAAATTCTCCCCGTTTGAAAATATCCCGTGGAGTTTGGCCGGGGCCGTGATTGCCACGCCGGTTTCTTCCGCCAACTCGCGCGCCAATGCGGTCTTGATACTCTCGCCGCGTTCGACGCCGCCGCCGGGAAAAAACCAGCCCGGACGGTATCCATGGCGCACGAGCAGCACATCCGCGCGTTCATCGATCACCACGCCCTGCGCCCCGATTGTCAGCCCCCGTGTCAGACGCCACCATGGCCGGAGCGCCCTGACAAGATACCGTCCGGGGCGGGGTTTGGCCGTCATGCCGGATCATCCCGCTTGTCATGTCCCCGCGCCGGGGGATAAATGGGCGCGGCGTCAGACAGAAATCGCAAAAATAACCGCATCGGCCTATGTTCACACTTGCTCATCTTTCGGACCCGCATCTGGCGCCTTTGCCAACGCCCGGCCCCGCCGAGCTGGCAAACAAACGTATCCTCGGGTACCTCAACTGGCAGCGTTCCCGCAAGGCCATTCACGTCCGCTCCGTCCTCGACGCTATCGTCGAGGACATGCTGGGCAAGTCGCCCGACCACATCGCGGTGGGCGGCGATCTGACAAACCTGGCACTGCCACGGGAATTTCTGAATGCCCTCGCATGGCTCAATTCCCTCGGCGGACCTGAACGTGTCAGTGTCGTGCCGGGAAATCACGACGCCTATCTGCACGCGGAGTGGAAATTCGCCGCTGGCCTTTGGGACACCTATATGAGATCGCATGCGGGGCGAAACCAAAAGAGGACCGCCAGCACGGACGGTTTCCCTTATGTACGCCACTTCGGCAGGGTTTCTCTGATAGGTCTGAACACCGGCATCCCCACGCCGCCCTTTTTCGCCTCCGGGCGTCTGGGCGGCGGCCAACTTGAGTTGCTGGGCAAAATTCTGGCGGATCTGGGCGAAAAAAAGCACTTCCGGATCGTTCTCATCCACCATCCGCCGCTGCCGGGCCTTGCGCCATGGCGTAAGGCCCTGCGCGGGGCGCGCGCGTTGCAGGAGCTTCTTGCAGCCAGAGGGGCGGAGCTTGTGCTCTATGGCCACAACCACACTCAGGCCATCAATATTTTGTCTGGCGCGGCCGGGCCGGTGCCGGTTATCGGCGTGCCCTCGGCGTCATCGTCACGCGGGGGGGCGGACCATCTGGCCCGCTACAATCTGTTCGCTATCCGTCATGACGGAAATCGCTGGCGCTGCAAAATGACCGGGCGCGGGCTGCGCAACGCCGGTGGACCGGTTACGCAGCTGGAGCAAAGACGGATTACTGGGTGATCTTCCAGCCCAAAGCCAGCAACCCGGCTACGCCTGTGAGAAGACCGATAAGAAAAGCGGAAAAAACAAGACCCTTGCGGCTCCGGCTCCGGCTCCGCAAAGGCAGGCGTTCATAGCGGAACCCGGACGCGGCGCGCTCGCGCGCCACGATTTCGTTCGCCACATATTCGGTGATCCGCCCGGCCATGACCCCCACGTCATCGGTCTCGACCATGACAATGCGGCCCGTGCCCTCATTGCGTATCATACGGTAGATCTCGCCTGAATTGTCCATGGCGATATAGGTGATGATGTCAATCCACAGGCGCGCCGGCTTGCTCGGCACGAGCGCAAGCGCAAAGCGGTCGTCTTCCATCGGAATTTCATCGAACACCGTCTCGACCGCCGCATGCAGCACCTCCAGACGCGCCATCTCGGTGCTTCTGCGGTCGACGGACTGGTCGATGTCGACCGCTTCCTGCACCCGGGCAAGGTGAATGGCCTCGCGCAGCGATGTCGCGGTAGCCGGCTGGTCGAGCTTTTTGTCTGTCTTCTTCATGGCCGATTGGCGCCCATTCAGTTGCCCCACACTTTGGCCAGCAAGTGTAGCATCTTGTCCGCGCTGGCGGGAGAAATGTTGGGGCAGGTTACCGGAGGCAACAAATTTTACAACGCTATTTGCGCGCCAGAACGACGCTGGCGCGCGCATCGTCGAACCAGCGGTCGAAAGCGGCATCCACATTGCCTCTCAGTTTATCTTTCCAGGCACCGATTGTGGCTTCCAGCGCTTCGCGGTTGGCGGCGATAAACTTGTCCCGGTTGAACTCTTCCTGCGCCTCATTGATGAAATAGTCCGCCGCCACGCCGATCAGCACGCCGGCGATGGCGCCGACGATCTGGCCTCCCGCCGGCTGCACGATCGTGCCCGCCACGGCTCCCTGCTCGGCCAGCGCGAGGCGTGCGCCGAAGGTGGTGACGAAACGCCGCGACAGCATACCGAAACTGCGCGCCATGACACGGTTCATCACCGGGCCAAGAACCAGCGCACCGGCGGTGCCGCCGCCCGCCGCGACGCCGAGCCCGGCGATGCCGTCAAACGCCCGGTCTTCCATCAGATATGTCGGCGTCTTCCATTTCTGCGCATCCCAGTCGAGCTTGACCCCGGTGACTTTTTCGTCGGCGGGAATGTCAGCAAGAAGCCGCGTGTTCCGGGCAAGAAAAAGCTGCAATCTCATGTCGCCATTGGCGATCACCCGGCGGTAACTTTCATGGCCCCGGCGCACCAGGGTCTCAAGCCCCTGCGTGATCTTCTGGTCACGCACTTCCGGCTTCAGGACCTGCGCCTTGTAGTGACGCATGAAATAGTCCTTGAGGTCGCGCTCGACCGCCTCGGACAGATTTTCATACTCGCCCGCCTGCGCGAAACGCACAGCGGCCGAGGTCAGCGTTTCCTTGAGCACGATGTAGGAGCGTTTCCACTCAAAGAACCAGTCCGCATAGGCCTCAAGCACCTGGTCCTTGTCGGCGAAGGCGTTGTCGAACAGCGCGTCGATATCGGATGCCGCCGCCCGCTTTATCCGGTCGCGCTCGTCATCAAGCATCAGGATGGTGTCATTGACGAAATTGTCGGTATCTGATTTTGCCGCCGCGACACGGCGCAAACTGCCGTCCACGTCGCGCACGACCAGATCGACGGCGTCTTGCGGCAGCGACGACTTGAGAAAAATGTCGAAGATGGAATTGTCGGGATGGGTTGCAAGCGAATAATCCTGGGCGCGCTGCCAGGAGCGCCAGAAATTGGTGCCGAGCGAGACAAAGCCGTAAGCGGCGAGCAGCAGGGCGAGCGAAATCCCGATGGGCCGCAGGAAGGCGCCAACGGGCCCGACCTTGCGCACCTTCAAACGGGCCGGCGTCTTCGCCTGCGCGGACCCGCGCGCGGGCACATCCGCGCCGCCCCCACGCCCGGAGATGATATCCGTGGTTTTTGCTGCCATATTTCTCTCAACGAATCGCTTGTTTCTATATGGCGTCGCACTCAGCCTATCACAAGCTCGAAGGCCGCATTCGCGCTTCTTATCTCATTGTCTTCAATCGGTTAACACTCGGTACTTTTGTACCTTCCGGACCCTAAAGCCGGACCATCTGCCGGCGTCCGCGGGATTTGAGCAGAGGATCGATGCGCGCGCGAAAGGCCGCGTAGTGCTCCGTGCGGCCATGGGCATCGATGGCCGCCTGATCGTCATAGAGTTCATACAGGAAGAATTTGTGCGCGTCGTCCGGGTCGGAGCACAAGTCGAACTGGTGGCATCCTGGTTCCTTTTCGAGCGAATTGCGCGCCTGGAACCGGAGCGCGTCACGCACCTCATCCCCTTTGCCGGGCAGAGCTTCAAAATCAACAATAATTGCGAGCATCCCGCGTCCCCTTCAGAGTGTTGTCGTAAACTGCACCGAGTAAGCTATGTTGTGTCCGGAAACCGCAGCACAGGCAAGCCTGACGCAATGACCGCCCTCAAACAATTCGTCGACGTTCTGGAGAAAACCCAGTGGTGGCCGGCAGAGGAGCTCGCTGCCTATCAGCGCAAGCCGCTCGGGAAAGTGCTTCGCCACGCCTATGAAACCGTTCCCTTTTACCGGGACCGGCTGGCGGTGCTGTTTCGTAAGGATGGATCGATCGACTGGGATCGGTGGGGCGAAGTTCCATTGATGTCAACCCGGAACAGCTTCAATGTGCTGATATTCCAGAGCGCCATGGCAAAATTAACAGCGTTTTTTCCTCCGGTTCCACGGGCAAGCCCACAGAGATATGGAAAACAGCGTTTGCGCGACTCGCCGACGCTGCCATCTGGGAGCGAAGCGTTGATTGGCACCAAATCGATTGTGCCCGAAAGCTTGGCTCGATCCGCTCTCAACCGGCCGGCGTCGCTGTGTATCCGGAAGGTCTGCATGAGGCTGTTTGGCCCAACTTTGTCGATGACCCCACCGGAAAAGGCCCGCATGTCCTACTCAACATCAATACACCGATCCACCAGCAGGCCGAATGGCTAGGCCGCGAGATGCCAGACTATCTGCTGACCTATCCGAGCAATGCGGCCGCCCTGGCAGCCTTCATTGCGGATGATCCGAAACTGGGTCCCCATTTTCCTCTGAAAGGCATCTGGACGGGCGGCGAGATCCTCCTCGACGATGTCCGGACGCTATGCGCGGAAGTCTTCCGCACGGAGATCGTGGATTGGTACAATGCGCATGAGAGTGGTCCACTCGCGATCCAGTGCAGCCATTATCCGCATTACCATGTTCAGAGCGAAATTATACTGATCGAGATACTGAGCCGTGAAAACATCCCATGTAAGCCCAATGAGCTGGGACGTGTCGTCGCGACACCGCTCTATAATTTTGCCACACCGCTCATCCGATACGATATGAACGATCATGCCATGGTCGGCGAACCATGTGCCTGCGAACGCGGCTTACCAGTGTTGACGCGAGTGGTAGGGCGCTCGAGAAACCTGTTCCGCTTCCCGGACGGCACGTCGCTCCAGCCTAATTTCAGAACGCGGACATTCGCCGAGCATCTGAAACCGAGGCAATGGCAGGTGGCTCAAACGGGGCCGTTGGAAATCGAAGTCCGGCTCGTTGCGTCAAATGCTAAAATCAAAATGGACACCGAAGGAATGACCGCCTACATCCAAAAATTGCTTCGGTCGGACCTCACGGTCAAATATCGTTTCATGTCAGAAATTCCACTCTCACCGGGTGGCAAGCACGAAGACTATCTGTGTGAACTGACGGACACGGACGACATAGAGAGCAGCCCCTAACCCTGAAAATCCAATACATTTGCGAGCGGGGATTGTGCTCTTGATACCCGATTGACCCGGTTGGAAAATGATTATGCAGGGGGCATGGGTGGGGGAACAACGACCGGAGCCACCTCAACAATCTCATCCAGATCCGGCGTAACCGTGAAAGGATCGTCTTCCCGGTGGCGGCGGATGAGCGACTTGCTCTCGCCGAAATAAACCCTCAGGCCGGCCCAGGCGGCGCGATAGTCGTTCTCGCCAAAACGCACCTCGCCGAAAAGCGAATATCCGCGCCGGCCGTCGCCCCAACTCATCTGCTGCTCCAGCCCGGCAAACCCGGCTGTTCCGACACCGCGTATCGTGCCATCGCGCCAGTCGGTGCGGCGCGCACCGGCATAGAGGCGCGTATTGTCGGACGTATAATAAGCAAATGTTCCAGACGCGAACACCCCGCCGTCGGTACTGGCCTCATCCCAGCCAAGCATGCCTTCGAGCGAAATGCGGTTCAGATAGAGCTGCCCTTCACCGCCAATCCGGTACATGTCGGCCGAATCGACGCTCAACGCCGAACCATAAAGGCCAAGCAAACCCTTGCTTGGATCGCGCCAGAAAAGGTGCGCCGCGCCCTGAACAACAGTATCATCGACACGTCCAACCTGGCCGACCAGTCCATCGACCTGCAACCCGAAGGCCTGACCGACGGGCATGGTATAACTGGCCTCGCCGAATATGAGCCCGCCATCATCGTCACCGCCGCCAAAGACCGCGATCTTGCCATTGGGCGCGGAAACAGCAGGGCCCCCGAGCGGCGCATGCCCATCCGCCAAGGCGGGAGACGCAGCCAAAAGAGCGACCGCCGAAACAGATAGGAAAAAACGATTCATGTGACGCACCCTGTTCATTTGGCGGGCTGAGTTTCATCCCTCAGCTTCACAACTCAAAAGTTGGTTTCAATTATACCCCGCATCAATATGCTGGCGTAGTATAAAACAGCAGGAAATAAGCGTTTTTTGGTTCATGTGACCAAATTACAACAATTGTACACGCTATGGTTGCGGCAAGTCCCAAGTGGTCTTTGATATCAAGATATTAGTATTGGAGGAATGCAGTGGTGGCGGGCAAAAAACGGGGCTTTTCGAGCAAGCTCCCCAGCTACGGAGACGCGGAATTCTCAAAGTACCTCAGGACGGTGTTCCTGAAATCCATGGGTTACAGTGATGATTCTCTCAATCGGCCCATCGTCGGCATCGCCAACACCTATTCCGCCTATAATTCGTGCCACGCCACCGTGCCAACCCTCATCGAAGCCATCAAACGCGGCGTCATGCTGGCCGGCGGGCTACCGTTTGAGTTCCCGGTCATTTCCCTGCATGAGTCCTTCTGCGCCCCGACATCGATGTATCTGCGCAACCTCATGTCCATGGACACCGAGGAAATGATCCGCGCGCAGCCGATGGACGCGGTCGTGCTTGTCGGCGGCTGCGACAAGACCGTGCCGGCATTGCTCATGGGCGCCGCCAGCGCGGGCGCACCAGCCATTCTCGAGGTCACCGGACCGATGCTGACCGGCTCATACCGGGGCCAGCGCGTCGGCGCCTGCACCGACTGCCGAAGTTTCTGGGGGCGCTACCGGGCGGGTGAAATTACGCAAGAGCAACTGCCCGAGATCACCGACCAGCTTGGCCCGACGCCCGGCACCTGCATGGTGATGGGCACCGCCAGCACCATGGCCCTCCTTTCCGAAGCGCTGGGTGTGATGCTGCCCGGCGGCGCGACCATTCCGGCCGTTCAGTCGCAGCGCCTGCGCCACGCCGAGCAGACCGGCGCGCAGGCTGTCACACTCGCAAAGTCAGGGCTGACCCTCGACAAGATCATGAGCCGCCAAGCGGTTGAGAACGCGATCCGCGTGCTGCTGGCCATCGGCGGCTCGACCAACGCCCTGATACATCTGACAGCCATGGCCGGACGGCTCGGTATCGGGGTTTCACTGGACCGGGTGGACGAACTGGCGCGTGAAACGCCGGTCATTGTCGATCTGAAACCGACCGGTGAACATTACATGCAGGAGCTGCATGAGGCCGGCGGCTTCGCCACCATATTGCGCATCCTCGCGCCCCTGCTCGATCTGGAGCAAAAGACGGTCACGGGAAAATCCTTAAGCGAAATCCTCAAGGCCGTGCCCGAATGGCCGCAGAATATTGTGCGCCCCCTCGACAACCCGATTTGCGCGGAGGGAGGGCTGGCGATATTGAGGGGAAACCTTGCGCCCGGCGGCGCGGTCATCAAGCAAAGCGCCGCATCGGCGGAACTGCGCAACCATACGGGCCGCGCGATCGTCTTTGAGTCGGTGGAAGATCTGGCAAGACGCATCGATGATCCCGATCTCGATGTCACGCAGGACGATATCCTGGTAATGCGCAATGCCGGACCTGTCGGCGCCCCCGGAATGCCGGAAGCAGGCTATCTGCCCATTCCGAAGAAACTGGCGCAGGCCGGGGTCACGGACATGGTGCGAATCTCCGATGCGCGCATGAGCGGAACGGCCTATGGCTCGATCGTCCTGCATGTCACGCCCGAAGCCGCCATCGGCGGGCCGCTTTCCCTCATTGAAACCGGCGACCGGATCACACTGGATATCCCGAACCGCCGCCTTGAGGTGGATTTGAGCGACAGGACCATCAGCGCACGGACAGCCGCAAACTTGAAAAAACCGGCCCGCCAGGCGCCGGAGCGCGGATACGCCAGGCTCTTCGATCAGAGCATATTGCAGGCGGACAAGGGCTGCGATTTCGATTTTTTGACTGGAAAATAGATAGCTTCCGGCGTTTTTCTCATCTGTGTTGGATCGGCCACAGGACGCAACAAAAATCACGCTTTGCTGCTCTTGAATATGGCTCTTCATGTGCTCAGACATTAGTATCCCGCGAGTTTGATGTTTGCGGGGGGGATAGTAGTAGATGCGAGCGTTACGGGGTTTATTGGCAGTTTCGGCGATAGGCTTTTCCGCCATCGTGGTGATGACGCCGGTTCCGGCGGAGGCCAAATGCGTGTGGTTCAAGGCCTCCCACAACGGGACAGACTTCTTTTATTCCGACGGCGCGGCCGGAACGGCGGAATGGAAGTTGATGGACATGATCAACCAGTGGAAAGCGGCCAAAGGAATAAAAAAGGTGCGCATTCGCAAATCCAAAACCAAATGCGGCGGCTGGTTCATAAAATACATGCTGCCGCACAAAAACTGCGTCGCGAAGGCGCGGGTCTGTTACTAGGCGACAGGCCGCGCGAGGTCCCTCTCACGTTAATGGAAGCACAGGAAATGCGTAAAACCTGGATTTTGTCCGCCACTTTTGTTGCCGGATTCGCTGCTTTTACCGCTCTCCTGCCTGATCGGGCCGAGGCAAAATGCAAAATCTTTGAAGCAAGCCACAACGGGACTGATTTGTTTTATGAAACCGGGACCGAGGGAACCGTGAAAAACAAACTCCTCTGGTATATCGAGCAGTGGCAGAAGGAAAAGGGCATCAAACGCGTGCGCATCGGCAAGAT
>QIGN01000112.1 GCA_003228955.1 Hyphomicrobiales bacterium
CGTGTATGGATTGAATATACCGACGACGACCCGGACTATTTCATCATCAAGAACCGCTCTCCCAAAGGTTGGTCTCTCGTGATGCTGGCAATCGATCTTACCACCTCGACAGGAAATCTTATATTCGATACCGACGAGGGCGGGTTGGGAGTTGGTAGCGCTTCACCCTTCTTTCCCGATACGGTATCGCCGGTGCGTCTCGTCGGCACGATCCCCGCGCAAGACGGAGGGCGTACCATCGGGTTGCAATTCGCAGAATTTCTGGAGGGTCGCGACTATACTTTCCATGTGGACCTCGACGCCGTGCCTTCTGGCGGTGGACGCACCTGGGTGCTGCCAGCCGACGTGAAGGGCGTGAGGGCGCTGGCTACCTTCACGGGTCCATCAGGGCAAAGCGACCAAATCGACGCCATATTCGATGAAAATGCGGAAGCAGATTCCGGCGCTGGCGGATGTGTTTAACCCTCAAGCGCGTCCTTCACCGCCGCCGCCAGCTGCTTGAGCGAGAACGGCTTGGGCAGGAAGGCAAAATTCTCATCGCCCTCCAGATTGTTTTTGAAGGCTTCCTCGGCGTAACCGGAGATGAAGATGATTTTGATATCCGGCAATTTCTCGCGCAGCCTGGTGAGCAGTGTCGGCCCGTCCATTTCCGGCATGACCACGTCGGAAACGACAAGGTCGATATCGCCGTCATGCGCGCCCAGCACCTCAAGCGCCTCCGCGCCCGTTCCCGCCTGCAACACGCTATACCCTCGCCCTTCGAGCGCGCGCGCGGCGAAACTGCGGACCGCCTCTTCGTCCTCGACGAGGAGTATGGTGCCTGATCCGGTGAGATCCTTGGCGGTCAGAACCCTGTCGGACTTCGCGTCCTCCAGTTCCCTCGCCGCCTGCTGGTTTTCCTCTTCCTCGCTCTGGATATGGCGCGGAAGATAGATACGGAAGCTGGTGCCCTGCCCCGCGCCACCGGAGTGCGGATAGATGTACCCGCCAGTCTGCTTGACCGTGCCATAGACGGTTGAGAGGCCGAGACCGGTGCCTTTGCCGACTTCCTTGGTTGTGAAGAAAGGCTCGAAGATTTTATCCATCACGTCCTGGGCCATTCCGGTGCCGGTATCGGTCACCTCGCACAGCACATATTCGCCTGGCTCCATGCCCTTATGGTCAAGCTGCCCGGATTGGCGTTCAGTTATGTTGGACGTGCGGATGGTCAGCTTGCCGCCATCTGGCATGGCGTCGCGCGCATTCACCGCCAGGTTGATGACCACCTGCTCGAACTGGTGCAAATCGGCCCTGACCAGCCACAAATCGCGCCCATGGTGCAATTCGAGTTTCGTCTTCTCGGAGAGCAGGCGCTCAAGCAGTATTGTGAGATCCGCCAGCACATCGCTGAGCGACAACACCTGCGGGCGCAGCCTCTGCTGGCGCGAAAAGGCCAGCAGCTGGCGCACGAGACCGGCCGCCCTGTTGGCGTTCTGCTTGATGTTCATGATGTCCGCGAATGCCGGATCGGTGGGCCGGTGGTTGGCCAGAAGCAGTTCAGAGAAACCTATAATTGCCGTCAGGACATTATTGAAATCATGGGCGATACCGCCGGCAAGCTGTCCCACGGCATCCATCTTCTGGCTCTGGGCGAATTGAGCCTTCAATGCGTGCTCATCGGTCGTATCGATGGCGTGAACGATCACCGCGGCCTCTTCGCCACCTATGGCGGGAGCGGAGCTGAAATAGAACCGCCCGTGGCGCTCCACATGATCGCCAAACACCAGATCAACCGGCGGAATGTTGACCTTCCCCGAACGGGCGGCGTCGAGCGCCTTGCGCAAGGCCGGGCGGTCGTCACCGGCCACCAGGTTCGTGAGCTTCGTCTTACTGGCTTCAAACGTTTCACCCGAGCGGGCAAACATGCTCCCGAAGGCAACATTGGTTTCGCCGATACGGCCCTTGTCATCGACCGTGGCGATGGCGATCGGCGTGGCATGGAACATCCGCGAAAAGCGCGCTTTCGCCGCGCGCGTGGCGCCATCCACGTTCTCATCCTGGGGGCGATCGAACACAATCATATGCGACAGACCGGCCGCGCCATCGCTCTGAGAGGCCGGCCGGTACAGGATATTGGCGGCGAAACTGGTGCCATCGCGGCGCACCAGGTCGGCTTCAAGCTCGCGCTTTTGCGGTGTGCCGGACTGATCTCCAGGGCCGGCCAGAAGCGCGCCCGTATCGCCAAACAATATGTCGCTCAGTTGCAGCGTTCCGTCCGCCACCTCCGACAGATCAAGCCCCAGCCAACGCGCCATCGTGGCGTTCAGATAGGCGATCTTCCCTGAAGAATCAGCGGAGACAAATCCCGCCGGCGCGCCATCCAGATATCCGATCATCTGCTGCAGGTTTTCAAATGCGCTGTCTTCATTGTCGCGCTCCCCGGTGATGTCGCTCACCAGCCAGAGCGTATGCGCGGCGCGTGATATTTTTCCGGGCCGGACGGGAATCTGGCGCACGGAAATGCGCAGCCACCGGGTTCCGGCTCCGTCCTCCCCCGAGCTCGCGTCGTCACCAAGAGAGAATTCCTCTTCCCAAGAGCCGCCTCGCCGCGCGGCCCGTGTCAGGCGGAAAATTTGTTCCGCGACCCGTGGATTGCCGGAAAAGGCGCGCTCGACCGTGATCGCGCCGGCTCCCTCGGCGGCGCCAACCACACGGTTATAGGCCTCGTTTGCATAGACGGTTTTGCCGCGAGACGTCGTGACCAGCGCGCCTTGCGGCAAATTATCAACCAGGGCCTTGGTGATGTCGTTGCGTGCAGCGCGCTCGCCGAAGCGCAATATTCCGACCGCACCGGCAAACAATGCGAAAACGCCGATAACGGACAGGCCCGCCAGAATTGCCAGAACAAAGGGCTCAGCCTCGTCGCGGTTCAGCATGGCCAGCGCCACCGCCGCCATCGCCAGCCCGATCGCCAGGAGGACAAGCAGCCCGATGCCCCCCTCCCGGCCAGACTGATCCTCGACCGGTTCCACATATGGCAATGGCGCGTTGATATCGCTCATGACAGGCAAAATACCCGATTCTCCCCAGGACCGCGCACGGAATCTCGGAAATGAGTCCTGATCCTAAAGTCCAGCCGGTTTTCCAACCCGGCCCCGCAAGCGCATCACATATCCGATAACTTCCGCCACGGCCTTGAAGTGCTCCGCCGGAACCGCGTCGTCAATATCAACGCTGGCATGCAGCACGCGGGCCAGAGGCGCATTTTCGACGATCGGGATATTGTGCTCCTCGGCAAGTTCACGGATCTTGAAGGCGATATTGTCCACGCCCTTGGCCACACAGACCGGCGCATCCATGCCCTTCTCATATTCCAGCGCCACGGAATAGTGGGTCGGGTTTGTGATCACCACGGCCGCGCGCGGCACGTTCTGCATCATGCGCTGCTTGCCGCGCTCGACACGAATCTGGCGCAACTTCGCACGCACCTGCGGGTCGCCTTCCATCTGCTTGAATTCATCACGCAATTCCTTGATGGTCATGCGCTGCTTTTCCCACCAGGTGTGCTTCTGCCAGGCAAAATCGAGTGCCGCGATGACCGTATACACCGCCACAACGCCGATCATGACCTGTACCGCCATGGAATGTGTCACGGTCATCAGCGCCAGCGGATCGAGCCCCATGATCGCATCCAGCCGGTCTCTGTTGGGCCAGATGATGATGACAATCACCAGCGATACGATCCCGAGTTTGGCCATGCTTTTCGCGAAATTCACAAGGCTGGTTTTCGAGAACAGCCGCTTTAAGCCCGCCAGCGGCGAAATCTTGGATAATTTGGGCGTTATCGGCTCAAGCGAAAAAATCATCTTGTGCTGGAACAGATTGCCGGCCAGCCCCGCCGCAATGAAGATAATGAAAGGCAAACCCAGCGCCGTCAGAAGGACAAGGCCAAGTTGCCTGAGGTTCGCGACCAGTGCGCGGCCATCCGTCGGGATCTGGTGCGCTTCGGAGAGGAGGGTTTTGAGAAGCGCCGTCAAATCGGCGCCCATATCCCTGGAAAAGACCATCAGAACCACAGTAGCGCCGAGCATGACAAACCAGCTCGTGACCTCGTGACTCTTTGCCAGGTCGCCCTTTTTATGGGCGTCGTCGAGCTTCTTTTGGGTCGGCTCTTCTGTCTTTTCGTGTTGTTCGGGCTGGTCCGCCATGATGCTTTTTTTCTCCTATCCGGTTACGCCAGATAGGGCAGCAGCGCTTCGCTGAAATAGTCGAGGAAGCGCGTCATGAGAGTGGCGAGCAGCAGCATGAAGAGGATAATGCCGAGCATTATATTGAGTGGCATCGCCAGGAAAAACACCTGCACCTGCGGAATGAGGCGCGAAAGAACGCCAACGCCAAGGTAAAAGATCAATCCGAATGCCAGGAACGGCCCGGCAAGCTGTATTGCAATCTTGAAGCCGCCACTGAGAGTCTGCACGGCGATCTGCGCGAAGTCTCCGGTCGGCAGAATGCTGCCGGGCTTGAACAGAAAATAACTGTCGTGAATGGCGGAAAGCAGAAGATGATGCAGATTGGTGGCGAAGATCAGCGCGACCGTCAGCAGCGACAGGAATGTGCTGAACAGAGAATTCTGTATGCCATTGGCGGGGTCGACATTCTGGGCAAATGCCAGCCCGGTCTGAAACGCGATCGTCGCACCGGCAAACTGTATGGCGCTGACCACAATCTGCACCGAAAACCCGATCGCCAGCCCGACAAGAACCTCGCCGACGATCAACGACATCATTCCGAAAAGAGAGGTTGGCAGGCTCGGGAACACCTGGCTTACAAGTGGAAACAGGATCAGGCTCAGGGCCAGCGCGAAAACCAGACGGATTCTCGGCGGCACCATTCTGTCGCCAATGCCCGGCAGCGCCATGGACATCGCACCGGTGCGGGCGAATATCAGGATAAAGCTGAAAGCCGTCTGGGGGAGAAAATCGAGCGTGATGTTCATGATGCCGGGTCGATTATCCGGCGACAATCAGGACAGCAATACGCTCCATATACCCCGCAAGCGCAGCGCCCATGAATGGCAGCGCAACCAGCATGGTCAGGAAAATGGCGATAATTTTCGGGATGAAAACAAGGGTCATTTCCTGAATTTGCGTCAGCGCCTGAAACAGCGCGATGATGACGCCAACCACCAGACCGACAATCATCATCGGCCCGGCCACCTTCAGCAAGGTCCAGATACCGTCGCGTGCGACGTCGAGAACTTCCGCACCATTCATTTTGCACCACCCTTATTTGTTATTGGAGCGCCTTGCCGGCGCATCAGATCGGCATATTGAGAATGTCCTGATAGGCCGAGATCACACGGTCACGGATCGTCACCAGTGATTCCACGGCCAATTCGGTTTCAGCAACCGCCGTCACCAGATCGAGAACATCCGCGTTTCCGCTGGACAAATTTGCGGCTTGCGCCTCCAGGGCACTCCCGCTTTTGGTTACATTGGCGAGAACCGAATCGACAATGCTGCCGAATTCACTCGAACCCTGCGCCGGAGCGGCCGCCTTGGCCTCCCCTGACGCGTTGCCAATCAGATTCGCGATCGCCGAATAGGCGCCGGCGCCGGCCGCGGAATTCAGTGCCATGATCCAGTCTCCTCTTTAAGCGTGCTCCAGGGCCCCAACCCTATGCACGCAGAATTTCAAGCGTTCTGGCCAGCATTCGCCGTGTCGCGCCAATAACATTAAGATTGGCTTCATAGCTGCGCTGCGCTTCACGCATATCCATGCTCTCGATCAGGGAATTGACGTTGGGAATCGCCACATACCCTTTGGCATCGGCCGCCGGATGCCCCGGCTCATAGCGCTGCCCAAACTCACTCCGGTCCAATTTGATGCGCCCGAGTTCGACCGTCTTAACGCCAATCTCGCGATTCATCTGCTGGGTGAATGTCGGGATTTTGCGCCGGTAAGGGTCTTCGCCAGGCGCCTTGGCGGTCGAATTCGAGTTCGCAAGATTCTCCGCGATGACGCGCATGCGCCCGCTCTGGGCCCTGAGCCCGGCAGCGGCAATTTTCATTGAAGCCATTAAATCCATTTGTCTGATCCGCTCTTTTTCAGTTTCTCAAAGAATAGGCCCCATTACGAGCGCCCGACAGCCGTCCTCAAAAGCCCCAGAGACCGGGAGTACAGCGATGTCGCCATCTGGAAATCGAACTGGTTCGACGAGACCTTGATCATCTGCTCTTCCAGCACCACCGAATTTCCCGCGGGCGTTGTTTCCCAGCCCTTTGTTTCGCCTTTCTCAAAACCGCTCCCCTGGCCCATCGGCCGGCCTGACAGGTGGGCGGCGTTGGTGCGCATGGTTGCCACGGGCGTGATGCCGGGTTTGCGCACGCCTTGCGATGCCTCCATGGGTTTCAGATCGCTTGGACGGAAGTTTGGCGTATCCGCATTGGCGACGTTGTTCGCAAGAACTCCCTGACGCGCCTGATACCAGCGCATCTTGGTTTTCAGCATTCCCAACATCGGCAAATCGGAAATGGCCATGGTCTCCCCTTCCATAAATGTTAAGGCTGCGCGCCCCGGACCCATTTCACCTGGGCAAACATTGCCGCCTACAGGGTTAAAATGCGGTTAAAAAACCGCTATAGGTGGGGCGTGAAAATGCTTTTTTCGGAAATTTGTCCGATTAGGCGGGGAAATTAACCATTTGTTAGGGCCCACAGCGGCAGTTTTTGCCTACCGACGTTAACCATACGCCGCGGTAGGCAAGGCCTATGCGGTGGACTGTGTGAGTGCTTATGCCAACCGATCTGAACAACATCATCTACTACGTCATTGCCCTTATTTTCGTCATCGCGCTCATTGCGATAGGCGCACGCCTGCTCCGTGGAGCCACTTCAAAGGGCAATTCAAAAGCGGGCAGTTTTCTACGCGGCCGTGACAGGCGGCTGGGCGTGGTCGAGGCGGCTTCGGTCGATGGCAGGCGCAAACTGATTTTGCTGCGCAGAGATAATGTGGAGCATTTGATTATGACCGGCGGCCCCGTCGATGTGGTGGTCGAAACCGGCATTCACAGTCCTGAACCCGCAGAACCGTCGTTCGATACCCAACGCTCTGAACCCCAGAGCGACGATGGCCGAGTCATAATCGCGCGCGACACCGAACCGGTAGCGCCAGATCATGACAAAGATACCTAGGCCCAGTTCCAGGGCTTTTTATATTGGAACCAGAACTGCGCTGCTCGGCGGTCTTGCCCTGTTGGCAACGGCCGCCCCGTTGGCCGCGCAGGAAGTCACCATCGGCTTTGGTGAAGGCGCGGCGCTGACCGAACGCACGGTTCAGATCATCGCGCTCATCACAATCCTGAGCCTTGCGCCATCGATTCTGGTGATGGTCACCTCTTTTACCCGCATCGTCGTGGTACTGTCGCTGCTACGCACCGCGATCGGCGTTCAGCAGTCGCCGCCGAATACCGTTGTGATTTCGCTCGCCCTGTTTTTGACCGCATTTGTGATGGGTCCGGTTTTCGAGCAGGCCTACGACGCGGGCATCAAGCCCCTGATCGCCAATGAAATCGAGGTAGCCCAGGCGTTTGAACTGGCTTCAAAGCCATTCCAGGGGTTCATGATGACCCATGTGAGGGAAAAGGACCTTTCCTTGTTCGTGAACCTGTCGGGCACGGAACCGCCTAAGGACGCTGACGACATTTCGCTGCGCATCCTGGTTCCGGCATTCATGATTTCGGAACTCAAACGCGCCTTTGAAATCGGTTTTCTGCTGTTCGTTCCCTTCATTGTCATCGACATGGTCGTGGCGTCGGTGCTCATGTCGATGGGCATGATGATGCTGCCGCCAGTCATCATATCTCTGCCCTTCAAGCTGATATTTTTCGTATTGGTCGACGGCTGGAATCTGGTCGCGGGGAGTTTGATACAGAGCTACGGCGGGGGTTGACGCGCGCCCGGCCGATCATCGGGCACAGTTTCGGGCCGCGTTGGCTTCAACGGAGAAACAGGCCGGAATTCGGGCCTGTTTCAATCACGGGCCGGCGCAATGCGCTGGTATCAGGCGGCCTGGATTTGAGTGAGGTATTTGTCGACCTCGGATTTCAGCAGTGTACCTTGCCTGGAGAGTTCTTCAGCCGCCGAGGTGACCTGAACGGAAGCCGTACCGGTTTCCTGCGAGGCCTGGGTCACGCCTGAAATACTGGACGAGACCTCGTTGGTTCCCGCAGCCGCCTCAGTAACGTTGCGGGCGATTTCCTGGGTTGCGGCGCCCTGCTCTTCCATTGCCGCGGCAATCGCCGTCGAAGTTTCGTTAACCTGACTGATGATATCGCCGATACCGCTGATCGAAATAACGGCGTCACCGGTGGCAACCTGAATCTCCTGGACCAACTCGGATATCCCCTCGGTCGCCTTGGCCGTCTCGTTGGCCAGGGCCTTCACCTCGCTGGCGACGACGGCAAAGCCCTTGCCGGCTTCGCCGGCACGGGCCGACTCGATGGTGGCGTTCAGCGCCAAAAGGTTGGTCTGTTCGGCAATGTCGGAAATCATGGATATAACCTCGCCGATCTTGTCGGCGGTCTGGGCCAGAGCCTCCATCTGTTTCGCTGTCGCCGAGACATCCTCAACCGCTTTTTGGGAAGCCTCGGAGGCCTGGATCACCTGGCTGTTGATCTCGCTTATGGAGCTGGACATCTCTTCGGTTGCGGAAGACACGGAGTTCACGTTTGAGGAGGCCTGGTCCGAGGCGACGGCCACGGCGGTTGCCTGGTTGCTGGTCTCTTCCGCGATGCTCGACATGGCCTGGGCCGTGGTTTGCAATTCCGTCGAGGCCGAAGACACCGTGTCGACGATTTCGCCGATATTTGTGACGAATTCGGAGGTCGCCGAGTTTACAATCGCCTGCCGCTTTTCTTCCGCCAGGCGCGCTTCTTCCTGCTCTTTTTCAAGCTGTTTGGTTCTTGCCAGATTCTCCCGGAATGTGGCATAAGCTTTTGCAACAGCGCCGATCTCATCGTCATTACGGACCTCGACGTCCAGCGACAGATCACCCGATGTCAGGGCGTTGATACCCGCGACCACCTCGTTTAGAGGACGCGTGATGCTCCTTGTAATCAGCAAATAAGCAGCGCCAATCCCGGTGATGAGCGCGATGGCGGCAGTGGCGAGCATCATCACAACGGCAAATTTTTCGTACTGTTCAGCATTTTCCGCGGCGCGGACGGTAAATTCTGCCATTCCGACAAGAGTGTCTTCCAGTCGTTTTTCGAGCCCTTCTTGAAACTCTTCAATCTTGGGAAGCATGGCGAGAGTGTCGTCAACCTTACCGGCGGCAATCAGGTCAAGTGCTTGCCTCGATAGCTGGTCATACTCCTTGAACTCCATCGCGATTTTTTCAAGTGTCTTCAGCGCCTTGCTAAATATTTCGATCTCTTCTTTCTTTGTGGCTGTATCAATCGCCTCACGGGCAATAGTTTCTGATTCCTCAAACTTTTTTTCGAGATTATCGGTCAACTCCCCGAACTCCTGGACCGACTTTTCAAATTCCCCCCTGATATCGGTCCGCTCAACCATTTCCTCGCCGAGACGAATCCCGCGCGCGAATACGACCTCCTGTTCGAGCCGGTGAACCGTTATTTCAGTCAGGCCATTGGTCAGGGGCAAGTCGCGGTCCGCAATCCCGATAAGTTCTGCACCGATCTTGTCCATTTGATAAACGCCTGTCCCGGCAACCAGAACCAGCAGCGCCAGGCAGAACCCGACGAGCGCAAAAATCTTGGTGCCGACTTTCATCGACCCGCCCGAGCGAGAGGGGAGCAATTTGCCGATATTCAGTTTCATGGGGTTTTCCATCTGTGTTTTGCGGGCGGATTCATACCGACGCCGGCGCATTGGCGGGGAACTATCGCAAGTTGCGGGAACAAGGTTAAAACGGCTTTAATGGCGACTTTGAATGGGGATATTTCGTCGGGGGACCGGAGTGCGGACGAGGCACGCTATTTCCCGAAACGCTTGCGGAGTTTTTCGCACTGGTCCTCGCGTTCCGCGCGCGGCGTAAACCAGAAATAGTCCGCCGCCGGCCGGCCATCCGGATCAGATACAATCAGATCCTCCACGGTCTTGGCATCCTCCGTAATCTCCAGCAGCATCACGGTGGAAATTTTTTTTCCCTCGTCCTGGCGGGCGAGATACCAGGGCACACCCCGGTCGGCGCGCGCATGTCCGTTTCCGGTGATCAAAATCGCGCCTGCCTCCCTGCCGGCCCTGACAAGCGCGCTGGCCAGCACCGCATCGCGGTAGCGTTGCACCTGCGTCATCGGACCGAGCGCCGTCTCGGGGAGCAGGTTACAATGGGATTCCCTGATATCCTGGTTGAGTGCCTCGCCGAGCTTCGGGGCAAGCGCCTCATCCAGCGAAAGGCGTTTGCGTTCAACTTCATCGAGGAACTCAAGGCCGCGGCGGGAGATGGACCGGGTTGCGGCGCGGCTCAGGTTACCGGGTGCAAGCTTCAGGCCTGCCCGGAACACCGCTTCGGCAATCGGCTGATACTGAGGCCATTCGGGCCATCCGCTCTTGGCCCAATCCAGCGCCGGGCCGAGGCCCGCCGCGTCCGCGCCGCTCCTGGCCATATAGGCATCAAGCGCCTCCGATTGTTCGGAGCCGATCATCTCCATGACAACCGCCGGTTTGCGCGTCGCGGCAATCTGATCGATCAACCAGGCTTGCAGGAGGTGATGATCGGCATTGTCGTGTGTCTCTCCGATCAAAACATATGCCGCTTTGGCGAGGTCATTCACGAGCCGCCGGGGAGTAACGAACTTTTTCTCGCGCACCGACCAGATTTTGCCTGCAAGCGCATGACCCGCCTGAGTTGAGTTTTTCCAGTGCCGCCATGGCGCTCCCCCTTCCGCATGCGCGTTTACGGCGAATGCCAGTGTGAATGCGCTGAGAAGCGCAATAGTCCGCAAGGTTCGTAAAGTGAGCATTGTCATATCGGCTGAATATAGGCCGATTTCCCGGTGCCCGCGAGTCCGGCAATACGCGTCCTTTGAACCTTTTCCGCGCCCGATGCGACCAACCCTTAGAAGCTACGGCCTCCAACGGCCGGCGCTCGTAAACCTATCAATGGAGTTTGCATCATGACACACCCCCTCAGAACGCCGGCAAGATTGTCCGGCCGAACCAATTTTTTGCCCGACCTTTATTGGTGGCGGCACACACATGGGCCCGGAATAACGGCGGATATCTGCCGAAATAGTACGGTTTCCCGAGCCTTTCTCACGGCTTTCGCCGTTTTTCTTGCTGTTCTTTTCACCATGCTTTCGCCCTTCACGGGCGCCCGCGCGGGACATGGGCAGCCCGGAATCATGGCCAATGGCGATCTCGCCGTTACCGGCTTTTCCGGCACCAAAGAGATCGGCGGCCAGACTTTCATCGACACCAATGGGGCTTCGCTGAAGATTTTCGATGTCTCGGGGAAAGGTCAGGCGCGCGGACAGCTCATCGGCGCACCGGCGAAGTTCGAGGCGTTTGCCCGCGACATCGGCCAGGTGTTCGGTGTAGCGCTGGACAATGCCCCGCAGCCCAACATCTATGTGACGCCGACAACGGCGCTCGGGATGCAAATCGTTATTCCCGACAATAACGGAGATGGCATTCCCGAGCGTGTGACGACCGGCCAGCCCGGCGCCATGTTCATGGACGGCCAGTTCGGCACTGCCCTGGGTGGCGGTCCCGGAACGATCTGGCGTATCGATGGGGCAACCGGCGAAATCACGCTGTTTGCCGATGTCAAACTCGGAGGCACCCCTAACAGCGGTCCCGGCCTTGGCAACATCGCCTTCGATCCCGCCCATTACCAGCTCTATGTTTCGGATAAGGATACCGGATTCATTCACCGGTTCGACCTGGCGGGCAACGATCTGGGCACCTTCGATCATGGCGCCCAGGGCCGCCCCGCCGCAGGCCTCGCTCCGGTTATCTTCAATTTCGCGGACCGGATGGATATTACCAATCCGGCCTTCGACGCGACCGATTCCAATACCTGGAACCTCGCGGATAATCAGCGCCGCGTCTGGGGGCTCGCCTATTTTAGCGGCCGGCTCTATTACGGCGTTGGCGATGGCCCGCAAATCTGGTCCGTCGGCATCAACACCGATGGCGGTTTCGCCAATGACGCCCGCGTGGAAATCCAGACCGTACCGGGCGGCTTTCCCGTTTCCGATATCCTGTTTACCCCGCGCGGACGGATGATCCTCTCCCAGCGTGGCGGCATTCAGGGTTCGCAGAACTACACCAAGTACCAGATGCCGAAGGACAATCGCGTCCTGCGCTACTCCCGCGATGAAACCGGCGCCTGGATTCAGATGCCCGAAGAATATGCGATCGGCTTTCCGGTCGATTACAAGAATGCTTCGGGCGGCGTCGCGCTTGCGTGCGATGGCACTCTGTGGAGTTCCGGTGACGCATTGCGCAACGATCCCGCACTGGCCGCCAGCCTTCTTCCCGGCGGTCCCTTGGTCGTCCATGGCCTGCAGGGCAACAAATTGTCTCTCGTCAGGCCTTTCAACGCCCCGCCCAAGTCGAGCTGGTTCGTTGACTATGACGGCCAGTTCGCCGACCCCGAAAAAGCCGGCCATGTCGGTGATGTCGAGGTTTACAGAGATTGTCCCGGCGGTCGCGCGGAAAGCTTCCCCGGCTGGTATCCGGTTCCCGAATGGTATCCGCCTGAAGGGTGGGTTCCGCCGGTCTGGTGGCCCGAGACGCCGGATCTCGATCTTGAGAAGATCGCCAGTGAATGCGTCGAGGCACCTGGCCTGTTCGCCTCGTTTCTCTGCAAATACACGGTCGTCCTGACAAATATCGGTGCGGGCGACTTTGTCGGCCAGCTTCATGTCGTCGACAATCCACCGGCAACCGCGGTGTACATCCCGCCGCCGGGTGGTTCGATCCCGTGGAATTGCTCCCAGCCGGGCGGTGCGGGCTCACCTATTTCTTGTGATTCGACAAATGTCGAGACGCTGCATCCAGGTGAATCCGAAACTCTTGAGATCACCATCCAGGTGCTCCCGGGAAATGTGAACAACATCGTTCGCAACTGCGCCATCCTGGATCAGGCCCAACACGGCGACGATCCGGGACATCACGGCATCAAGGAAGATTGCGCCGAAGCGGAATTGCCGCGACCCGATCTCGAGATCGACAAGACCCTCTGGGACTGTCAGCCCGAAGGAGCAGGCCAACGCTGCTTCTTCGTACTCTCGTTTGAGAATGTTGGCGGAGGGCCTTACTCCGGTGCGCTTCATTTCGCCGAGAGCTTTCCTGCCGGAACGATCTTCGGCGGTATCTGGGCCGCTACCACGCCTGGTTGGGGCTGTGTTGGCGGGAACCCGGTAAATTGCACGCTGCCCGATCCTCCCGGCGTCACCATGAATCCGGGTGACATTGAGCAGGTCGGAATCAGCATCATCGTGCCGGCTGGTGTCGGTGGCGACATGGAGAACTGTGTCAGCCTTGGCAATCCCACACATGCGGGTGATCCTGCTGCGCCTGGCGCAAACAGCGCCTGTGAGCCCTTCACGGTCGCACAGCCGATGCCGGTTCCTCCGCTCGCGCCAAACCCTGTCGTTCCCAAATGCCCGGCGGGCTGGAGTCCTGTTCCGCCAGGTGGAGCGCCTGCGGGATGGCAGGTGATTTCCGTCCACGGCATCAATCCAGATGGCAGCAATTGGGCGATGTTGTGCATGAGGCCTCAGCCGAAGAAGCCGCTTCCTCTGGCACCCAAGCCTCCGGCGCCCAAGTGCCCGGTGGGCTGGGTTCCTGTTCCGCCAGGTGGAGCGCCTGCCGGTTGGCAAGTGGTTGCTGTCGATGGCGTCAATCCTGATGGCAGCAAATGGGGCATCATGTGCATGAAGCCTCAGCCGAAAAAGCCGCTTCCTCTCGCACCGAACCCTGTCGTTCCCAAATGCCCGTCCGGCTGGACCAAGGTTCCGCCGCAAGGCGCGCCCAAGGGCTACAAGGTGATTGCTGTCGATGGCATCAATCCCGATGGCAGCAAATGGGGCATCATGTGCATGAAGCCCAAGCCGAATGTACTTACCCCGCTGCCGTTCTGCGCCAAGGGCGAGACCAGGTACCAGAGCAAGGGAAAAGTCCCCAAGGGCTGGACCTCGCGGAAGGTGACGCTCGGCAACAGCACGATCTACTGTGCCAAGCCGCGTGTGCTCATCCCTCGGCCGTTCTGCGCCAAGGGCGAGACCAGGTACCAGAGCAAGGGACAGGTTCCCAAGGGCTGGACCTCGCGGAAGGTGACGCTCGGCAACAGCACGATCTACTGTGCCAAGCCGCGTGTGCTCATCACGCCCGGGCCATCCCAGGTAGGTCCGTCCCGGCCCGAGTTCAAGGCACCCAAGGTCAAGCCCTGTCCCAGGGGCTGGAGCCGGACGAAGAATGGCGGATGCCAGGCCCCCAAGCTCCAGATCAGGCCGAAGCTACAGCTTCAGCCCCAGATCAAGCCTTGCCCAAGAGGCTGGAGCCGGGTGAACGGCACCTGCATTGCGCCCAGGCCAAAGCCCAAGGCCAAGCCGCAACTTCGGATAAATCCGAATTTGAAGGTGATACCGAAGGCCAAGCCGGTCACGCGCCTGAACAGATCGCTCAGGCTCAACCGCTCAGGCAACGCAACCATGTTCCGTTAGGCTGAGCCGCACAAGACAAAGAGGGCGGGCCTCCCCATGGAGGCCCGCCTTTTTGCGTTTGCCGATCCAATTATTTCTCGCCGCCTGAACCTCGACAGACCCTAGCCGGCTTGCCCCGCGGCCTTCTTCGCACTGGTTCGCGCCTTGGGCGCATTGCGGTCATAGTTCGAACGGAATTCTTTCATGAATGCGTCAAGAGTGTCGATCGCCGCTATTTCCTTCGCCAGGTTCCGGAACGCGACACCCTTGGCCTTGATGGGCTTGGTGACAAGCAGGAACGATTCCGCGTCTGGCGTTTTGAGCAGCTTGGGATAGTATTTGCGGTACATGCGATCAAGCGCAAACTGGTCGCCCGCCAGGGAATAGCCGATTGCGGCGCGCAGGACATTAAACCGTTCCTTGACGCTCAAGGGTTCCGCGTCACGCCAGCGCCCGCCGAGCAATTTTTCGATCTGCATGCCGGCGTCTTTCCATTCCTGCGCGACCCAATAGGCGTCAGCCTTGAGCCGCTCTACCGCATCGCCGTCCATGGTGTTCAGAATTTCGATGGCCGACGCCGCGCGCCCCAGTTCACCAAGCGCGCGCGCTTCGAGCAGGTTACGGCTTTTGCGCAAATCCTCCGGCAGGCCGGTCTGGCGCGTGCGGCGGATGACGCGCAGCGCCAGAGAGGCCTTGCGATTCATCAGGTGCACCATCGCGAGGCGCGTGGCGACCTGCGCGCGCGCGGCCCCCTTGAGGCGTTTGGTGACCTGATGGTCAAGCAATTCACTCGCCTGGTCCAGCAGGTCGACCGAGACCAGACGGTCCGACAAACGTCTGATCATCTCATCACCAAGACGGCCCACAGGCGTCAATTCGCGATTGCCGTAATAGAGGGCGAGCGCGCGAACCGGATCCATCTCCTTGCTCTCTCCATGCAGGAACAGGTTTTTGAAAACCTGTTTCATATCGTCCTGTATCTGCATGGCGATTTCATTTTTCGGAAATGCTTCCATGGAGTTGCGCATCAACGCGAACCCATCACTGTAGCGTTTCTCCTGAATATAAATATCCGCGAGCAGTCGCATGGTCCTCAATTCAATGTCATCGCCGCGCCAGAATAACTGAAGGCCTTCAAGCAATCTCAGGGCCTTCTTGCGTTCGATTTTCCCGGATTTCAGATCCAGTGCGACAGAGCGCAGACGGGCTTCGGCGACGACCGGCGGAACCGCGGTTTTCAGAGCGGCTTCGTACGCCTCTCTTGCTTCATCAGTACGGCCGACGCTCTCCAGATAGCGGGCTGTCATGAGTTGCAGTTCCGCACTGAGCGGCGCCTTCAGCCCGTCTCGGGGAATGGCATTCAGTTCCTTTGCCGCGCGGCTTAATTTGTCGGTCTCAAGTGCCGCGCGCACGGCTGTCAGCCGGAAACGCGCAATGATATCGGGTCTGTAGGCGCCGATCGCATCGGCTCCTTCCTTGAAATTGCGCAAGGCGTCCGCCCACTGCCGGTTGCTGGACGCGATCATGCCACGCCAGAGCGAGGCATCGGCGTCCTTGGCGAGAGCGTGAACCTCAAAGTCCTTGAGCGCCTCATTGGGCCGTCCCATGGAGACCAGCGTCGCGCCCCGCATGACGTTATAGGCGGGATCGGACTCGACATTGGGATCCATATTGGTCATG
Organism: Hyphomicrobiales bacterium; assembly: GCA_003228955.1. GTDB lineage: Bacteria > Pseudomonadota > Alphaproteobacteria > Rhizobiales > Methyloligellaceae > UBA2767. Next base: position 16,337 of record QIGN01000112.1, read on the forward strand.
CGGCGCAGAAGGCCAAGAGCCTCGGCATAAAGCGAATTGGCCATGAATAGCGTCGCAAGGTCGAACCGCCGGGCGTTCAATTCGCTCTCCGGCGCCTCCGCAATCAACCGCATCATGTCATCTATTTTACTGGACAACCGGCTCGGGTTTTCGATTGTCCAGCGCTTGAAATCGATGAACCCGGTCCGTGCCGTCTTGCGCAGCGGTTTTTTACCCGCCTTGTACTGGGCGGCGTTGCCTGCTGACAGAGTGAGTCCACTGCGGCTTGTCACCAGCACCTCATCGAGATGCAAACGAACAGCCACATCATCGGTTCTGGGGCGAATGGCAACGCCCTGAGCCGTGGCAAAAGTTGTAAAGTCCACCAGTTCCTGCGGTTTTGCGACATTCCTCTGGGGCGGGAAGGCGGTGACCACAGCCAGGCGGTCGCCAATCTCGGGGTCGGTCAGCCAATGCACCTTCCCATAATCCTTCATCTTGATTTTTATGAGTGAACGTTTGTCGCCACGCAGCGCCCTCACAAACACCAGCGGGCTGGTTGTCCCGTTCGCCATGTTTCCAATCGTCAGATGCCAGCCATTGTTGGAATAGGAGACATGGACCAATTGCGGTTCTTTCAGCGTGATGAGGATCACCTGCCCCTTGCCGGAGCTGATCCGCTTGATATCTTCAATTACCCCCTTCCCCGCTCGCCGCAGAGCATCCAGGTCCAGCCGTTTTTCGCTGTCGAACACGTTCCAGATGGTGCGGCCGCGCCGGAAAACAGCCGCCGCGACCGGTTTGTCGAACTGGAAAGTGAAGCGCAGACCCGTGCGCGCCTTTTCCGCCCCGGTACCAGACAATTTTGTCGCGGAATCAGCCGCCACCCTGGAGTTAACCTGCTCCTCCGCGGTGATTTGGGTTTTCGTCCTGGCTTTGACCTTGGGATCGTTTGCGTCATCGGGTTCCGCTGACGGCATTGGAGCCGTTTTGGCGGAAGCACCGGGTGATACGTCCGGCTCACCTGATCCATTTTTTGCAAAGGATATGCCTGAAAGGACGGCGGGATCAATGTCCCTGGTCGTGATCCGGGCATCCGCGCCGCTCACCGCTTTGCCGGCACCGGGTTCCTTTCGTTTGCCCGCCAACGAGGTCATTTCGGTTTTGCCGGCCAGCGGTGCGGCTTTCATCTTGCCGGCCGGATTTTCGTTTTTCACAACCATTTCCGCCAAAGCAGCCGATGACGTTTCCGCCAGCGCGTCGGGACCCGTCAGATCGAGCACATAGTTCAACCCTTCGCGGTAACCGCGGACATCGACATCTTCGTCCACGGTGAGGCGCATTGTCATACCCTCGGGGGTATTCCGCGTGCCAATGTTCTGCAAAAACTTCGGCGGGTCGGTTTTGATCTGTGCCAAATCCGTCTTGGCACTCTTGTCGAATTTCAACTCGACCGTGCGGCCCTTCCTCGCGAGGTCGAAAGTCACGAATTTGTTCCATTGGAAAACGATCCGGCTGAATGTCGGATGGCGCGCGAGCCGCACCTTCAGTGTGTATGGAATCTTTGCCGCATTGCGCTGCTCGGCCTCCTCAGCCTGTCTTCGCTCCACGTCGAGCGCCTTCTCGGTCAACGCCTTGACAGTCGCGGCGGGCAGCGATGGCGGAAGGCCTTTCCAGTCGGGCGGCAGCAAGTCAATAAACAGCTCCAGCCCCGCTTCCATGATGTTGACCTGGTAGGGCCGCGAGAGCGCAATGCGCAGCGCCCTGCCATCCGGGTCGCGCCGGGCCAGGCCTACATATTCAGGAATGCTCTCGGGAACCTTCGTCACATCCGCATCGACCGGCTTGTCGAAGGACAACACAAATATGCCGGCGGCTACCTCACTGGTGAATTTTGGAAGATCGGAAAACCCGATGATGATGCGGGCAAACCCCTGCTCCTTCGATGCAGTGATCTTGGCGCTGATGGCCGCGTATGCGGGAGAAAGCGCCGCAAGAGCAAAAACCCCCGCCAAAGCGAAGATAATGACCAGCCACGCAAGATACTCCATGACCCAGCGCAGTCCGGAAACGCACGCGGGCAGGGCCGGCGCTTCTTCAATCGGCTGCTCGGTGAGCTCGTGGCGCAAGGCGTCGTTCCCTCAAATATTACGCACATGCTTGAGAAGGCGTGCGAAATCCGCCGGCTGGGCCGACGCCTTAGGGTAGTAAAGATAGGGTTAATGTCCTCTTAAGGCCGGGACATTTCGAGCACCCGCCATATTGCAGCTTAATTGGCCTTCTTGCTCTGAATTTTCGGAAGGGATGCCGCGTCCTGCGGTCTGGGTTTGCCGCGGGCGGCAATTTCCAGCGTCAACCGCTCCGCCGCAGCGGGCGTCATCGCCGCCAGAATGCCTGACATAACCCTGGGCTTCATCTGCGAAGCCAGCCCGGTCAGCACACTCATATCCAGTCGATCAAAGATGCGCGCGGCATCCTTCGGCTTCATCCCGGAATACATTTTTACAAGCCGCTGATACTCGGTATTACGGCGATCATCGCGTTTCTTGAGTTCGCTTTCGATGCGCGACTCGATGGCCTTGAGTTCGTTAATCCTGGCCACCACACGCTTTTCCGCGGCCTCCAGCAGGTTTTCACGCAAACCCATTTCGCGTTCGCGCTTTTCAAGCGTCTTGCGCCGCTCGCTCAGCCCCTTCAGGATCGCCAGTTCAGCTTTAGAGGCCCCCCCCTTCGCGGGCCCGGACATCACCATCTTTACATCCGGCGGCGCGGAGTCAGCTGCTTTGGACGCTTTCGTCCTGTCCGCCGCGTCCTTGCCTGCCGCAGGCTGGGAATCCTGCTTTTGCGGGGCAGGTTCCTGCTCCTTGGGTGGCGCGGCAGTAGATGGAGCGTTCTGTGCGTTTGCGGGCGCCGCCCCCGAAAGCACATAGCCGCCGCTCATTATCAACCCGGTGGCCTTGAGCGCTAGCAGGCACAGACCTGCAAAGACCAGTAGTGGCAGGACCCGGACGTTCCCCATCAGGCCGCCACCTCATCCTGGCTGGACCCTGTCCCGGCATTGTCTGTCTCTTTGCGGCGTTGCGCGTTCAGCAGGCCCAGTCCAATTGAACTCTGGCGAATCTCCGGGCCTTGGTTCCTGGCGTTGGCGGCGGAGGGGCCGCGCGAGTGCCGCGCAGGCGGCATCGCGGCAAGTTTGCTCAAAAGCGCCTCGCCCTTGCTGATACTCTCGCTCAATTGCGCATCCAGCCCGCGGACACTTTCTACCTGCCTGCCGAGCGATTCCTCGGCAATGGACGCGCCTTGGCGCAGACCGGCAATGGCATGTTCAGCCTGACCCGTCGCGCTATGGAGGTCACGGACGATGGTCTTCAGTTCCGATTGATCGGAGCGCAACTGGACGAGCTTCCGGTTCACCAGTACGCAATATCCGATTGTGACCGCCAGAAGAACGGCGACAAGTATTTCGATCGCAATCCCGAGAAAATTCCCACCCATTCCTATACTGCCTCCGCCATCTCTTCTGCTCCCTCAATCTCATCCCACTTCGCCGCGGGGAGATTTGAAATACCGCCTGCAACACGCACTGCAATATTCGATCCTGTCCGCCCCATGCTTCCCGTGACCAGCGGAATACCGCCGCATCGCAACAGCACCGGGTCATCGGGGCCCTTGTTGAGAATCACCGTATCCCCGACCTTGAGCGACATCACCCGCTGCAATGGCAGCATCAGTTCAGCCAGTACAACCTCTAGAGGGATGGATGTGTTGTAGATTTCGCTGGCGAGATGGCTTTCCCAGATGTTGTCGCGGCCGAATTTTTCACCCATGAAACCTTGCAGCAGAAGCTCGCGTATGGGTTCAAGCGTTGCGTAGGGCAGAAGAACCTCAATGCGCCCTCCACGGTCTTCCATGTCGATACTGAGCTTGATCAGAATGGCGGCGTCCGCCTGGCGCGCTATGGTTGCAAAGCGCGGATTGGTTTCAAGACGCTCCAGGTCGAATTTGACCGGCGACAGAGGTTCGAACGCCACCTCGGCATCTTCCAGTATGATCTGGATCAGCTGTTTCATGATGTTGGTTTCAATCGACGTATAGGGCCGCCCCTCCACCCGGACGGCCGGAGCTCCACGTCCACCCAGAAGCACGTCAACGATCGAATAAATCAGATTGGAATCAACGGTTAGAAGCGCATTGTTATCCCATTCCACTGCCTTGAAGACCGAGATCATCGCCGGCAGCGGAATAGAGTTCAGATAGTCGCCGAACCTCATGGTCGAAATATTGTCGAGCGAGACCTCGACATTGTCAGAGGTGAATGTGCGCAAACTTGTCGTCAGCAGCCGGACCATGCGGTCGAACACGATCTCAAGCATCGGCAGGCGCTCGTAAGACACCATGGCCGAGTTGATGATGGCGCGAATGCCGCTGGTATCCGTGAGTGCCTGCTCGTCGAGGTCAAATCCAAGCAGGCTGTCGATTTCATCCTGGTTCAGGACACGTTCGCCGCCGGATTTCTCACCCTCCTGAGAGTCGTTTTCATCGATCATCGCGGCCCATTGCGCCGCGACATCCTCATCGACCTCACCGTCTTCGCTTTCGGATTCAGCGAGCGCGGCGCCCCATTCGTCGGCTAGCGAATCTTTTTCTTCATCTTCGGCCATGACGCGGCTTCACCTTATTGAATGATGATTTCATTGAACAAAACGCGATTGATCCGGTTTGGATGAATTTCAATATTGATCCGCCGCAGCAGCTCTTCCTTCAGACGGTAAATTCCAGCGGACCCCTCCAGGTCGCTGCTGCGCAGCTCGCGCAGGTAAAGCTGAAACATGTCCAGCACACGCGGCATGATCGGGTTCAGCGAGTCGATCACCTGCTGATCCTTGGCTTCGAGGGAAACTTTCAGCTTGAGATACCGGGCACGCGCGTCCTTCGAGCTCAGATTCACGACCATTTCGGGCAGATTGTAGTAAACCTTTGGAGTGACAGGCGTTGCGCTGTCCCCGCCTGACCCCATAGACGGGAGATAGTCCCGCCCGAAATATCCACCCGCGCCAAGCAGCGCCAGCAACGGCACGGCAACAATGGCGAGCTTCTTGGGGCTCAGCCGCAGTTTGGTTTTTGTGCCTTTACCCTGCGCATCTCCGTCCCCGGCCGCCTCGCCCTCGGCGCCATCGCCATCGGTTTCCGGCAACTCATCCTTGATTTTTGTATCTTCTTCAGCCTCAGCCATCTCTACCACCTATGCCAAAGGTATCTTCACCCGCTTCCAGGCGGGAACGATGGTTCCCCCGCCTTCATGCGGTCTCACCATCCATTTATGGGCCTCATGGTTAACGAATGGTTTCGATCAGGCGGCGATGCGGCAATTTTTGCCGGGCCAAATTTGCCGCTTCGGCAGCAATGCCCCCACCCGGTTTTCCGCAAACAATTGAAATATAACAAAAAAACATATGGCATGGTCCATGCAGTTTTCATTGGCGCCGCTCTCGGGCCCGTTGTGTCCGGTTGTTTTGCGTTGCGGCGTTGCGCCTCTAACGCAAAGCGGAACGCACGACATGGAAAATGCAATTCTGATTGGATTATCGCGGCAGGTCGCCCTCAAGCGGCAGATGAGCGTTGTCGCCAACAATCTCGCGAATATGAACACTGCCGGGTACAAGGCCGGTACGATGCTGTTTGAAGAGTATCTGATGCCGGTCGCCCGGATGAATGAGCAGACCGGACCCGACAAACGCCTTTCTTATGTTCTCGATTCCGCCACCTATCTGTCGTTTCGGGAAGGCGCCTATCAGCAATCCAACAATGAGCTCGATGTGGCATTGTCCGGCGACGGCTGGCTGGTTGTCGAAACGCCAGACGGCGAACGATACACGCGCAACGGCCAGTTGAAACTTGACGCCGAGGGCCAGTTGGTCACACCGGCTGGTTATCCGGTGCTGGGTGACGGAGGGCCGATCACAATCGGGCCAAACGAAATCGGCATCCAGATAGCCAAAGACGGCACGATTTCCACGGATCAGGGCACCAAGGACCGCCTGCGCGTGGTTCAGTTCGAGAACAATGCCGCGCTGAGCAAGGAAGGCGAAACGCTGTTTTCGTCAACCCAGCAACCCGAGCCGGCGGAAGAGGTTCGCGTCCTGCAGGGGGTCGTGGAGAAATCCAACGTTCAGCCCATATCCGAACTGACCCGGATGATCGAGACCGTGCGCGCCTACACGTCCATTTCGCAGATGCTCTCCCGCGAGCAGGACCTGCGCCGTCAGGCCATTGAACAACTCGGCACGCCGCCAAGGGGTTAGATCCCTTCAGCGGTGCAAGAAGCCCGGTAAAATAGAAAGGAACCAACGCAATGAAGGCCCTGCAGATAGCAGCCACGGGCATGATGGCCCAGGAGTTGAATGTCGAGGTCATCTCCAACAACATCGCCAATATGCGTACGACCGGTTTCAAGCGGGTCCGCGCTGAGTTTCAGGATCTGCTGTATCAGGACTTGCGCCGGGTGGGCTCCGCGTCGTCTGACGCCGGCACGGTTGTCCCCACCGGTATCCAGCTCGGCTATGGCGTCAAGACCGGCGCCACCTCTCGCATCATGAGCCAGGGCAATCTGGCCAACACGGAAAAAGAGCTTGACCTTGCAATCCGCGGCGAGGGTTTCTTTGCCATCTCTCTGCCGAACGGCCAGACCGCCTATACCAGGGACGGGTCTTTCGAGCTGAACGCGCAGGGGCAGATGGTGACCATCGACGGCTACCAGGTGGACCCCGGAATTACGATTCCCGACAATGCCCGCTCAATCACCATCAACAGGTCCGGCGGCGTGGAAGTGGTCGTTGGCACCGCGACCACACCTACGGAAGTCGGTCAGCTTCAACTCTCCCGCTTCATCAACAAAGCCGGCCTGAATGCCATCGGCGACAATTTGTTCCTGGAAACGCCCGCCAGCGGTACGGCGACCACCGGATCGCCGGGCGACGCGGGGTTTGGCGATCTCCTGCAGAAGTTCCTGGAATCGGCGAACGTTAACGCGGTCTCCGAATTATCCGATCTGATTTCAGCGCAGCGTGCCTATGAAATGAACGCACGCGTCATCAGCGCTGCCGATGAAATGATGTCCGCCACCACGAATATTCTGAGATAGGACGGCTATGAAAATCTCAATAAAAACAATGGGAAATCTTAGACGGCTGGCCGCTTTTGTACTGTTCGCCTGCCTTGCCGGCACCCTCGCCAATACCACCGTTCGCGCCCAGGACGACCCGTTGCTGAGAGAACAGATCAAGGTGTTTTCCGATCTGGTGACCCTCGGTGATCTGTTCGAAAATGCCGGCGATGCGTCGGATGCTCCGGTGTTTCGCGCCCCCGAACTTGGCACCAATGGCTTCGTGGGCGCCGCCCGTGTGGCGGCCGCCGCGCGTCAGCACGGACTGAACTGGCGCAACCCCGGACGCATAGGGGAAGTTGCGGTGGAAAGACCCGGCCGGCTCGTTTCCCTGGACGAAATCCGGAAATTGATCCAGGAGCGCGCCGCTGGTGAGGATGAGGACTGGACAGTGTCCTTCAGCCGCCGGGCAAAGCCGTTCTACATCGACCCGCGAATCAAGTCTCCGGCGCAGGTCAAACGTCTGGATCTGAATACCCGAACCGGTAAATTCAGAGCAGTCATTTCCTTCCCGGGAGGACAACAGCAGGCCACTGACAAGGCCTTTGCAGGCCGGGCCTTCCCTTCTGTCGAAGCAATCGTCCCTGCCCGCGCCATTGAACGCGGCGCCACTATCGTCGCCGAGGACCTCAAGACCGCAAGTCTGCCACGCACGCGCGTTTCCGCCAATGCGGCCGAAGATATTGACGCCGTTGTTGGCATGGCCGCGAGACAACGCCTCATCATGGGCCGGCCGATACGAAAATCCGACCTGGAATATCCCAAGCTGGTGAAGCGCAACGATACCGTCACCATTGTCTATCAAACCCCCGGGCTGACCCTGAAATCGAAGGGGCGCGCGCTTGGGGACGGAACAAGGGGCCGGACGGTTTCGATCCTCAATGTCCAATCAAAAAGAACCATTGAGGCGGTCGTGACAGGCACCGGAATAGTTTCAGTATCGAGTCTTTCCACGCAACCCGTCCGCTCGGTCCGCACTACGGACGGCACGGGCGGCCGGAATTCATTTGTCATCAGATAGTTTGAGGAAGAGACAGTCATATGCAGTTCAAGCGGTTTTTGTTAGTGGCGCTGGTAACAGTGAGTCTGGGAGGCTGCAGTTATGTTGAGCGGCTCAAGGATGTTGGCGAAACGCCAAAACTTTCGGCGATAGAAAATCCCGTGATGCAGTCGGGCTACCGGCCCGTTTCAATGCCAATGCCTGTGCCTGAAAAGGTCAGCTACAGCCCTAACTCGCTGTGGCGTACGGGGGCACGCGCCTTTTTTGAAGACCAGCGCGCGCGCCGGGTTGGCGATATTTTGACCGTTATCGTCGAAATCACCGACAAGGCGGAATTCGACAACACTTCCAAACGCAACCGCGACAATGAAGAAAGCGCGAGCATTCCAAAACTTGGCGGGTGGGAACTCGCGAAGCTGTTTGGAAAGGTCCTGCCGCCGGGCGTCAAACTCGACGACGTCGACCTTAGCGACTTCGTCCGCGCCACAAGCGACTCCAAAAGTGAAGGTGGAGGCGGCATCGACCGGGAAGAGAAAATCACGACAAAAATCGCGGCGGTCGTTACCCAGGTCCTGCCCAACGGCAATATGGCGATCGAGGGACGGCAGGAGATTCGTGTAAACTATGAACTTCGCGAGTTGATCGTCGCCGGTGTCGTGCGTCCCGAGGACGTCACGTCGGAGAACACCGTGCCAATTTCCAAGATCGCCGAGGCGCGTGTAAGTTACGGCGGAAAGGGGCAGATTACGGACGTGCAGCAACCACGTTACGGCCAGCAGATTCTGGATATCCTTCTGCCGTTCTAAAGAAGCTCACTTAAATATTCCCAGGCCGCCCGCTCCCCCCTTGCCCAACCACCCCGCAATGGGACCCTTGGGGTGGCTGGGCAAGGGGGAGCGGGCGGCCTGGTTTGCGGTTTCATCAAAAAAACCGCCGCAAAACAGCCCCGGACCTCTCCTATCGGGGCGCGGGGCTTTTGAGTTCGAACCGGGAAAATTCAGTCGTTGCTGTAGACCCGCTCCCGGCGCTCATGCTGCTCCTGCGCTTCGAGACTGAGAGTGGCGACGGGGCGCGCATCGAGCCGCTTCAGCCCGATCCGCTCACCGGTTTCCTCGCAAAAGCCATAGGTTCCCTCACCGATCCGCTCCAGCGCTGCGTCGATTTTCGCAATCAGCTTGCGCTGGCGGTCCCGGGCGCGCAATTCCAGCGCCCGATCGGCTTCGGAAGTCGCGCGGTCCGCCAAATCGGCGTGCTTTTCAGACTCTTCCTGCAGATTTTGCAACGTCGCGCGGTTGGACCGCAGTATTTCTTCTCTCCAGGCTGTGAGTTTGGCGCGGAAATAGGTTCTCTGGCGCTTGTTCATGAAGGGTTCGCTGGCGGAAGGCCTGTAATTGCGCGACAGCTTTGGCGCGGATTTCGGCTTGGCCGCGGAAGCCGGCTTCTTTTTGGCGGCCTGTTTGGGCCTGGCCTTTGGTTTCGTCTTTGGTTTAGATTTTTTGGTCATGAATCCAAGCCAGTCACCTAAGGGTTTTCCTGCCTGATCCAGCGATCAGCGGCGCCCGCCCGATTGCGGAATGATTCGGTGTGCATACCGGCGGGCGCGTGCACCGTATTTAAGGATGTCGGGTTACAAGTCAAGAAATCTGAAAACAGTAATTGCAATATGAGGGGCCCAAAAAATTCCGCGACAGTCGCAGCTAGAGCAACATCAGGCCGCCCTGCCCCTGATCTTTGCGAGTTCCACACGAGCTCTCAGATCGATTTGCTTGAGTATTTCGTTCAGCTCCGGATCGCTCTCCAGATCCAACTGACGCCCAATTGTCCTTTTCAGCGTATCGAGGTCGCTCACACTGACCTCGCCGGACAACAATGCGATTTTCATTTTATCCAGCAAATCCAGTATCCTGTCACCGGTTTCAACCGCCCTGCGACGGCGCTCGGAGGGCTCTTCAACAGCTTGCAGCGCAATGATCGTGCCCACACCCGCCACTGCGGCCGGAATGGCTGGTTCAGCGCGCGATTGTACCGGCCGCGCATCGGGAAGCTGGAACGGGCGGTTGCTCGCACCAGGTCCGCGCGCTCTCCGGGCTTCCTTACCTGCATTTGAACGCCGTGCTTGTGTAACGCGCATCGCTTTGCGTCTCCGCAATGGAGTTCCGTGACCATATGATATTTCGCCCCACATGCTTAATGATGGGTTAAAGCCCGGAAATTTTTGCCTAGCTGGCGGCAGATTTTGCTTGGAGGAACGAGTGCACCCTTCCACTTCATCTGTTTTTAGTGCGTTAAAACAACGATTTATAATTTTCTTATCTCTGTAATTTCTGGCATGGCATTCGCTATGCCTCCGGTGAAGGGCACAAGCCCTCGTGATCGCATCAATTTTTCCAGGTGAGAACTGCCTTGGCCACGCAATCGAAACTCTACTGCCTAGACACTGGGCACCCAAGGGCGCTTGCGGCCGCGTTGGCCGTCATGCTGGCGTGCCTGATCCAATTTATGTCCGCCCCCGCCAATGCCGCATCGCGGATCAAGGATCTTGTGGATTTTGAAGGAATACGTGAAAACCAGCTTGTTGGTTACGGGCTCGTCGTTGGCCTGAACGGCACCGGCGACTCACTGCGCAATTCCCCCTTCACCCGGCAGAGTCTCCAGGCCATGCTGGAGCGGCTCGGCATCAATACACGGGACACGGATCTGCGCACCGCGAATGTGGCGGCCGTGATGGTCACCGCCAACCTTCCCCCCTTTGCAACCCAGGGCACGCGCATCGATATCTCTGTTAGTGCGCTTGGGGATTCAGATAGCCTGCAGGGCGGTATGCTTCTTGTAACGCCGCTGCACGGCGCGGACGGCGAGGTTTATGCCGTCGGCCAGGGTTCGGTGGCGGTTGCCGGTTTCGCGGCGGAGGGAGACGCCGCATCCATCACGCGCGGTGTCCCGACCGTCGGGCGCATAGCCAATGGCGCCATTGTCGAGCGTGAAATTCTTTTCAGCCTTACCAATCTGCGCGCCATGCGCCTTGCGCTGCGCAATCCCGACCTGACGACGGCGAGGCGCATAGCCACCGCAATCAACAAATTCACGGCGCTCAACACCGCCACTGTCCGCGATCCGGGCACTGTGGCGCTGAAATTACCCAAGGAATACAAGGGGTCGATCGTTGAAATGCTCACCGACATTGAGCAATTACGGATCGAACCGGACCAGACGGCGAAGGTGGTGATCGATGAATCGACCGGCATAATCGTAATGGGGCGCGATGTGCGCGTCTCTACCGTCGCCATAGCCCAGGGAAATCTGACCATTACAGTTACGGAAGCCCCGCAGGTGAGCCAGCCAAACCCCTTGTCCGAAACAGGCCGGACCGTGGTTGTGCCGCGCACGCAAATAACCGCGGACGATGAGGGCGACAACAAACTGGCCGTAATCCCCGAGGGCGTGACCCTGCGCGAGTTGGTCGACGGGCTCAATGCGCTTGGCATCGGGCCGCGGGACATGATTTCAATTCTCCAGGCAGTCAAGGCATCCGGCGCCTTGCAGGCCGAAATCGAGGTGATGTAATGGACCCCACACTGGCCAATGTCCTGACCCAGATGGCCCGCCCGGCCAGCCCCCAGTCCATAAAAGGGGCGGCAGCCGGCGGCAGTGAAGCCGCCGCGCGCCAGGCGGCAGAGGAATTCGAGGCTGTATTCCTGAACACGATGCTGGAAGGCATGTTTGAGGGAGTCAAAACCGACGGGCCCTTTGGCGGTGGTTCGGCCGAGAAAACCTACCGCTCGCTGCTCGTGACCCAGTACGCCGAGCAAATTTCGCAAAATGGCGGGCTTGGCTTCTCAGACGAGATCACCCGTGACCTGATCGCGCTTCAGGAGGGCGCACAACAATGACGCAAACACAAAACCTGACCCCCAGCGCGGATATTCCGCGAATTGAAACCGCGGAAGCCGCGAAAGCGCTCTGCGCGCGCCTTCTTGGGACAACGGCCGAGCTCGTTGGCCTGCTGGATCGCGAAACGGCCCTGCTCAAACAGGGAAAGCCACGCGAAATCAATTCGCTGTATTTGCGCAAATCCGCCCTGAATGCGGTTCTGACCCGCGATATGTCCGTTTTTCGCCGCGATGCGGAATTTATCATGATGGCGGCGCCTGAAGAGATAGACGCCATCAAGGACCAGCACGCGCAGTTGAAAAAATCCATCGACGCCAATCAGGACGCGCTGGTGGCCATGAAGGCAGTGTCGGAGTCGCTCCTCCATACGATCGCCGCCAAGGCCGGCGCACGCACCTCCGGGCCGGAGGTTTATGGACAGGATGCGGATGTTTCGACTGGCGCGTCCGCGCGCCCGGCGGCCATATCGGTAAACACGGTCCTTTAGGGTCCTACCTAGGTCATGGACTCATAAACGGGAGAAAACGCCGTTCCGGCGCCTGTGCCGCAGTATGGTGACGTTTTGTTAACCATGTCACCACACTCCGCTTCCCATTAACCACACTTTTCCCCTTGCGGCCTAAAACTGTCTCTAGCTGGCAGGGGAATCTTTCGTCAGCTAGGAAATCGTCGTGAAAGCCACGGCATTAACGGCCAAACGCCTGCTTTGGGCGGGGCGGCCGTTAAGGCCCCATTAGGCTTAATTCGCGATGATGAATGAAATGCTCCAGGAGGGGCATGCGTATCAAGTAACCTAGTAAAGGAAACGTAAGCAATGTCTGACATTATTCTATCCTCGGCGGTCCGCAACAACCTGTTATCGTTGCAGAACACCGCCAGCCTTTTGTCGCAGACGCAGAACCGCCTCTCGACAGGCCTGAAGGTGAACAGCGCCCTTGACGATCCGACGGCGTTCTTTACCGCTTCTTCGCTGAACACGCGTGCAAACGACCTTAATCGTCTGCTCGACTCGGTCGGCAACGCCCTGCAAACGGTTCGGGCAGCTGACAAAGGCCTTTCGTCCATTACGGACCTGGTTGAGAGTGCACAGGCTTCGGCCCGTCAGGCACTTCAGACAAGTGGCCCTGTCACGTCAACGACCGTTACGGGTGCAACGACTGCCGGGTTCAACCCGACATCCCTGACCTCGGTCACCGGCACAACGTCCACCCTCACGGTGGATGCAATTGCCACGCAGGAAGGTGGAGGCAATCTGGGTACGGACGCGGCCAATGCGATTGCAACC